>JAOPYM010000009.1 GCA_025964615.1 Actinomycetes bacterium
GGCGCCGCCTGCGGGCGATCGCGCGGGCCCGCTCCTCCCGCTCGTGGCGGGCGCCCCGCTCCAGCGCGTCGGCCCGCCCGGTGATGGCCTTGACCCGCTCCTCGGCGGTACGGACCGTCAGGCGCGACTCCATCTCGGCGGCCCGGAGCTCCTGGCAGCGCTGGTTCAGCACGTCCCTGCGGTCGGTGTCCTCACCGGCCTCGTCGGCGACCTCAGCGGCGGCCTCCGCCTCGGCCAGCCGCTCCTCGATGTCGAAGAGGGCCTGCATGTCCTGTTCGCGAGAGTGCGCCGCGGCGTCGATGGCCTTGGTCAGCCGCTCGGCCTCGCCCGCGGCGGCCCGCACCGCGGCCTCCAGACGGGCCGCGTGCTTGGCCTCCTGGGCCGCCTGGGCGTCGGCCTCGCGCAACCGGGCCCGTACCCGATCCAGCGCCGACTGGGCCTGGTTGACGCCGCCCTGGGCCTGGCCGACCGCGGCCTGCGCCTCGTCCAATGCCAGCTGAGCCGTCTGCTCCGACTCGGCCGCCCCGGTCAGCGCCTCGGCGCCGAGTTCCGCACGGGTGTGCGCGGCGGCCAGGTCCTCGGTGGCCTGGTCCAGGGTGGCCCGCATCTGCAGAGGCCCCGCGCCGCCGTTACCGCCGCTCTGCGCCCAGTGCGCGCCAAGCAGGTCGCCGTCCCTGGTGACCGCCCGCAGCCCTGGTTCGCGCGCGACGAGTTCCCTGGCCTCGGCCAGGTTCCCGGCGATGGCGAGGTCGGCCAGCAGGTGGCAGAGGGCGGGCCGTACGGCGTCGGGCACGGTGATGACGTCCGCGAGGTACTCGACGCCCGGGATCCTCGGGTGGTCCTTCACCGGCCCGCCGCCGACGACCAGGCCCGCCTTGCCCGCGTCCCTGGCCCGCAGCAGGGCCAGCGCGGCCTCGGCGACCTCAAGGGAGCCGACCGCGATCGCCTCGGCCGCCGATCCGAGCGCGGCTGCCACGGCGTTCTCATAGCCGGGCCGTACGGTCAGCAGCGCGGCCATCGTGCCCAGCACTCCGTCCAGGCCGGCGCCGAGCAGGGTCTGTCCGCCGTCGGCGGCACTGCCGAGCGTGAGTTCCAGGGCCTCGATCCTGGCCTGCAACGCGGCCACGGCCTTCTGCGCCGCCTGGTCCTCGGCCCGGGCCCTGGTGACGGCGTCCTTGGCCGCGCGGAGCGCGTGCTTCGGCCTGTCCACCGCCTGGCGGATCTCCTCGGCGGCCTCCTTGGCCGCCGCGAGGGCCTCCTGTGCGGTCTCGTGCTCGGCGGCGAGCTCGGGGTCGGCGACGGCCTCGCTCTCGTACGAGCCGTACTCCTCCTGCGCGGCGGCGGCGCGCTGCTCGGCCTCCCGGCGGGCCTCGGTCAGCCGGCCGATCTCGGACTCACCGGCCTGTGCCTTGCTGCTCAGTGCACCGGCCTGGCCGCGCATCCTGGCCAGTGCATCCCTGCGGGCGGCTGCGGAGCGACCGGCGGCCTGCAGCCTGCGCTCCTCCTCCTGGAGCGCATTCTCGCCCTCCTTGCGCTCCTCGACGGCGTCGGCCAGCCCGTACTCGGCCTCTTCGAGCTCCGCGCGCAGCCGTTCCTCGGCCTCGCGGATCTCCCCGGCCTCGCGTTCCATGTCCTCGGGATCGCGACCGCGCCGGTCCTCCTCGCCTGCCTCCACCGCGTTGCGGTGCCTCTCGGTGGCGAGGTCCCCGACGGCCTTGATCCGTTCCTTGAGGGAGGAGAGCCGGAACCAGGTGTCCTGGACCTGCGCGAGCCTCGGCGCCTCGGCCTCGGCATCGGCCTCCAGGCCGGTCTCGCGTTCCTGGGCCTCGTGCAGGGCCGCCTCGGTCTGGATCCGGCGTTCCTTGACGGCGGCCTCGTCGGCGGCCTCCGCCTCGAACCGGTCGCGGAGGGTCAGCAGGTCGTCGGCGAGCAGCCGGAGCCGCGAATCGCGCAGGTCGGCCTGGATCACGGCGGCCTTGCGGGCGATCTCGGCCTGCCTGCCAAGCGGCTTGAGCTGGCGCCTGAGCTCGGTGGTGAGGTCCTCGACCCGGGTCAGGTTGGCCTGCATGGCGTCGAGCTTGCGGAGTGCCTTCTCCTTGCGCTTGCGGTGTTTGAGCACACCCGCGGCCTCCTCGATGACCGCGCGGCGGCCCTCGGGTCCCGAGTTCAGGGCGGCGTCGAGCTGGCCCTGCCCGATGATGACGTGCATCTCTCTGCCGATGCCGGAGTCCGACAGCAGTTCCTGCACATCGAGCAGCCGGCAGGGGTCGCCGTTGATTGCGTACTCACTCTGCCCCGACCGGAACATCAGCCGGCTGATCGTCACCTCGGTGTAGTCGATCGGCAGCGCGCCGTCGGAGTTGTCGATGGTGAGGACCACCTCCGCCCGGCCCAGCGGCGGCCTGCTGGCGGTACCGGCGAAGATGACGTCCTCCATCTTGCCGCCGCGCAGCGACTTGGCGCCCTGCTCGCCCATCACCCAGGCGAGCGCGTCCACGACGTTGGACTTTCCGGAGCCGTTGGGGCCGACGACCGCGGTGATCCCCGGCTCGAAGCGCAGGGTGGTCGAGGACGCAAAGGACTTGAAACCGCGCAGCGTCAGGCTCTTCAGGTACACGCGCGGTCTCTCCTCGTCCTCCCCCGTGAGGAGCCCGTCCCCACGTACGCTGCCTGGTCTGCCTCAGCCGGCCGTCGTCGAACCCTATCGGCCATTGGTCCGTCAGCCCGGGATTGGGGCTGCGGCGCATGTTCCCAATGTGCCATGATCCACCACCATGCGCGGTCTATCCCGGCGAACAGTCCTGCTCGGCGGCGCTCTCGGTGCTCTCGCCGTCGCGACGGGCGGTGCCTATGAGCTCGTAGAGGCCGATGTGCTCCCCGGCCGGATCGCCCTGGACCGATCCCTGGGGCGGTGCGGTTCCAACCCTCCGGTGCCCGCCGCGCGGGCTCAGATCCAGGAGTCCTCGTTCCGGTCCGCCGCCCGGGGGCGCGAGGTCTCGATGGTCCTGGCCGCCCCGCCGGGGTCTCTGCGGGGGCTCCCCGTGGTGGTGGTCATGCACGGCCTCGGCGGAAACGCGCACTCGATGCTGGGTCTGCATCTGGACCGGTATCTGGTGGCCGCCGGCGGTGTGCCGCCGTTCGCGCTGGTGGGCGTGGACGGAGGGGACACCTACTGGCATCGGCGGGCCTCAGGCGACGACCCCGTTACGATGATCACATCGGAGGTGCTGCCCCGGTTGCGGCGGCTCGGATTGCGGACGGACCGGATCAGCGCGCTGGGGTGGTCCATGGGCGGGTACGGGGCGCTGCTGCTCGCTCAGACGCTCGGGCCGTCCAGGGTCGCGGCGGTGTCCGCGTCCTCGCCGGCAGTGTTCACCTCGTACGCGCACGCCCGCACGGCCAACGCCTCGGCCTTCGACGGTGCCGCCGACTTCGCCGCACACGACGTGCTGAGCGGCCTGGACCGGCTGCGCGGGGTGGCGGTCTCGGTGGACTGCGGGCACAGCGACCCGTTCGCCCCGGCCACCGCGCAGATCATTCACGGGCTCGGCCATCCGGCGGGAGGCCTGTTCGAGGGCTGCCACGACGGGGCCTACTGGAGCAGGCGAGCGCCGGCCGGACTCGCCTTTCTCGGCACCCACCTGCGCTAACCGCCCGATTTGTCCCATTCGGGGAAAACAGAAGGGACGCCTCAGTAGGCGTCCCTGTGTTTATTCACTTGTGCACGTCGGTGCCGACCTCAGGTCAGTGCCGGTTCGCGGTCCTTCAGGGCCAGGACTTCGTCCTGATCCATCGATGCGAGCACGTCATTCTCCGACTGAAGCCGTACGAGTTCGGCCTCGAGATCCCGAACGCGCCGCTGGAGACGCCGCATCTCCGCGACCATCCGGGGGTCGGGACCGCCGACGTGGCCGAGTAGAGCCTTCGCCATGATTAAGGGTCCTCCACGCTGAGTAACCAGCAGGAACCGCGCTCGTATGACAGAAAAGCGAGAGCGCGTATCTTTCAGAGTCGCACCGGCGAGAGCGTCGGTCAAGGTCGACGTCACAGGCCGGTAACAACCTTGCCTTATGAGTTTAGCAGGTGTGAACCGGATTCCCCTACCCGGCTACCTCTCCAGGAAACCGGCCAGGTCACCGCGTGGCTCGCCCCACCGCTCGACCACCCCGGTGACGTGTCCCGGTGTCCCCGGACCGCGCAACAGACCCAGCAGGCGCTCGCAGTCCTCCCTGGGCCCCTCGGCGATGATCTCCACCCGCCGGTCCCGCAGGTTGGTGGCCGACCCGGTCAGCCCGAGCTCCAGCGCCCGCGCCCGCACCCACCACCGGAACCCCACCCCCTGGACCTCTCCCCGCACCCACACCGTCAACCGCACCACGCGAGGCCCCCTCCGTTCACTCGTCCAACAAAAGCTGGCGTTTCCCGCACCGTTTTCCCGAACGGTGCGGGAAACGCCACGACTCAACGAGCCGGGTGGCGGGGTTTGGGCTGGCATTTCGGACAGCTGTAGGAGGAGCGGTTCATGAAGACGTCGCGGCGGATGGGGGTGCCGCAGCGGGCGCACGGCTCGTCCCGCCGGCCGTAGGCCTGCAGGGAACGGTCGAAGTAGCCGCTCTCCCCGTTGACGTTCACGTACAGGCTGTCGAAGGACGTGCCGCCGACCTCCAGGGCCGCACCCATGACCGCACGGGCGGCCGCGAGGACCCTGCCCACCTCGGCCCTGGTGAGGGTTCCGGTGGGGCGGGCCCAGTGCAGCCTGGCCCGCCAGAGCGCCTCGTCGGCATAGATGTTGCCGACCCCGCTGATCAGGGACTGGTCGAGCAGCGCCCGCTTGATGCCGGTGTCGCGGCGCCGCAGGGCACGGAAGAACGTCTCCTCGGCGAAGGACTCCTCGAAGGGATCCGGCGCGATGTGCGCCACGCTGACCGGCACTTGCGGCCTTCCGGCATCGGCCGTACCCCCGTTGTGCGCGTCGGCCGTACACCCGTTGTGTGTGTCGGCCGTGCTCCCGGCAGGCGTGCGGTCCGTGCCCGCGTCGCAGACATCGGCCGTACGTCCGTCAAGGACAAGGGCAGCGGGGGCGAAGGCGTCGGGGACCAGGGCGTCGACCATCAGGTGACCGAAGGTGCGCTGGTCGACGAAGCGCAGGTCGAGACCACCGTCGGCGAAGGTCACCCGGGCCCGCAGGTGCTTCTCGTGAGGCTGGTCCGGCTCCCCCACGAGCAGTTGACCGCTCATTCCCAGATGCGCCAGCATCGCCTCCCCGGTCTCCGCCAGCGGGATCCAGAGGTACTTTCCGCGGCGGCGGGGCATGGTGAGGGTACGGCCGGTGAGGCGGTCGATGAAGTCGCCGGGGCCGCCCTGGTGACGGCGGACGGCGCGCGGGTGGAACACCTCGGCGGTCTCGACCGTACGGCCCGTGATCCAGTTCTCCAGGCCGCGCCGTACGACCTCGACCTCGGGGAGCTCAGGCATCGGTATCGGGACGCTGGTCGACCATCTCCCGGATGGCCGTCCAGGCGGCCTCGGCGGCCTCCTGCTCGGCCTCCTTCTTGCTCCGGCCCTCACCCGCGCCGTAGGTCACGCCACCCACCCGTACCGAGGCGCGGAAGTTCTTCTGATGGTCCGGGCCGCTCTCGGCCACGTGGTACTCGGGCACGCCGAGCTCCTCGGTGGCGGTCAGCTCCTGCAGTGAGGTCTTCCAGTCGAGGCCCGCGCCCAGGCCCGCGGACCGATCGATCAGGGAGTCGAAGAGCCGGTGCACCAGCGCCGAGGCCTCGGCCAGTCCCAGGTCAAGGTAGACGGCGCCGATCAGCGCCTCCAGGGTGTCGGCGAGGATCGAGGTCTTGTCGCGGCCTCCGGTCCCCTCCTCGCCCCTGCCGAGGCGGATGTGAGCACCGACGTCCATCCACCGCGCCACACCGGCGAGCGCGCGCATCTGCACGACGGCGGCGCGCAACTTGGCCAGCTGTCCCTCGGGCAGGTCGGGGTGGCTGCGGTACAGGGTGTCGGTGACGACCAGGCCGAGCACCGAGTCGCCCAGGAACTCCAGGCGCTCGTTGGTCGGCAGCCCACCGTTCTCGTAGGCGTACGACCGGTGGGTCAGTGCGCGCTCGAGCAGCGCGGCGTCGAGTCTCACCCCGAGGGCACGCTCGAGTTCGGTGCGATCAGGGGACTTGGAAGTCGACATTGCCCTCCTCGTAGCGTACGTCAGCCGCTACGGCGAGTGACAGCACCAGCGGCACGCCGAAATGATCGGGGGCGGCCGCGACTCGGCGCGGTCCGCCCCCGGACACGTTTGACTCAGGCCGACGGTGCGATGACCTGACGCCTGTCGTAGGTACCGCATGCGGAGCACGCGATGTGCGGCAGCTTCGGCTCACGGCACTGCGGGCAGGCGACCAGGGTCGGGACCGCGGTCTTCCACTGCGAACGACGGTGCCGCGTGTTACTGCGCGACTTTTTCCGCTTCGGGACGGCCACTTCAACTCTCCTGGCTCTCGGATTCTTGTTCTGACAGGGCCTGCAGTGCCGCCCACCGGGGGTCGACGGCGTCGTGCCGGTGGTCCGGGCCGGCGTCCGCCAGCCTTGCACCGCACTCGGCGCACAGGCCGGGACAATCGTCCCGGCACAGCGGAGACAGCGGCAGTGTGAGCACCACCGCGTCCCGGAGCACCGGCTCGAAGTCGATGAGATCGTCCGCGAGGAGGCGTTCGTCCTCCCCGGCCTCCCCGCCGGAGCGGGTGTCGGGGTAGACGAAGAGCTCCTGGAAGTCGCCCTCGAAGGTCGAGATGATCGGCTCCAGGCAGCGCCCGCACTCGCCCGTGAGGGGCGCGCGGACCGTGCCCGTGATGAGCACACCCTCCATGACCGCCTCGAACCGGATGTCCAGTTCGACGTCCGCGCCCTCGGGGACGCCGACCATTTCGACGCCGAGATCCGCCGGTGCCGGCACGGTCAGGGTCTGTTCACGCATCGATCCCGGTCGGCGGCCCAGTGCCTGCGTGTCGAGCACCAGTGGGTCGCGGGGATTGAGGCGAGACAGAGCTTCCTGCTTTCGTTGGGCATGACGAACCACCGCCGTCAGGGATGGCCGAAGACCTAGAGTACCGAATGCAGGTCAGGACCCCAACTCAGGATTGCCGGAGCCGCTCGATCAGACGCTCCTGGATGAGCTCGGGTACCAGGCCGGAGACGTCCCCGCCGTACTTCGCAACCTCTTTGATCAGGCTCGACGCGAGGAACGAGTACAGCGGGTTGGTGGACATGAACATGGTCTCGACCCCGGCAAGCCGGTGGTTCATCTGGGCCATCTGCAGCTCGTACTCGTAGTCGCTGACGGCGCGCAGCCCCTTGACGATCACCGGGATGTCGTTCTGCCGGCAGTAGTCCACGAGCAGCCCGTGGAACTTGTCCACCTTGACGTTGCCGTAGACCTTGGTCACCTCGCCGAGCATCTCGATGCGCTCGTCGACCGTGAAGAGTCCTTGCTTGGTCTTGTTGATGAGCACAGTGACGACGACCTCGTCGTAAAGCCGCGAGGCCCTGCTGATGATGTCGAGGTGCCCGTTGGTGACAGGGTCGAACGAGCCCGGACAGACGACACGGCGCACGAGGTGAGTCCCTTCGCTCTGGCTGGTGCGAACTAGGCGGCGACCTGCGGCGTGAACGTACCAAACCGGCAGGACGACGGTTCACCCCGCCCGGCCGTACCAGAATGTCGCCTCGCCGTACTTGCGGTCCCGCTCGGCCGCGAAGCCCTCGGGCCAGCCGAACGTCCCGCCGCGGGTGGCCCGCTCGACGGCCACGAGAGCCCCACCCGCCAGCCATCCGTTGTCCCGCAGGGCCTCCAGGAGTTCGCGGACCTCGGCGTCGGTGACCGCGTAGGGCGGGTCGATGAAGATCAGGTCGTACGGCTCGGAAGGGCTCTTGCTCGTTGCACGCTCGACGCGATCGGCGACCAGTTCGGCCCCCGGCAGCCGCAGCGCCGCGATGTTCTCCCGGATCACGGCGGCGGCGCGGGGATGGGATTCGACAAGGAGGGCGTGCCCGGCGCCCCGCGACAATGCCTCGAGCCCGACCGCTCCCGAACCCGCGAACAGATCGGCCACCCGCACTCCGTGCATCGTCCCGAGCAGCGCGCCGATGGTCGAGAACAGCCCCTCCCGCGCCCGATCACTGGTCGGCCGCGTGTCCCTGCCCGGCGGCACGGCCAGCCGCCGCCCTCCCGCACTCCCCGCGATCACCCTCACCCCCCCATTCTCCCGTTGAGTCGTGGCGTTTCCCGCACCTCTTCTTCAAACGGTGCGGGAAACGCCACGAGTCAACGGGGTCTGGGGAGGGGGCTATCTCAGGCGAGGGCCCAGCGGACCTGGGTGCGGACGCCGGGGTCGGGGTCGTTGAGGGCTTCGGTGAGGGCGGTGACGACCTCGGGGCGGTCGGAGGCCCAGCGTTCGAGGGACTGTACGGCGGCCCGTCGCACATCCACGATGCGGTCGCGGAGGGCGCGGATCAGGGGGTTGATCGCGACCTCGGGGTCGGCCCGGCCGAGTGTGGTGGCGGCGCGTTTGCGGACCTGCCAGCTTGCGTGCGAGATGGCGGTGACCACCCGGCCGGCCAGTGGTTCGGGGACTCCCAGTTCGGCTGCGGCATCGAGCGCGGCCATCCGGACGACGGGGTCATGGTCGATGATGAGCTGTTCGAGGGCCTCAGCCCCGCCGAGCCTGCCGAGGCCTTCGGCGACGGCGACGCGTACCTCCCGGGCCGGGTCGTCGGCGCCCTCGGCCACGTCGGAGACCGCACGGAGCGCGGTAAGCCCGAGGATCGCCTGGACGCGGAGGTGCGATTCGCCGTCGTGCAGGCCATGGGCGTAGAGCTCGCGGGCTCCCTCAGTGAGCAGCCCGAGCATCTCGGCCCCGGCCTCCCGTACCCGCTGGTCGCGGCCGCTCGCGACGGCCAGCAGCAGGGCCCGGACGCCGTCCTCGCCGACAAGGACCTCGGGCAGGTCGCGCAGCGCGTCGGCGGCGGCGTGCCGTACGCCTTCGTCGGTGTCGGCCAGCGCCCAGGCGAGCGCGTCACCGATACCCCGGCCGACACCGAGAAGCCCTTCGCCACCGAAGGCTTCGGCACTGAAGGCTTCGGTGGCGAACCCTTCAACAGCGGGCCCTTCAACAGTGGGCCCTTCAACAGCGGGCCCTTCGGTGGGGATGCCTTCAACGGGAAGGGTCTGGGTCAGGGAGAGGATCGCGGCGCGGCGTACGGCCGGGTCAGGGTCGCGTAGCCGCTCTTCGATGCTGGTGATCATCATGAGTGAAGCCTCCGTCGTGTCCTGTGGGGGGGTCGAGGATCAGCGACGGGTACACAGTGAGCTGGCCTGCCGCCGGAGATCGACGTGCAGCCGTACGGTCAGGGGCTTCGGAGTCACCCTGTCATGCTCCGGCAGATTTCATGTAAAGTCAATCAAATAAGTAGGAAATCTCAGCCCTTCTCAAGGAACTCGGCCCGATCCTCGTCGAGCAGCGCCGCCAGCTCGGCCGCCAGCAGCGGATGCCCGACCAGCTCGGGGTCGGCGGAGACCAGTGCCGTCGCCTCCTCGCGGGCCTTGAGGATCACCTTCTCGTCGTGGATGAGGGTCAGCAGCCGCAGGCTGGAGGAGCGGCCCGCCTGGGCGGCGCCCAGCACGTCGCCCTCGCGGCGCTGCTCCAGGTCGAGGCGGGACAGCTCGAACCCGTCCGTGGTGGAGGCCACCGCGGCGAGCCGCTCCCTGGCCTTCGAGTCCTCCTCCGCGTCGGTGACGAGCAGGCACAGGCCCGGCAGGCCGCCACGCCCCACCCGGCCGCGCAGCTGGTGCAGCTGGGAGACCCCGAACCGGTCCGCATCCATGATCATCATGACAGTGGCGTTGGGCACGTCGACGCCGACCTCGATGACGGTGGTGGCGAGCAGCACGTCCAGGTCGCCGGTGGTGAACCGGCGCATCACCGCGTCCTTCTCGTCGGGGTGCAGCTTGCCGTGCAGGACCCCGATGCGCAGACCCGGCAGCCACTCGTTCTCCAGCCTGGGCAGCACGTCGAGCACGGCCCGCATGGACGGCCGTTCCTCATCGGGCAGGTCGCCCTCGTCGCCCTCCTGCTCGCCGATCCGGGGGCAGACGATGTAGATCTGGCGGCCCTGCCCAGCCTCCTCGCGGATCCGCTCCCAGGCCCTGGCGAGGAAGGCCGGCCGCTCCGGCGGTACGACATGGGTGCTGATCGGGGCCCGGCCCGCCGGGAGCTGGGCGAGCACCGAGGTCTCCAGGTCACCGAAGACCGTCATCGCGACGGTCCGCGGAATCGGCGTCGCGGTCATCACCAGGACGTGCGGCCGGCCGCCCGCGACCTTCTCCCGCAGGGCGTCGCGCTGCTCCACACCGAACCGGTGCTGCTCGTCCACGACCATCAGGCCGAGGTCGGCGAACTGCACGTGTTCCTGCAGCAGCGCGTGCGTCCCGACCACGATCCCGGCCGCTCCCGAGGCGGCGTCCAGGAGCGCGGCCCGCTTGATCTTGGCGCCCTGCGAGCCGGTGACCAGCACCACCCGGGTGGCATCGTCCGCCCCGCCGAGCTGGCCGCCCTGGGCGAGCGGCCCGAGCATGGCCGTGATCGACCGGTAGTGCTGCTGGGCGAGCACCTCGGTGGGCGCGAGCAGCGCGGCCTGTCCCCCGCCGTCCACGGTCTGCAGCATGGCCCGCAGGGCGACGATCGTCTTGCCCGATCCCACGTCGCCCTGGAGCAGCCGGTGCATGGGATGGCTGAGCGACAGGTCCGCGGCGATCTCCGCGCCGACCTCGGCCTGGCCATCGGTGAGGGTGAACGGCAGGTCGCGGTCGAACTCCGCGAGCAGGCCGCCCTCGGCGGGCGGTCTCGGGGTGGCGGGCAGGGCGCCCGCCGCCAGCCGCCGCTGGGCCAGCGCGACCTGCACGACGAACGCCTCGTCCCACTTCAGCCGCCTGCGGGCCTGTTTGAGCTGGTCCTGGTCCCTGGGCCGGTGGATCCCCTCGTACGCCTCACGGAGCCCGACGAAGCCGTGCCTGCGGATGGTGCTCTGGGGCATCGGGTCGGGACCCTGCTCAAGGGTGTCGAGAACCATCCCGACGGCGGTCTTGATGGACCAGGACGCCACGCTCTTGCTGGCCGGGTAGACCGGGATGATCTCGTCGGCCCACTCCCTGGCCGCGTCCGTCCCGTCGCCCGCCACCACCTCGTACACCGGATGGGCGAGCTGCCGGATCCCCCTGCCGTCCCGCTGCCAGTACGTCGAGATCTTCCCCGCGAACAGGGCGCGGGTACCGGGCGGCAGTGCCCGTTCCGGCTTGTAGGAGCCGGACCGGCCGAAGAAGCTCAGCTTGAGCTCGCCGGTCCCGTCCGTGACGGTGATCTCCAGGACGTAGTCCGGCTTTCTGGTCAGGGTCCGGCCCTGGCTCTTGGTCACCTCCGCCATGACGGTGACGTGCTCGCCGTCACGCAACCCCGCGAGCGGGGTGAGCTCTCCCCTGGTGGCGTAGCGGCGCGGGTAGTGGTGCAGCAGGTCCCCGACCGTGCGCAGCCCGAGCTCTTTCTCCATGGGCGTCGCCGTCTTGGCTGCGAGCACCTTCACCAGCGGCATGTCGAGGTTCACCACGGCACCCATTACAACCCATCGGGCCGACAGAAGCGTCCGGGCTGCGGG
>JAOPYM010000019.1 GCA_025964615.1 Actinomycetes bacterium
CACGGGCGGCGAGGGCCTCGGCGAACGTGGGACTGACCGAGCGTGCGGTGCCGGTGCCGAGACGGCGCCAGACCTTGGCCACGACCACGACCTCGCGCGGTTCGCTGATCGGCGTGAGCCTGCACCAGGTGCGGGGCTCGCCGAGATAGCGGGACTGCGACTGCACCAGCTCGGTGAGCCGTTTGCCCTCGATGACCGGACGGGTGCCCAGCCAGGTGAGGACCGCCGGCGGCACCATGTACAGCGGCAGGATCCAGCCGCCGCCGAACGGGATGCCGACCAGCTGGAGAAGAACGATCCACGGTACGAACACCCCGAGGAACACGCCGATCTGAACGAGCGGCAGCGGAATCGGAAGCCGCAGGTCATACAGCTTGTACAGCCGCTTCTCAATGCGCCAGATGTTCGTGTACGTGGGTAGATCCACGCCCTGCTCCCCTTACCTCGCCAGGGCTGCGCCCGGTCAGGTGACGCTCACTCCAAGTGCCTTGGCGATCGCCTTGGCTGTGGTCTCGATGATGCCGGGAACGTAGAAGACGACTCCGATACCGATCGCGAGAATGATGAACTGGACGAAGCGCGTGATCTCCCTCGTGAACAGGAAGAAGATCGCGACGATGGACACGATGACCAGGAAGAGCGGACCGAAGAGGTCCCGCAGCCACTTGGCGAGATCGTTGGTCTTCAGGTCCGTCTGCGCCGCGAGGTGGTGAGGGAACGTGGCGATGACGAGATGGAACATCGACCTAACTGCCTTCCTGGTTCGACGGGCGAATCATGGTGTTGCCCCCCGGAGATCCCGGACGTACCAGTTTCCATCCTTCTTGACGACCGTCAACTGGTACGTCTGGTTGAGCTGCCCGGCAGCCTTCCCGGTCGGCGAGGGGACCGACCAGGTGACGGCAGCCGTCAGCGTCCGCTGGTCCGTCCCGCCACGTGGGGCGATCACGTCGCCCAGCGCGACGAACACGACGGTGCCCTGCGGAAGCCCGGCGATGAAACTGTTGGCGGAGAACCGGTTCAGGTTGACGGTGTCGCCGCTGCTGTAGGCCCGGAAGAAACCCTCCAGGGTGGGCTTCAGCGCGGTCTCCAGATCGGTGTCACGGTCCTGGATGGCGGTCTGCGGAGGCGCGGCGCGCTGCGGCGCCGGCAGCAGTGCGGGAAGCCCTGAGATCGCCATCTGGCCACCCGAGGCGTACACCGGCACCGCGAGCTGCAGCCAGGTACCGGAGGTCTTCACCAGGAGCGTGACGACCGCGTTGTGCACATCCTTGGCGTCGACCCCTGCCACCTGGATCAGCTGGACCGAGAGCTGGCCCGCACCGTTCCAGCCGGCCCGGCTGTCGACGCTGTCGGGCAGGAAGTACTGAAGCTGGTGGTCGCGGTCCCCCGGGTTCGCCTGGTCGTAGTTGAGGTACACGTTGGCGAACTGCAGCGCGTACGCCGACGCCGGTCCCACCGGGAACTGCGCACCGCCGCTCTGGGACTGCACGGTCTGCGGCGCGGTGGAGGAGGGGGTGGTGAACCGCTCGAACGGCGCCCGGATGCCGTTCACCAGGATCACCAGGATCAGTGCCCACAGGATGATCCGGCCGATCCAGATCGCCCAGCGACCACCCGATCCGCCCCAGCGCCCGCGTCTGCCCGTACCGGTCATGCCGCTCGCCGTGGGGGGCGGCTCCCATGGATCCCGCACATCCGAGGCAGCCGTATCAGAGCCGTTGTCCACGGCCGGCCTGCGAGCCATCACGCCTCCGCTCGCGCCTAGCCCCCGGTCGGCGCGTTCTGCCTGTAGCTGTTAGTCATGTCGTTCGTGGCGTCTGGTTTTACCAGCCTAACCACGCGCGCCAATTGTTCCAGCGTCCCGTGAAGATGCCCAGTCGCGGCACGCGGTTGTGCACAATGCAATCCACCTCACGTCGGAACGGAGATGGAGCACAAGAACTGACGATCCGCTCGTCATGAGCATGATTCAGACGTTGAACCGGAACTCCACGACATCTCCATCACGCATCACATACTCCTTGCCTTCCATGCGCGCCTTGCCCGCCGCACGTGCCGCGGGCACCGAACCCTCGGCGATGAGGTCCTCGTAGGACACGATCTCGGCCTTGATGAAGCCGCGCTGGAAGTCGGTGTGGATGACGCCGGCGGCCTCGGGCGCCGTGGCGCCCTTGCGGATCGTCCAGGCCCGCGTCTCCTTCGGCCCGGCCGTCAGGTAGGTCTGCAGGCCGAGGGTGTCGAAGCCGATCCGGACCAGCTGCGACAGGCCGGACTCCTCCTGGCCCATGCCCTGCAGCAGTTCGAGCGCCTCGTCGTCGGGCAGCTCGATCAGCTCCGCCTCGATCTTGGCGTCCAGGAAGATGGCCTCGGCGGGCGCGACCATCGCGGCGAGCCGCGCACGCAGCGCCTCGTCGCCGAGCTCGGACTCGTCCAGGTTGAACACGTACAGGAACGGCTTGGCGGTGAGCAGGTGCAGTTCGCGCAGCGGCTCCAGGTCGAGACCGGAGGCGAACAGCGTGGTGCCCTGGTCGAGTACCTTCAGCGCCTGCTGTACCGCCTCGACGGTGGCGACGGTGTCCTTGTCCTTCTTGGTCTTGGCCTCCTTCTCAAGCCGGGGCAGCGCTTTGTCGATGGTCTGCAGGTCAGCGAGAATCAGCTCGGTGTTGATGGTCTCGATGTCGCGGTCGGGGGCCACGTCACCGTCCACGTGGGTCACGTCCGGGTCGACGAAGGCCCGGATGACCTGGCAGATCGCCTGCGTCTCCCGGATGTTGGCGAGGAACTTGTTGCCGAGTCCCTGCCCCTCCGAGGCGCCCTTGACGATCCCGGCGATGTCGACGAACTCCATCGTGGCGGGGAGGACCTTGGCCGAACCGAAGACCTTCGCCAGGCCCTGAAGCCGGGGGTCGGGGACCCCGACCACCCCGACATTGGGCTCGATGGTGGCGAATGGGTAGTTCGCGGCCAGCGCGTCGTTCTTGGTCAGGGCGTTGAAGAGCGTGGACTTACCGACGTTGGGCAGGCCGACGATCCCGATGGAGAGGCTCACGTGACCTAAGTGTATTCAGCCCTCGGCACCCCGGATGAACTCCGCGATATGCCGGAAGGCGGCCCGCCCCTCGGGGATGAAGTCGGCGAAGACCGGGAAGACGTGGACGAGCCCGTCCCACTCGTGATGGACGACCCGTACTCCTGCCGCACCGGCACGTACCGCCAGATCCTGCACCTCGTCGCGGAGGATCTCGGTGGAGCTCGCGACGAGTAGCAGCGGCGGCAGACCGGTGAGGTCGGCCCGCAGCGGCGCGAAGAGCGGATCGCCGGCGTCCTTGCCCTCGGTGTAGTACCCGCCCAGCCAGGCCAGGCGGTCGGCCGGGATCAGCGCGTCACTGCGCCGGTTGCCGAGGTACGACTCGGACGCCGACGTCAGGTCCACCCACGGGGACAGGCAGACCGCGGCCCGGGGCAGCGGGCGGCCCCGGCGCTTCAGCTCCAGGAGCAGCGACATCGTGAGGTGCCCGCCCGCCGAGTCGCCGCCCACCACGATGTCGCCTGCGTCGTAGCCCCGGTCGAGCAGCGCCTCGTACACCGTCAGCGCGTCCTCGAGCGCGTCGGCCGGGGTGTGCTGCGGGCAGAGCCGGTAGTCGACCAGGAGCACCGGCCGGGCCGTCGCCGCCGAGAGCCGCCAGCTGAACGGCCGGTAGAGCCTCGGGCTGCCGAAGAAGTACCCACCGCCGTGGAAGTACAGCAAGACGCGCCTCTCGTCGGGAACACCGGCCCGTACCCACTCGGCGGAGAACCTCCCGAAGTCCTCCGGCGTGATCTCGACCCCGCGCGGCACCTGCTGGGCGCCGCCGGCCAGGGCGGTGATCCGCTGGATGCGCAGCAGCCCGGCGGGGCTGTCGGCGCTGCAGCGCCAGCCCGTCTTGAGCAGGGCCTTGATGACCTGGCCGGCGATCCGCGCCTGCGCGGTCGGCGGCCCGCCCGGCTCCAGGGCCAGCGCCGTCGCGACGCGCCGTTCGGTCTTGGTCACCGGCATGAAACGCAGAGAACGGGACACGTCGCCTCCTCGGGGGTGGGGGCATTGTGTCCCGGCCGTACGTCGTACGACAACCGGGTGCCCCGGCGCGTCGCCTGGCATGCCGGTGTTCCCGTGCCACCATCAGGATCATGGGCATGCTCATGGTCGGCCTCGTTCTGGGCGTGGTGGTGGGCTTCGCGGTCGCCACGGCCCGTCAGGCGGGCCTCATCGCCCGCGCCAGGGCCGCCGAGGAGAAGCTGGCGTACGCCGAGGGCGGCATGTCCGAGCACTTCGAATCGCTGTCGGCCAAGGCCCTGGACGCCAGCAACCAGCGGTTCCTGGAGCTCGCCGACACCCGGCTGAAGGCCGCGGGCATCGAGGCCGCGGGCGAGCTGGACCGCCGCAAGGAGGCCGTGGAGTACCTGGTCGCACCGCTGCGCGAGACACTCGGCAAGGTCGAGGAGCAGCTGCGCGAGGTCGAGACCGGCCGCCGCGAGTCGCACGCGATGCTGGCCAAGCAGGTGGAGTTCGTCCGGCAGAGCTCCGACCAGCTCCGCAAGGAGACCCAGACCCTGGTCCGGGCCCTGCAGCGGCCCGAGGCGCGGGGCCGCTGGGGCGAGCTGCAGCTGCGCCGGGTGGTGGAGCTGGCCGGGATGGCGCACCACTGCGACTTCGACGAGCAGGCTTCCGCCATCAGCTCCGACGGCACAACGCTCCGCCCCGACATGGTCGTACGGCTCGCGGGCGACAAGAACATCATCGTGGACGCCAAGGTCACCCTCAGCGCCTACCTGGAGGCCGCCGAGACCGGGGAGAGCGCCCGGCTCGACGCGCACGCCAGGCACCTGCGCGACCACGTCGACCGGCTGTCCGCCAAGTCGTACTGGCAGTCGTTCACCCCCTCCCCCGAGTTCGTGATCCTCTTCGTCCCCGGTGAGGCGTTCCTGGCCCCCGCGCTGGAGCGCGCCCCCGACCTCCTTGAGTACGCGATGAGCAGGCGGGTGCACATCGCCACCCCGACCACGCTGATCACGATGCTCCGGACCGCGTCGTACGCCTGGCAGCAGGCGGCACTGTCACGCAACGCGCGCGCGGTGTTCGACCTGGGCAAGGAGCTGTACGAACGGCTCGGCACCCTCGGCGAGCATGTGGACGAGCTCGGCAGGTCCCTGTCGAACGCCGTCAAGTCGTACAACCGCACGGTCGGATCGCTGGAGAGCCGGGTCCTGGTCAGCGCCCGAAGGCTCAACGAGCTGGGCGTCGTGGACGCCGTGCTCGAGGGGCCACGGCCGGTCGAGGAGACGCCGCGCGCGCTATCGGCCGCCGAGCTACTCGACGAGCGGATAGGTTTCGGCCCACGGGCCATCCCTGAGCAGGAGAGAAGTCGATGACCGTGACCACCACCCGGCCGGCCTCCGCAGGAGCGGCGAGCCAGAAGCCACGACGGCCGAGCCCGTCGCCGATCTCACTGACCGGCCGCGGCGGCGTCAGCGTGCTCTTCGCGTTCGGCCTGCTCGGTGCCGTGCTCAGCGCGCAGCTGCACCTGGGGCTCATCGGCGGGCTGCTGTTCGCGATCGGCTGCGCGCTGGCCGCGATCGGCACCCGCCCTGCCGACCTGCTCACGCTGGCCGTCAGCCCGCCACTGGCCTTCTTCGCAGCCACCCTGATCGCGCAGTTCCTGGCGGCGCTGGGCGACACCTCGGTGCTGCAGAGCCTGGTCACCGGTCTGCTGCTCGCGCTGGCCGCGGGCGCCCCCTGGCTTTTCCTCGGTACGGTCCTGGTCGTCGGGATCACCCTCAGGCGCGGGCTGCCCGCCTGCCTGCGGGACCTCCGCACCCGCTTGGCCGGGACCCCGAAGCGGGCCCCCGCCGACGACCTCGACGCCGACCCCGTCCGCTGGGACGTCTGAGTTCTGCTGTCTACGAACTGCCTGCGAACTGCCTGCGGACGAGCCCGGTCAGGCGCGCAGGTCCTTGCGGAGTTCGTGTGGGAGGGAGAAACGCATATGCTCCTCGACCGACTCGACCTCTTCGACGTCGCCGAAGCCGTGCCGCGCCAGGAACGCCAGGACCTCGTGCACCAGCTCGTCGGGGACCGACGCCCCGCTCGTGACGCCGACGGTGGTGACGCCCTCGAACCAGGCCGGATCGATGTGCTCGGCGTAGTCGACCAGGTAGGCGTTGGCCGCCCCATAGTCCTTGGCCACCTCGACAAGCCGTACCGAGTTGGAGGAGTTGGTCGAGCCGACCACGATGACCAGCTGCGACTGCGCGGCGATCTCCTTGACCGCGACCTGCCGGTTCTGGGTGGCGTAGCAGATGTCGTCCGAGGGCGGGTCGAGCAGGTTCGGGAACCGTTCCTTGAGCTTGTCCACGGTCGCAATGGTCTCGTCCACCGACAGTGTGGTCTGCGACAGCCAGACCAGCTTGTCCGGGTCGCGCACCGTCAGCTTCGCGACGTCGCCGGGGCCGTCCACGAGCTGGATGTGCTCGGGCGCCTCACCGCTGGTGCCGACGACCTCCTCATGGCCGTCGTGGCCGATGAGCAGGATGTCGTAGTCCTCCTTGGCGAACCGGACGGCCTCCTTGTGCACCTTCGTCACCAGCGGGCAGGTAGCGTCGATGGTGCGCAGGTTGAGCCTGGCCGCCTCCTCGTGCACGACCGGGGCCACCCCGTGTGCGGAGAAGACCACGATGGAGCCCTCCGGCACCTCCTCGGTCTCGTCCACGAAGATCGCGCCGCGTTCTTCCAGCGTCTTGACCACATGGGTGTTGTGCACGATCTGCTTGCGCACATAGATCGGAGCGCCGTACTTCTCGATCGCGATCTCGACGGCCTGGACGGCCCGGTCGACGCCTGCGCAGTAGCCGCGCGGCTTGGCGAGCAGTACGCGTTTGCCAGTCTCGCGAGCAGTCGTAGAGGTCATGCCAGCAATCTTACGTGTGATCCAATCCACCCATATCGACCGGCGAAAAGGGTCTCACCGGAGGTGACCAACGTCGCACCGTAAGGCACAGTTAGACAGAACATTCATGAGCGCGTGCGTGAGGGACGACAAGGGAGCTGAACAGACGATGCCACGATCACCCCGCCAGGTTCGCAGAGAGGTTCAGGAGGCGGTGACGGAGACGGTCCGTGACCTGCCCATCCACGCGGTCCGCCTCGCCATGTTCGGGGTCGGGCGTGCGCTGCTGCTGAGCGACCGGGTCACCAAGGACGTCAAGCAGATCCGCGAGTCGGGTGTACGGCCCGTGCTGGGCCGCTGGAAGGACGACGCCGAGGAGATCGCCGGGACGCTCGTGCACCGGGTGGTCGACCGGATCAACGGCAATGGTGAGACCGACGTCACCTGGGAGCCCGAGACCCCCGTCGCCCGCCCCCCGCGCAAGGTCAGCCCGCTGTCGGCCGACTCCGAACTGGCCGTGGGCAAGCCCGCCCCAGTGATCGAACCCGAACCCGAACCCGCGCCGGTCGCGGTCGCCGAGCCCGCGCCCGTGGCCGCTCCTGTGGCCGCTCCTGTGGCCGAACTGCCGGTCCCGAACTATGACTCCTCGACGCTGGCCTCGATACGGGCTCGGCTGCGGACCCTGGACGTGGCCCAGGTGCAGACCCTCCGGGACTACGAGCAGGCCAACGCCGCCCGTGCCGACTTCGTCCGCATGTTCGACAACCGCATCGCCAAGCTCCAGGGCTGAAATCCGCCGATCTTGACGGTGGACCTGGCTTGACAGGTGTCCAGCGTCAAGATCGGCGGCCTACAGTTCGACGCATGGGAATGGATACCTCGCCGGAGGCGCCGGTTCCGGTACGGACCGTGCTGGCGGCCGTGGGCGGCTGGATCGGGAAGCTCGGCCGGATCTGGGTCGAGGGGCAGATCACCGACCTCACGCGGCGCGGCGGGACCGTCTACCTGACGCTGCGGGACCCGGTGGCCAACATGTCGGTACGGGTGGTGGGGTCGCTGTCGGTGTTCGACGGGGCGGGGCCCGCTGTGGTGGACGGGGCCCGGGTGGTGATCCACGCCAAGCCCGACTTCTGGGTGAACAGGGGCACGTTCTCGCTGTCGGCGATCGAGGTACGGGCCGTCGGGGTGGGCGAGCTGCTGGCCCGCCTGGAACGGCTCAAGCAGCTGCTCGCCGCCGAGGGCCTGTTCCGTCCGGAGCGCAAACGGGCCCTGCCCTTCCTGCCGCACCGGATCGGGCTGATCTGCGGGCGCGACTCGGCCGCCGAACGCGACGTACTGGAGAACGCCAGGCGTCGCTGGCCGGCCGTGGCCTTCCAGGTCGAGAACACCGCCGTACAGGGGCAGTACGCCGTCTCCGAGGTCGTGACCGCACTGGAGAAGCTGGACGGCGACCCGCTGATCGACGTCATCATCATCACCCGCGGCGGCGGTTCCCTGGAGGACCTGCTGCCCTTCTCCGACGAGGCCCTGGTACGGGCGGTCTCCGTGTGCCGTACCCCGGTGGTGAGCGCCATCGGGCACGAGCAGGACGCCCCGATCCTTGATCTGGTGGCCGATCTGCGCGCCTCGACCCCCACCGATGCCGCCAAGAAGGTCGTCCCCGACGTCCGCGAGCAACTGGTCCTGGTCAGGCAACTGCGCGACCGGGGACGGCGCTCCATGACCGGGCGCCTCGACCGAGAGCAGGCCTGGGTGACGAACGTACGGTCCCGGCCGGCGCTGGCCGACCCGGTACGGGAGGTGGAGCGCAAGGCCGAACAGGTCCTCGCGCTGCGGGACCGGACCCGGCGCTCCCTGTCCGGCGCCCTGGACCGGGCCGCCGACCAGCTCTCCCACACCCGCGCCCGGCTGGTCTCGCTGTCCCCCCAGGCCACCCTGGACCGCGGCTACGCCATCGTCCAGCGCCCCGACGGGTCCGTGCTCCGGTCGGTGGAGGGCGTCGCGAAGGGCGATGAGCTGCTGATCCGGCTCGCCGACGGCCGCCTGAACGTCACCGCGGGTCAAGGCCCAAGCACCGCGCGAGCGGAGCGAGCGCCGGCAACCTAGGCTTGGGGCATGGCCAAGGAGACGACACCGACGTACGAGCAGGCGCGCGACGAACTCCAGGACGTGGTCAAGCGGCTGGAGGCCGGCGGGCTGACGCTGGAGGAGTCGCTGACCCTCTGGGAGCGCGGTGAGAAGCTGGCCGGGGTCTGTGAGGACTGGCTGGAGGGCGCCCGCGCCCGGCTGGCCGCCGCCCTGGCCCGCCCCGCCGAGGGCGGCGACGAAACGCCTTTTTAAACCTTATGGCCCTGCTGCGGTTGCAGGGAGCCCGCCAGGACGGCCAGTTCCTCGTAGCCCGCGGTGCCGGTGACCACGAGGGTCACGTCCGGTAGCTGCCTGACCAGCGAGTACTGGTGCTTGTCCTTGCGGTAGTACTCGTTCCAGGTGGCGCCCGCGACCTGCACGGTGCCGGCCAGGTTGCGGACGTTGGCCGGGTCCACGTTGGTCATCCGCGTCACGAACGCCGGCGCGGGCCGCTCGTTGCTCTGCTCCAGCGCCGCGTACTGGTCCTTCGGTGTGACATAGCCCACATGCCAGGAGACCGGCCCCTTGCCCTGCGTGCCGGTCAGCCGGGAGCTGGTGGGTCGCCACAGCGCGGGCAGACCCTGCGGGGCGTACGAGACGTACGGCGCGCTGAGCCGCAGCGCCGTGGCGCCCTCGGTCACATCGGCGTGCGGCAGCATCTCCTTGTTCGCCCTGGGGGTCATCAGCCAGATGACGCCGACCAGGGCGAAGCAGGCGCCGATCGCGATGAAGAACTGGAAGGGACCGCTGGTCAGCCGCTTGAAGGTGCCGTCACTGACCCGCTGCGTGGTGGTCACGGGGCTTCCGCCCGGGGATTGCGGATGGTGGCGACGATGGCCAGCATGTCCTCTGCGAGGCGGCGTGAGGCCGCGTCGTCGTCGTTCAGGCACACCTCGGACACCGCACCCGCCATCGCTCCGGTGAGCACGACCACCAGCGGCTCGTCGACGCCCTCGTCGGAGTGGAACAGCGCCGCGTTGCGGCGGGCCCAGGTGTTGAGCCGCCTGCGCATGATCCGGTCGAATCCGGGCGGGCCGTCGCCGGAGATGAACAGCCGGGCCACGGCGCGCTCGGCCAGGCAGCCGTCAAGATAGGCGCCGGCGCCCGCGATGAACAGCCGCATCGGGTCGGCCTCACCCGCATCCCGCACGGCGTGAATCGCCTCCCTGGTGCGTTCCTGTTGCCGCCCCTGAAACTCCTCGAAGAGGGTCAGGTAAAGGTCTGCCTTGCCGTTGAAGTGATGGTAGAGACTTCCGACACTGGCCCCGGCTCTGGCCACGATGTCGGTCACCGCGGCCTGCGCGAACCCGGAATCGGTGAACACGTCGCGCGCGGCGGACAGCAGTGCCCCACGGGTGGCGGCCCCGCGGTCCGACACCCGCACCTGGGGCTCCTCTATGTCGCTGCTCATGGACGCTGAGATTACGCCTTCCCGGAGAGGGCCGAGCCCATCTGGTCTGGTCCAATTTGTGAGAGGAGCCCGCTGACCCGGAGAATTCGACTATCTGACGATCGAAGGGCGCCTCATCATGTCCGATGCATCGACCGTACCGTCCCCGCTCGCCACAGCACCGGAGGCCCCGGACCGCAACCTCGCCATGGAACTGGTCCGCGTCACCGAGGCCGCCGCCATGGCGGCCGCCCGCTGGGTCGGCCGCGGCGACAAGATCGGCGCCGACGGCGCGGCGGTCAACGCCATGCGCCAGCTGATCAACACCGTGTCCATGCAGGGCGTCGTGGTGATCGGTGAGGGTGAGAAAGATAACGCCCCGATGCTCTTCAACGGGGAGCGGGTCGGTGACGGAACAGGCGCGGAGTGTGATGTCGCCGTTGACCCGATCGACGGTACGCGGCTGAACGCGCTGGGCATGCCGAACGCGGTCGCGGTGATCGCGGTGAGCCCGCGCGGCTCGATGTACGACCCGTCTGCGGTGTTCTACATGGACAAGCTGGTCACCGGGCCCGAGGCGGCCGACTCCGTGGACATCGAACGGCCGATCGCCGACAACATCCGCGCGGTGGCACGGGCCAAGGGCGTGTCCGTCGAGGACGTGACGGTCGTGGTACTCGACCGCCCTCGGCACGACAGGATCGTCAAGGAGGTCCGGGAGGCCGGCGCCCGGATCAAGCTGATCACCGACGGCGACGTGGCCGGCGCCATCATGACGGCCCGGGAGGGCACCGGCGTCGACCTGCTGCTCGGCATCGGCGGCACCCCCGAGGGCATCATCGCGGCCTGCGCGATCAAGGCGCTCGGCGGCGTGATCCAGGGCCGGCTCTGGCCGACCGACGAGGCCGAGCGGCAGCGGGCGATCGATGCCGGGCACGACCTGTCGCGGGTGCTCAGCACCGACGACCTGGTCACCTCCGACGACTGCTTCTTCGCCGCCACCGGCATCACGGACGGCGAACTGGTCAACGGCGTGCGCTACCGCAAGGGCACCGCGGTGACCCATTCCCTGGTCATGCGGGCTCGCAGCGGCACCATTCGCAAGGTGGAGAGCGAGCACCAGCTCGGAAAGCTCCGCGCCTACTCCGCGATCAACTTCGACAGCGCCTCCTGAGCGCCGGCAACAAGCCTTGTCCTAACCGCAACCAAGGATGATCTAGCCCGAATCACCTTCGGCATGGTGTGATGCGAATCACTTTCGCATTTACCGAGGGGGTGCGGGACTTGCGCGCTTCGCGTTGGATCCGTTCTGTCATGGTCGCGGCCCTGCTCGTCGTGATGGGGGCATCCGTCGCGCAACCGGCCGGCGCCACCCCCAGCGGGAAGTTCCCCAAGAACTTCATGTGGGGGGTGGCGACGTCCGACTTCCAGTCCGGCGGCTCGTTCCCGGACAGCAACTGGACGAGGTACGCGGCCAAGTCCCCCGACCCGTACCAGAACTCGGCGGACTTCCGGCACCGCTATCCCGAGGACATCGCCCGCGCGAAGGCGCTGGGCGTCAAGGTGTTCAGGACCAGCATCGAGTGGGCCCGGATCGAGCCGCGACGCGGCGTCCGCGACGCCACCGCGCTCGCCTACTACGACGACCTGGTCCGGCGGATCCGCGCTGCGGGGATGCGGCCGATGCTGACCCTGGACCACTGGGTCTACCCGGGCTGGGTGGCCGACCAGGGCGCCTGGGACAACCCGGCGACGGCCCAGGCATGGCTGGACAACGCCCGGTTCGTGGTGAACCGCTACAAGCACCTGGGCGTCATGTGGATCACGTTCAACGAGCCCTTCGCGTACCTGACCGAGGAATTCGAGCACCGGCCGCTGAGCCCGGCCCAGCTGCTGACCATGCGCACCCGCATGATCCAGACCCACCTCGAGGCGTACGAGTTGATCCACCGGATCGACCCGGGCACCATGGTGACCAGCAACACCTCCTACGGGTCGGTGCTGAACGGGCTGTCGGACGCCGCCGGGTTCAACGCCATGTCGAAGAAGATGGACTTCATCGGCATCGACTACTACTACGGGGCAAGCGCCGGGAACCTCACGGCGATCAACGCCGCCGGCGGCGCCCTGTGGAAGATCACTTCCGAGCCCGAGGGCCTCTACTACGTGCTCAAGGCGTACCAGAAACGGTTCCCGAAGCTGGCGATGTACGTGGTCGAGAACGGGATGCCGACGGAGAACGGCAAGCCACGCGCCGACGGCTACACCCGCTCCCAGCACCTGCGCGACCACATCTACTGGATCCAGCGGGCACTGGCCGACGGGGTCCACGTGATCGGTTACAACTACTGGTCGATCACCGACAACTACGAGTGGGGCAGCTACTCGCCGCGCTTCGGCCTCTACACCGTGGACGTCCTGACCGACCCGGCACTGACCAGGCGGCCGACCGACGCCGTGGCGACGTACCAGGCGATCATCCGGAACCAGGGTGTGCCGACCGGGTACGTGCCGGTCAGGAAGCCCGCGTGGTGCTCGATCGAGAACCCGGCCGCGACCTGCTTCGGCACGACCCCAACCCCGCCCGCGCCCTAGGTGCTTGGGCCGCGTGGCCTGGACTGAGGAGCGAGGGAGCGTAGCGACTGAGCGACGAGGTAACGCCGCGCGGCCCACGCAACGCGCGAGCGGAGCGAGCGCCAGCAGCTAGCCGCGGATGCGGGACCTGAGGCGCTGGCGCCATTTGCGCTTGGGGGTGGCGGCCTTGACCGACGTCAGCACCAGCGTGCCCGCGATCTCGATCACCGGGCCGCCGGGGGCGGGCTGCACCCGCAGGTCCCGTTTCCCGAGCATCATGCGGCCGGTCACGGTGACCTGGACACCCTCGGGGACCAGCAGCTTGATGCTGCCGACCAGAACACTGGCGTCGATGACGATGTGCGTGCGCTGCAGGATCGCCTCCCGCAGGTCCAGTTCCACCGACCCGAACAGGGCCAGGACGGGCAGCCGTACCGGCACCACCCAGCGGCCGTCCCGCCGTACCGAACCGAAGGCGACGCTCAGCGACCTGCAGTCCACCCTGATCGGCTGGGCCTCGTCCGGGATCAGGTCGGTGGTCAGGCCGGTCAGCTCGCCGAGCGTACGGGCCTCGTAGGCCAGCCCGATCCGGTCGGAGTGCTCCACATGGGTGAGCCGGCCGTCTGCCAGCGCCTCACCCAGGAGGGCCACCACCCTCTCCCGGTCGGCGTCCGACGCCCGCAGGTCACGCGGTGGGACCTGACGCTCGTGTTCCACGCCCCGAGGGTAGCGCCGCCGGCCTTCCGGCGGGACGGCGGAATAACCGGTGGATTTCGGGGTCCCGGATTTCCTACCGTGGCGCCATGACGACTCTGCGTCCCATGACAGGCGCGAGGGCCCCGGGCTCCGGCTCGGAGCCGGCGATCTCCCTGCGGGGGGTGGTGAAGCGGTTCGGGGCGCTCACCGCGGTCGCCGGGCTCGACCTGGAGGTGCCCACGGGCAGTTGCCTGGGGCTGCTCGGGCCCAACGGGGCCGGCAAGTCGACGACCATGCGGCTGCTCACCGCCCAGGCCATCCCGGACGCGGGGACGATCTCGGTGCTCGGGTACGAGGTGCCGGGGCAGTCCAAACAGGCGCGAGCGGAGATGGGCGTCGTACCGCAGCAGGACAACCTGGACGAGGAGCTGACCGCCCGCGAGAACCTGGAGGTCTTCGCCCAGCTCTACCGGATACCGCGCCGGTCCAGGCGGGCGGCGGTGGACGCCGCGCTGGAACGGGCGTTCCTCACCGAGCGGCAGTCCACCCGGGTGGACAGACTGTCCGGCGGGATGCGGCGCCGGTTGCTGATCGCGCGGGGCCTCGTGCACGACCCGCGGCTCGTACTCCTCGACGAGCCGACCGTGGGGCTCGACCCGCAGGTCCGCGCGCAGCTGTGGGGTCTGATCGACGGGCTGCGGTCGGCGGGGACGACGGTGCTGATGTCCACCCACTACATCGAGGAGGCCGAGCGCCTCGCCGACTCGTGCGCGCTGATGTCGCACGGCCGGGTGATCGCCTCGGGCAGCCCCGCCGAACTGGTGGCCGAGCACGCCGGGGCACGGGTGACCGAGCACTACGGGCCGCCCGCCCGCCTCGCCGAGGTGGAGGAACTGGCCCGTACCGCCGGACTGCCCACTCGCCGGACCGGGCCCTCGGTGTCGGTGCTGAAGGCGGAGACGATGCCGCCGTCGCTCACTGCGGAACTCGGCCCGGACGGGGTCTCCCGCGCGGCCAGCCTCGAGGACGTCTTCGTCGTCCTGACCGGAGAGAGGGTCGAATGATCGAGACCGCTGCGCTGGGCGGGATCTGGCGGCACGAGTTCGCGCTGTTCAAGCGGTACTACCTGTCGCAGACGTTCGCCGCGCTCGTCGAGCCGACGTTCATGCTGCTCGCCTTCGGGTACGGCTTCGGGTCGCTGGTGGCGGTGGTCGGGCACTACCGCTACCTGGACTTCGTGGCCACCGGGGTGGTCGGCGTCGCGGCCCTGTTCACCTCGGTGTTCCCGGGGATGTTCAACACCTACATCCGGCGCTCGTTCCAGCACACCTACGACGCGATCCTCGCCACGCCGGTCGACGTGCCCGAACTGGTGGCCGGCGAGGTGCTGTGGATCGCGGCGAAGTCGGGGATCTACTCATGTACTCCGCTGGTGGTGGCCATGGGCTTCGGCCTGCGCCCCTCCCCGGGGATGCTGCTCGTCCCGTTCATCACGTTCACGACCGCGCTGGGCTTCGGGCTCTTCGGGATGTACACCTCGGCGATCGTGCCGTCGATCAACTCCTTCGACTATGTGATCACCGGGGTGGTGACGCCGCTGTTCCTGATCGCGGGCACCTTCTTCCCGCTCGCCTCGCTGCCCGCCTGGGCCCGGACCGCGGCCGAGTTCAACCCGCTGTTCCACTGCGTGGAGCTGGTACGGCACGCGGTCTTCGGCCTCCAGCCCCGAACCGACCTCGTGCACCTCTCCGCGTTGCTGCTGTTCGCGGCCCTGATGTGGCTGATCGCCGTACGCACCCTGCGCAAACGCCTCATCGACTGACCGGCGGCTACTCTTGACCACACTTCGCCCGGTCTCTACCCTGATGTGAACATTCCTCATGTTCTTCGTCACATCGGTCCGCGGGCACCCGGTGCAAGCGCACGCCAGAAAGAGGATGCCGTGTTGGACATCACCACGCGGGACCGGGAGGCCCGGTTCGCCGCGTACGCCAGTTTCGCCATCCAGGGTCTCTGTTTCGCCTCACTGGTGACCCGGGTCCCCCAGATCCAGAAGGCGCACCACCTCTCCGACGGCGCCGTCGGACTGGTGCTGATGCTGGTCCCGGTGGTCGCGGGCGTCGGCAGCGTGCTGGCCGGGCTGCTGTTCTCGCGCTTCGGCAGCGCCCTGGTGCTGCGGGTGGCCCAGCCGCTGGTCTGCCTCTCGATCATCTTCGTCGGCCTGACCGGCAGCAACAACCTGGCGCTCTACATCGCCACCCCGCTGTTCGGCCTCTTCGTCGGCGCCGTCGATGCCGCGATGAACGCGCAGGCCGTCACCGTGGAGCGCAAGTACGGGCAGAGCATGCTTACCGGCTTCTACTCGGTGTGGAGCGCGGCCGGGATCCTCGGCGGCCTGTGGGCGGCACTGGCCAACAAGGTCAACATGTCGCTCTTCGTGGGCTTCGCCATCCCGGCGGTGCTCGGCATCGCCGCCTCCGTCCTCACCGGCCTCAAGCTCTTCCGCAAGCACGAGGAAGGCTCCGCCCCCAGCGCCGAGGAGCTCAAGGCCGCCGCCAAGCAGGTCCCGTGGCGCCCCATCCTGATCGTCGGCGCGGCCATGTGCTGCTTCTACATCGCTGATGCCGCGGTCTCCCTCTACGGCACCAAGTACATGACCGACGTGGTCAAGAGCACCACCACGATCGCCCCGATCGCCTATGTCGTGTACCAGATCGCCATGGTCGTCAGCCGCGCCATCGCCGACTTCGGGGTCCGCCGCTACGGCGCCGCACTGGTCGTCCGGGTGGGCGCCCTGGTCGGCCTGGTCGGCATGCTGGGCGTGGTCCTCGCCCCCAACTGGCCCTTGGCCCTCATCGCGTTCACCATCATGGGCCTGGGCCTCTGCGTCGTCGCCCCCGTCTCCTTCACCGCCGCCGGCAAGGTGGATCCCACCGGCCTGGGCGTGGCCGTCTCCCGGGTCAACATCTTCAACTACGTGGGCTTCGTGGTCGGTGCCGTCCTCATGGGCGCCATCCCCCAGCTCCGCATCGCCTTCGCGATCCCCGCCGCCCTGATCATCGTCATCATCGTCCTCGCCAAGGGCTTCGAACCCACCCCCGTAGAAGGCGCCCTCACCTTCTCCCCCGCGCTGGAACGCCCCGTCGTCTGACCGTTGACTCGTGGCGTTTCCCGCACCTTTTCGCATCGAGGTGGGGGAAACGCCACGACTCAACGGAAGCCGGTGGCAGGCGAACGCACGCGCGCCGGGTCGCCGGTGCGCGGAGGCCTGGGCCGGAGCGGGCCGCGTCGGGCACGGGTGCCGTCAGGGGCCAGGGTGCCGCTCCTCCCAGTGCACGATGTGCAGGGTGATGGCGAGCAGAGTCGTGCAGAGCACGGCGCCGATGGCCACACCAAGGAGAATCAGGCCGACTGTCCCCCACGTGGCGTGCATGTCCCCCAGGATCGATTGCGGCATCAAGGCGATCACCCCCTTATAACAGTCATACACCTTCTCGGCACGGACCACGCTCGGCACGGACCACGCTCACAGGCTGTCTGTGTCTGCGCCTGGTCGTACCCTGGGGACGATCCGCCGCCCGACACGAGGAAACGTGATGCCTGAGTTCTCCTATACCGACCCGCTCCCGCTCGGTCAGGACGACACCGAGTACCGTCTGCTGACCTCCGACGGGGTCGGCACCTTCGAGGCGGGCGGCCGGACGTTCCTGCAGGTGGAACCGGAGGCGCTCAGACTGCTCACCGAGACCGCCATCCACGACATCTCACACCTCCTGCGCCCCGCCCACCTGGCCCAGCTGCGCCGGATCCTGGACGACCCGGAGGCCAGCCCGAACGACCGGTTCGTGGCGCTCGACCTGCTGAAGAACGCGAGCATCGCCTCCGGCGGGGTGCTGCCGATGTGCCAGGACACCGGGACCGCGATCGTGATGGGCAAGCGCGGCCAGCACGTCCTGACCGACGGGCGTGACGAGGAGCACCTGTCCAGGGGCGTCTACGACGCGTACACCCGGCTCAACCTGCGCTACTCGCAGATGGCGCCGGTGACGATGTGGGAGGAGCGGAACACCGGCACCAACCTGCCGGCCCAGATCGAGCTGTACGCGGCGCCCGGCGAGGCGTACAAGTTCCTCTTCATGGCCAAGGGCGGTGGCAGCGCCAACAAGTCGTTCCTCTACCAGGAGACCAAGGCCGTCCTGAACCCCAAGCGGATGCTGAGCTTCCTCGAGGAGAAGATCCGCTCGCTGGGCACCGCCGCCTGCCCGCCGTACCACCTGGCGATCGTGGTGGGCGGCACCAGCGCCGAGTACGCCCTGAAGACCGCGAAGTACGCGAGCGCCCACTACCTCGACAACCTGCCCACGGCGGGCTCGGCAGGCGGCCACGCCTTCCGGGACGTGGAGCTGGAGCAGCAGGTCTTCCAGCTCACCCAGCAGCTGGGCATCGGTGCGCAGTTCGGCGGCAAGTACTTCTGTCATGACGTACGGGTCGTACGGCTGCCACGGCACGGCGCCTCCCTGCCGGTGGCGATCGCCGTGTCGTGCAGCGCCGACCGGCAGGCACTCGCCAAGATCACGGCGGCGGGCGTCTTCCTGGAGCGGCTGGAGACCGACCCCGCCCAGTACCTGCCCGACACCACCGACGAGCATCTCGACGACGACGTCGTGCGCATCGACCTGAACCGCCCGATGGACGAGATCCGCAAGGAGCTCACCAGGTATCCGGTGAAGACCCGGCTGTCGCTGTCCGGCCCGCTCGTGGTGGCCAGGGACATCGCGCACGCCAAGATCAAGGAGCGCCTGGACGCGGGCGAGCCGATGCCGCAGTACCTGCGCGATCACGCCGTCTACTACGCCGGCCCCGCCAAGACCCCGGAGGGCTACGCGTCCGGCTCGTTCGGTCCCACCACCGCGGGCCGGATGGACTCCTACGTCGAGCAGTTCCAGGCGGCCGGCGGCTCGTTCGTCATGCTGGCCAAGGGCAACCGGTCCCAGCAGGTCACCGACGCCTGTCAGAAGTACGGCGGCTTCTACCTCGGCTCGATCGGCGGCCCGGCGGCCCGGCTGGCCCAGGACTGCATCAAGAAGGTCGAGGTCGTCGAATACGCCGAGCTCGGCATGGAGGCGGTCTGGAAGATCGAGGTCGAGGATTTCCCCGCATTCATCGTCGTCGACGACAAGGGCGAGGACTTCTTCAAGGACACGACGGGCCCCGTTCTGACCATCGGACGGCGCTGAGAGCTGCGGGTTTGCCCGCCGTTCATCCCGATCGGAGTGGCGGGCCGGGATTTCGTCCGGTATGAGGTCCGCCTTCCCAGGCGGGCGCGGGTCGAAACCGGTATGTTTTGCGCCATGGTCCAGCGAGGTGAGACGTCGATAGCCAGCCGCTATCGGCTGGTCTCCGAGCTGGGCAGCGGAGCCATGGGCACCGTCTGGCGGGCCCACGACGAGCGCCTCAACCGCGCCGTCGCGGTCAAGGAGCTGCGGCCACCCGCCGACCTCACCGACGACGAGCGCGCCACGTTCTACCGGCGGACCCTCCGTGAGGCCCGTACGCCCGCCCAGCTGACGCATCCCTCGATCATCGACGTGTACGACGTGGTGGTCGAGCACGGCTGCCCGTGGATCGTGATGGAGCTGGTGGAGGCGCCCAACCTCGACCAGCTGATCGAGCGGGACGGGCCGCTGCCGTCGGCCAAGGTGGCCGAGATCGCCCGCCAGCTCCTCGACGCGCTCTCCACCGCGCACAACGCGGGCATCCTGCACCGCGACATCAAGCCGAGCAACGTCCTGTTCGGGGAGAACGGCCGGGTGGTGCTCACCGACTTCGGTCTGGCCATCACCGACCGGTCGGCCCGCATCACCCAGTCCGACAGCTTCATGGGGTCGCCCGCCTATGTGGCCCCCGAGGTGGCGCGCGGCGAGAAGGCCACCCCCCAGTCCGACCTGTGGTCGCTGGGGGCGACGCTCTACACCGCAGTGGAGGGCCGGCCGCCGTACGACCGTGAGACCGTGATGGCGACGCTTTCGGCCGTACTCACCGAGGAGCCGGCGACCATGCAGCGGGCCGGCACGCTCGCGCCGGTGATCAACGGGCTGTTGCAGAAGAACCCGACCCGGCGGCTCACCCACGCCAGGGTCACCGACCGCCTTGAGCGCGTGATCGCCGGTCCGCGGGCCAAGCAGCGCAGGCAGCCCGCCGCGCGCCACCGCCTCCTGGTCGCGCTCGGCCTCGTCGCCGCCACCTTCCTCACGTTCGGCATCGGCGCGACCGCCCTGGTGATGGGCCTGATGCGCGACGACCCGAAGCGGACCGCACCGGTGAACGCCCAGTCGCCGTTGACCCAGCCCACCCAGGCGGTCACGGCGGCCCCTGGGGGAGCACCGGGGCACGTCCTCTACATCAAGGCCACCGGCGACAACTGCAAGGTCTACATCGGCATGCCGGGCAACATCGAGGTCCTCTACAACCAGCTGCTGCCCAAGGGACAGACCCTGCAGTACGACCAGCGGCCCCTCACCGCGGTCCTCGACGACCCCGCCTCCTGCGAGACCTGGGTGAACGGGACGCTCAAGCCCGCCGGCCCATCCGGGCAGCGCGCCGAGTACGACATCCCCAAGACCTAGCTGCTCGGGCGGCGGCCAGCACCGCGCGAGCGGAGCGAGCGCCATAAGAGAGTCCTTGACCCGGGTCTGGCAGACCTTTGCGCCACGACTGGTAACCGCGGTGCCCCGGCTCGCTTATTGTGCGCTTGTGGGGGGACTTCGCTGTGTTGACGGATCATCGCTGGCGGTCATTCCGGTGGCTTCACACGATCGGGGCGGCACGCCGTTCGAGGTGACCCTGGAACTGCAGCGCAACGGGGAGTCCTTCGGTTCCGTCGGTGAGCGCTGCGGCTTCTTCCTGGCGGACCTGGCTCGCCGGGTGAACGCCGCGCGGGAGGCCGACTGCCGGCACTGGCCGGACGCCGATGACCGTTTCCCCGAGCCACCGCTGGCCCTGGCGGTGAACGGGACCGAACTGGCCGGGCACCTGCCGCGCGAGCCTGAGCTGTTCGCCTTCCGCTACCGCGACCGGGGTGACCTGATCAGCACCGGCGAGCTGCGCTGCACGCTCCGTACCTCGTCCACGTGGGTGGCGAGCCAGTCCGGAAGCGCCCATGGATACTGGCGGGTGGCCCGGCGCGCGGTCGTGGAGGCATGGGGGGCGGGCGGCCGGGGGGTACGGGCGGTACTGACCTCCGGGGAGCTGGCCAGGTTCCTCAGCGACGTGCTCGACCAGGCCGCCAGGGCCGGGGCGAGTTACAGAGATCTCACTACGGGGCCACTCATGGGACGATCCGGGCGATAATCAGACGACGGTCTGGTCGCACAGGAGGGGGCCCGGATGGCAGGGCGGATGTACTCGGTGATCAGGGACAGCAGGCCCTATCAGAGCTTCCGCGACCTGGTCTATCACTGGTATGAGCGGCACGTCGAGAAGAAGATCTCCTCCTCCGACATCGTGCCCCGGCATGTCGGGGTCATTCTCGACGGCAACCGCCGGTGGGCCCGCTCGATGGGCATCGAGGACGTCAACACCGGCCACCGGCGGGGCGCCGACAAGATCTCGGAGCTGCTGCACTGGTGTACCGAGGCGGGCGTCGAGGTCGTCACGCTCTGGCTTCTGTCGACCGACAACCTGACCCGGCCCGCGAGCGAGCTCGACCCGCTCCTGGAGATCATCGAGAACACCGTCGAGGGCCTCGCCACCGACGGCTGGCGCGTAAGAGCGGTCGGCGCCCTCGACCTGCTGCCCGATAAGACCGCACGTGTCCTCAAAGATGCCGGTGAATCCACATCTGGCGCCGGGGGGCTGATTGTGAACGTCGCGGTTGGGTATGGAGGTAGACGTGAGATCGCTGATGCGGTGCGCTCTCTGCTCCACGAGCAGGCGAGTTTGGGCACGAGCATCGAGGAACTCGCCGAGGTCCTCGATGTGGAGCACATCGCCGAGCATCTCTACACGCGCGGCCAACCCGACCCCGATCTGGTCATTCGGACGTCGGGAGAGCAACGGCTTTCGGGCTTCATGCTCTGGCAGAGCGCGCACTCGGAGTTCTACTTCTGTGACGTCCACTGGCCGGACTTCCGGAAGGTCGACTTCCTGCGCGCGATCCGCTCCTACGCCGCGCGGCACCGGCGCTTCGGTACCTGAGGTCGCACTTGTGATGTGCGTCACCGTCTCTACCCGGGGGACGGACCGAAGTGCTCTCATGGAATCCCCCGAGGTAAGGGCGTCTTCACCTGGGAGAACTCCCGGGTCGCGCCCGAAGGAGAGCGAGTGGCCACTACCTCCCCGCGCCGTGCTTCCGCCCAGTCCCCTGGGTCCGGCAGGCGCACGTACGTCCTCGACACCAGTGTTCTGCTCGCCGACCCGGGGGCTATGACCCGGTTCGCCGAGCACGAGGTCGTACTCCCCATCGTCGTCATCACCGAACTCGAAGCCAAGCGGGACCACCCGGAGCTGGGCTACTTCGCCCGGCAGGCGCTGCGCACGCTGGACGATCTGAGGCTGGAGCACGGCCGCCTCGACGAGCCACTGCCGCTCGGCGACTTGGGCGGAACGCTCAGGGTCGAGCTGAACCATTCCGATCCGAGCGTGCTGCCCGACGGCTTCCGGCTGGGTGACAACGACACCAGGATCCTCTCGGTGGCCCGCTGGCTGTCCAGGGAGGGCAAGGACGTCGTCCTGGTCTCCAAGGACCTGCCGCTGCGGGTCAAGGCCGCCTCTGTGGGCCTCGCCGCCGAGGAATACCGCGCGGAGCTCGCCGTGGTCGAGTCCGGCTGGACCGGCATGCGCGAGCTGGAGCTGGGAGCCGACCAGGTCGAGGAGCTGTACGACTCGGGGAGGCTGGAACTCGAGGAGGCTCGGGAACTGCCCTGCCACTCCGGGCTGCGGCTGCTGTCCGAACGTGGTTCCGCGCTGGGGCGGGTGCAGCCGGACAAGTCGGTACGGCTGGTCCGCGGCGACCGTGAGGTCTTCGGGCTGCGCGGCCGGTCCGCCGAGCAGCGGGTCGCCCTGGACCTGCTGATGGACGAGGACATCGGGATCGTCTCGCTCGGCGGCCGGGCGGGTACCGGCAAGTCCGCGCTGGCGCTCTGCGCGGGCCTGGACGCGGTGCTCGAGCGGCGCAGGCATCGCAAGGTGGTGGTCTTCCGCCCGCTGTACGCCGTCGGCGGCCAGGAGCTCGGATACCTGCCCGGCTCGGAGAACGAGAAGATGTCACCCTGGGCGCAGGCGGTGTTCGACACACTGTCGGCCGTCACGACCCCCGAGGTCATCGACGAGGTCCTCGAACGCGGGATGCTCGAGGTACTGCCGCTCACCCACATTCGCGGGCGCTCGCTGCACGACGCGTTCGTCATCGTGGACGAGGCGCAGTCCCTGGAACGCGGGGTGCTGCTGACCGTGCTGTCCCGCATCGGCACCGGTTCCCGGGTGGTGCTGACCCACGATGTGGCGCAGCGTGACAACCTGCGGGTCGGCAGGCACGACGGCGTGGCCGCCGTGGTGGAACGGCTCAAGGGCCACCCGCTATTCGCGCACGTGACCCTGACCCGGTCCGAACGCTCCCCAATCGCCGCTCTGGTCACCGATCTCCTCGGCGACATCGGAGCCTGATTCCGGCACTCCAACCTCCGTGACCTTTGATCACGGAGGTTGGAGCGGTCCGGCATCGGCCACGATCCGCCAAGACGATATGAACTCTCCGTAATGATGTGATTAACATCACAGGCAGCTCTGCGAACCCTGGAAACCCGGGTCTCGCTGCGGTTACGGTCACGGGCGGGTCAAGTTGACAATGGGGCGGACCCGACTTCTCTCCCGTTTCGGTTGCGGTGTACCCCCTGTTCTGCGGCAGGCTGGGGCGTCGTAAGCACCCCCTAGATCACGGCGGCCCCCCGCGCACCGTGTGAAACAGCCCGATCTGTCCGGGGTGGACGCATCCTCGTGCACGTGTCCATGCGTGTGCGACCGGAGGAAGGACCGTTTTGTACGGAGACTCGAACGGGTCCCCCAGGCGAGACGACCTCCCCGAAACCGACGTCAAGGTTGCGGGTGGCCCGCGCTACGACTGGGCCCAGGAAGAGATCACGTCCGGCCGTTCCGCCGGCGGCGGAACCTTTCCCGTGAAGATCGTCGCCTTCGCGGCCACGGCCGCGGTGGTGCTGGCCGGCACCGTCGCCGCCGCCCTCAGCATGACCGGCGGCTCGGGCGGCAAGAAGACCGTAACCGCCGCAGTGTCGCCCTCCCAGCAGGTCGCCGCCGACCCGAGCGCGCAGACCCAGCCCGACGCGGCGCGCATGCAGGCCATGCTGGACCGCGCCTCGCAGGCGGCGCGCAGCGACTCGGGCAAGGGCACCGGCCTGGTCCTCAAGGGCGCCACGCCCTCGCCCAGCCCCAGCCCCAGCCCCAGCAAGAGCGGCAGCAGCAGCAGCAACGGCGGGTCGCTCGGCCCGGCGACCCCGAGCGGGACCTCCCAGCACATCGCACTGAGCATGCTCACCAGCTTCGGGTTCGGCTCCAACCAGTTCAGCTGCCTGCAGCAGATGTGGAACAGGGAGAGCGGCTGGAACACCCACGCCGCCAACCCCAACGGCGCCTACGGCATCCCGCAGGCCTACCCGGGCAGCAAGATGGCCAGCGCCGGCGCCGACTGGCGCAACAGCGCCAGCACCCAGATCAGGTGGGGCCTCGGCTACATCAAGGGTCGCTACGGAACCCCCTGCGCCGCCTGGTCCCACTGGCAGAGCGCCGGGTCGTACTGACCCGCCCGCGCCGATCGCCCGTTACACGACCCCCTTGACCGTTGACTCGTGGCGTTTCCCGCACCGTGCATCGTAACGGTGCGGGAAACGCCACGTGTCAACGGTCCAGCGGGGGGGTTCGGGCGGGGTGCCGTCAGGGGTTGGCAAAGGTAGGGCAGAGAAAGGCGGATAGGGCGGTTGGCGGGGCCGGATCGGCAGCACGCTACCTGCCGTGTCACTACGACATATAGCGCCGCGCACAAAGCGGCCAAAGCAGCACAAGAACATCAGGAAGATCGCGCTCACCGCGATCCTCGCGCTCGGGCTCGGGGCGATGATCGAGGCGCCGGCGGCGGCGCGGATCCACTGGCACAAGAACGAAAAGCAGGCCCTGGAACTGCTCCAGGTACGGCACCGGCCGGAACTGCTCCAGGTACGGCAGCGGCCGATGAGCCGACTCGAGCGCAACCAGGAGATCGCCAGGTCCATGGTCGGCCACTACGGGTGGTCGGGCGGTGAGCAGTTCCACTGCCTCGACCGGCTCTGGATGCGGGAGAGCCACTGGGACCACCGGGCGCACAACTCGAGCGGCGCGCACGGCATTCCGCAGGCGCTGCCCGGAGCCAAGATGGCGAGCGTGGGCGCCGACTGGCGGACCAACCCGCGCACCCAGATCCACTGGGGCCTCAACTACATCAAGGGCCGGTACGGCTCGCCCTGCACCGCCTGGTCCCACTCCCAGGCCACCGGCTGGTACTGACCTTGACTCGTGGCGTTTCCCGCACCGTTCGAGGATTCAGTGCGGGAAACGCCACGAGTCAACGGAGGCGGGCGCATTAGGGGTGCGTCATGGACAGGACGTCGAGGGCCTCGTCGAGCTGGGTGAGGGTGAGGGTTCCGGCGTCGACGTGGCCGCGTTCGAGGACGACCTCGCGGATGGTCTTCCGTTCCCGCAATGCCTGTTTGGCGACGACCGCCGCCTCCTCGTACCCGAGATAGCGGTTGAGCGGGGTCACGATCGACGGCGACGACTCCGCGTACTCCCGGCAGCGCGCCACGTCGGCCTCGATGCCGTCGACGCACCGGTCGGCGAGGAGCCTGGTCACGGCCGCGAGCAGGCGGATCGACTCGAGCAGGTTGCGGGCCAGCACGGGCAGCATGACGTTGAGCTCGAAGTTGCCCGACGCCCCGGCGAACCCGATCGCCGCGTCGTTGCCGATCACCTGCGCGGCCACCTGGCAGACCGCCTCCGGGATCACCGGGTTGACCTTGCCCGGCATGATCGATGAGCCGGGCTGCAGGTCGGGCAGGTGGATCTCGGACAGCCCGGCGCGCGGCCCCGAGCCCATCCATCGCAGATCGTTTGCGATCTTGGTGAGGCCGACGGCGAGGGTCCGCAGTGCTCCGCTGGTCTCGACGAGCGCGTCCCTGGCCCCCTGCGCCTCGAAGTGGTCGCGAGCCTCCCGCAGCGGCAGGCCGGTCGCGAGGGCGACCGCCGCGATCACCCGGGCCGCGAAGCCGGGCGGCGTGTTGATGCCGGTGCCGACGGCGGTGCCGCCGAGCGGCAGCTCGCCCAGCCGCGGCAGCACGTCGCCGAGCCGTTCGATGCCGTAGGCGACCTGCGCCGCGTAGCCGCCGAACTCCTGGCCGAGGGTGACGGGGGTGGCGTCCATCAGGTGGGTACGGCCCGATTTCACCACGGTGGCGAACTGGACCGCCTTGCGCCTGAGCGCGGCCTCCAGGTGGTGCAGCGCGGGCGTCAGTTCGTGCTGTACGAGGGCGACAGCGGCGATGTGGATCGACGAGGGGAACACGTCGTTGGAGGACTGGGAGGCGTTGACGTGATCGTTGGGGTGTACGGGCCGGTGCAGCCTGGCGGCGGCCAGCGTCGCGATGACCTCGTTGGCGTTCATGTTGGACGAGGTGCCCGAACCGGTCTGGAACACGTCGATCGGGAAGTGCTCGTCCCAGGTCCCGGCCGCCACCTCGAGGGCGGCATCAGCGATCGCCTCGGCCAGATCCTTGTCGATCACCCCGAGCTCGGCGTTGACCTGCGCCGCGGCGGCCTTGATCTGGGCGAGCGCGGCGATGTGCGCACGCTCCAGGCGGCCCCCCGAGATCGGGAAGTTCTCCACCGCCCGCTGCGTCTGCGCCCGCCACTTGGCATCGGCCGGAACCCTGATCTCGCCCATCGAGTCGTGCTCGATCCGGTACTCCATGCTGGGTACCTCCTCTTCCCACCATAGGAGCGCGGGAGAGGCCGCCCCGATTCCGGGTCAGACCGATGGACCTGAGGCGCGGGCCCGCTCGACGTGCTGAAGGGCCTCGCGGAGCTCGCCGAGCCATTCGTCGGCGTTCTTGCCCACAAGCCGGACACACCAGGCCAGGGCGTCGCTGCGGCTGCGGGCCACGCCCGCATCGACCAGGGTGTCGAGGACGCGCCGTTCAGGCTGGCGCAGCCGGGTCATCACCGGTACCGAGAGCGTGGTGAACATGGCGCGCTCGTCACCACAGTCGACCCCCCAGGACACCTTGCGGCCATAGCGGTGCTCGGCCTCGCTCGCGACCTCGATCCGCTGATCCCTGGTCTCCTCACGGAACCTGCGCACCTGTCCGGCGACCGCCTCGGCCCGTTCGGTGTCCGACGCGCCCTCGGTGACCGCGGGCTCGGCCAGCCGGCCGATCACCGAGATCTCCTCACGGTCGAGTACGACCTCGGGCGGTCCCTCGAACCAGCCCTCGGGAAGTCGTCCGGTGAACCAGCCTCGCACGCTTTCAGTAGTAGTCATGTAATTAAGATTACACGCGGTCTGGGCGAAGGCAACCCCGCCATCGACCCGGGGGGTGCTACTCGTCGCTGAGGCTGATGCCGAGGAGGGAGAAGAACAGAACCGTGGCGACTCAGCGGACGGTGACCAGGCCCGTCTGGGCGGCGAGTTGGGCGGCGAGTTGCGGGTTGACGCGGACGGCGCCCCGCAGGTTGCTGGTGTAGACGTTCTCGACCTGGATGACCGTGCCGGTGTGCGGGGCCACCAGCATCTGGCCGTTACCGAGGTAGATGGCGA
>JAOPYM010000141.1 GCA_025964615.1 Actinomycetes bacterium
GGCTTTGATGAGCAGGAGCAGCACGGCGATGATCAGGTAGCCGCGGAGCAGGGTCATCCCGAGTTTAAGGCCGGGTGACCAGGTGACGGGCTTGAGGAGGGTGAGGGCGGGCATCCGCCAGGTCGCACGCTGGGCGCGGCTGATGGGGGTGGGGGCGGTCGTGGGTGCCGGGCGGCGGGTGCGGGTGAGGAGCAGCCAGATCCCGGTGGCTGCGAGCCCAGCGATCAGGACGGCGGTGAGGCCGGCGGCGACGTGGGTGGCGTTGAGGTGGGGGAACAGGGTCGTGACGACCAGGGTGAGGGACAGCAGCAGCAGGACGGCGATGATGAGGCCGGCCACGGCGTTGAGCCAGCGGGGGTTCACCCAGGGGCCCAGGACGTGCGGGTCGTTGCAGAGCAGCAGCAGGAACATGCTGGCCGAGGGCAGGAGAAGCCCGGCAAGCGCCTGCACGCTTTCGGTGATCAGGCCGAGCGGGGCGCCGGGGATGAGAACGATCGCGGCGGCGGCGGCGACCATGGCGGTGTAGCTGGCGTAGAAGCCTTTGGCGTCGGAGAAGCGGCGGTGCAGGGAGTGCCGCAGGTTGAACATGTCACCGAAGGCGTAGCTGGTGGCCAGGGTCACGGCGGCGGCGCCGATGACGGAGGCGTCCAGGAGCACGATCGAGAACAGGGCACCGAGCAGCCGGGTGTGGTGGCCGAGTGCGTGGGCGACGCCCAGGGCGTCGGTGAAGTGCCCGGCGGCGGCGGTGCCGCGCACGGCGTAGTCGGCGACGATGATCAGTGCGGTGGCGCCGGCGGCGACGACGAGGGAGCCCAGGACCGTGTCGGCGCGTTCGTAGCCGATGAAGCGGGGGGTGATGCGTTTGTCGATGACGTTGGACTGCTGGAAGAACAGCTGCCAGGGCGCGATGGTGGTCCCGACGATCGCGATGACCAGCAGCACCGCGTCGGAGGTGACCCCGCCCTGGATACCAGGCACCACGAAATGGAAGGCGAGGGCGCCGTAGCGGGGATGGGACAGCAACGCGAGCGGGACCAGGAGCAGGCTGGCGGCGACGAAGGCGAGCATGGCGCGTTCCCAGCGGCGGAAGCTGCCGGAGGCGGTGATCGCGACCAGCACGATCGCGGCGATCGGGACCGCGATGTAGCGGCTGATCCCGAAATAGGTCAGGGCGAGGGAGACCCCGATGAACTCGGTGACGATGGTCAGGAAGTTCAGCGCGAACAGGTCCCCGACGCTGAACCAGCCCCAGAACCGGCCGAAGCGTTCGTTGATGAGACGGGCATGCCCGACGCCGGTGACGGCGCCGAGCCGTACGACCATCTCCTGGTTGACGATCAGGACGGGGATCAGCAGCAGCAGCACCCACAGCAGGCTGTAGCCGTAGTTCTGGCCGGCCTGGGCGTAGGTGGCCACCCCACCGGCGTCATTGTCGCCGACCATCACGATCAGGCCGGGCCCCAGGATCGCCAGGAACGTCAGCAGGCGCCGCTTCAGACCATGGCGGAAATCGTCGTCGTCGACGCGAATCCGCCCGAGCGCGCCCTCGATGTCGCCCAGATGCGCCTGGTCCAGGACCGCGCTGGCACGCAGCTCGGGCCGCCCGGGCGCCGGTGGACGCTTGGGCGGCGGGACCGGAGGGCGCTCGGTCATGGCGCCTCCGGGAGTGTCGGCCGATCGGGGCCGGTCTGGGAGCGCCGGCGGGTGTCGTCGTCGTGGGGATGGTCGGGCGGCGGAGGCGGTTCACGGCGCCGCCAGTCCGCGGGCAGGGTGGCCTCCAGGACGTCATCGACGGTGATGATGCCGATCATGTGGGCGTCGGCGTCCACGACCGGGACGGTGATCAGGTTGTAGTCGGTCATCAGCACCGCGACGTCCTCGACGTCGGTGTCCGTGCCGACCCGCGGCGGGTCGGTATCGGTGATCTCCTCCAGCAGGCCGGCGGGGTCGGCCTGGACCAGGGAGACCAGGCGCACCGCCCCGGCCAGCCGCCCGACCTCATCGAGGCTGTACACGCTGGTGAGCGCCTCAGGCTGCAGCGTCTGGGAGGCGGCCACCGCGGCCAGCGCGTCGGCGGCCGTCGTGGCCGCGGGCACGGCCAGGAAATCGACACCCATCAGGCCACCCGCGCTGGCGGGATTGAACCCCATCAATGTCAACACCTTGGTCCGCTGGGCGGCCGGGAGCAGGTCCAGGACCGGTTGACGGCGCTGCTGCGGCAGATCCGCGATCGCATCGGCGGCGTCATCGGCGCGCATCCGCACCAGGACCTCGGCGATCTGCTCATCGGTGCGCGAACCCAGCAGCCGCGACGACCGGTCCTCCTCCAGCTCCTCGAACACGTCTGCTTCCAGCTCCGGGTCCTGGTGGACGTGCCCGAGGATCTCGGTCTCCTCCTCCCGCGACGCCTCCTCGATCAGATCGGCGATCTGGGCGGGTTTCAGCCCGCGGATCCGGGCCACCGGACCTCGTAGCGACGCGCTTGGGGTGTGGCCGATGAGGGCCTCGAATGCCTTCCAGTCCCGGCAGGCGTGCCCGGAGAACCGGTCACCGAACAGGCCGAGCAGCCGGCGCGGCCGGTGGGTGTCCACACACGACACCAGCCACTGCTCATCCAGGCGGGCCAGTTCCACATCCGAGGCGCGCACCAGGTGCGCTTCGGTGACATCGATCAGGCGATGCCCAAGCACATCGGTACGTATCAGCACCTCACCGTCCCTACGCTCGAACGGGCGCAAATCCACCCGGGCGCTGGCCAGCGTCACCCCAGGGCCACCGAAAGAGGTGACCTGCTCGATGGGAACGAATACCTCACGGCGGCCCACTTTGGCCACCAGGCCGGTCACCAGCGGGTAGTCGACCCCCCGCAACCGTGCGATCACATCGACCAACCGGCCCAGCGTCTGCCCGCCCCGGTCGGTGACCGGACGCCCCAGCAGAGCCGACAGGTGCAAGATCCGGACACCTTCGACATGCGCCGGAGGCTGCGGTCCAGACCCAGAAGACGAAGAGGTCATCACAATGCCCTTCCCACCACAGGAGGCGGCAATCCACCGGCCCGGCCCGGCCCGGCCCCGGATGCGCGAGTGGGCCCGCTACCGGCCGGAAGCCTGATCGCTTTCCTACTACCGGAAGACGGCCCAGCGCATGACGCTGTACATGTAGACCGCCTCGCAACCCCCGGCGCTGATCCGAGCGAGGTGGTACTCCACCCCCAGTCCCGCGAGACCGGCACCGACGCCGAGGATGAACGCGACGTAGTTGATCCCGATGGCGAGCAGGTAGATCACAGCCTGCGGTCCGACCGGCGAGTGTGAGCGGAAGTTGAGGCTGCGATTCAGCAGGAAGCTCAGACCCATCGCCAGCAGGTAGGACAGCGTGATCCCCAGTGGCAATGGCCACCCCAGGCCACTGCGGAATACCGTCAACAGCCCGAGATCGATGGCGAACGTGAACCCGTTGATAAGCGCGAAGCCCAGGAAACTGGGCGCGACAATGCCCGACAGACCCAACGGCAGTCTGCCCACGACCGTAGCCATGAGCGCATGGAACCGCTCCCCGCGAACCGCTTGGGCATGGATGGTGTCGAGGTCCTCAGCTAGCACGTGACCAGCCTGCCCGGCCCGCCGTCCCAGGTAAAGACGGAGGCCACCTCGTCAAAGCTCACTTGAGCTAGGCGGAAGAGTGCGAGGTTCGTCCCTGGCCTGCCGGTGACTATTCACCCGCGGTCACGGCTTTGAGCTCGTCGAGCGACTCTCGGATGAGCTGCGGCAAGTCTCGCTGATCGTTGATCCAGAGTTCGAACGCGATCCTGAAGACAGCGATCCCTGCCTCGGCGGCCAGACTCGCGGCTGGGTCTGTGACACCGCGCCGGCGCAATGTGTCGGCGAGCGCCGCGGACAATGATGCGAGCTTGATCAGCTCGCGTTCTTGCAGCTCTGCGTTCGCAGCAATGACGGTCTGGCGCTGCCGGGCGTATTCGCGGCGCTCCTGGAGCCGGGCGCCGGCGGCCGCGAGGGCCGCGGCTATCGCGTCGATCGGCGCTGCGGAATCAGGCGTGCTGTCGAGGGTGCTGACCAGGAGGTCCTGCAGTGAGCCCGCGCCCGCGAACAGAACCTCGCGTTTGTCGGCGAAGTGCCGGAAGAACGTCCGCTCCGTCAATCCTGCCCGCGCGGCGATCTCCGCCACTGTGGTCTGTTCGAACCCACGCTCGCCGTAGAGCGCGAGGGCTGCCTGCTCGAGCCGACCTCGCGCGTCTGGCTCCCATCGACCCATGCCCCGATCCTAGCTGATGACAGCAGCTGACATCGAATGCTAAGTTGATGACAGTGACTGACATCGACTCTGTCTTAGCGCAAGTCCTGTGGCGAGGACGGTCGGCCAACCTGGAGGTTTTCTCATGCGTGTTTTCGTCACCGGCGCGTCCGGCTGGATCGGCTCCGCCGTTGTTCCCGAGCTCATCGGCGCGGGCCACCAGGTCACCGGGCTCGCCCGCTCGGATGCCTCGGCCGCTGCTCTCACCGCGGCCGGGGCACAGGTGCATCGCGGCACTCTCGATGACCTCGACAGCCTGCGGAGCGCAACTGCCGCCTCCGATGGCGTGATCCACCTCGCGTTCAAGCACGACATCGCTTTCTCGGGCGGCTTCCAGGACGCCGCCGATGCGGATCGCCGCGCCATCGAGACATTCGGTGAGGCGCTTGCGGGTTCCGACCGGCCGTTCGTCATCGCCTCCGGGACACTCGGGCTCGCACCAGGGCGTGTGGCGACCGAACGGGACGGGCATGGTCCCGGTTCGGCGACGGCGCATCTGAGCGGCGGTGTGCAGACGCGGATGGCCAATGCGCAGATGACGCTCTCCCTCGCCTCCCGCGGCGTCCGCTCGTCGGTCGTACGACTCCCCCCGACGGTGTACGGCGAAGGAGATTACGGCTTCATGGCTGCCCTGGTCGGCATCGCTCGTGACAAGGGCGTCTCCGGCTACATC
>JAOPYM010000172.1 GCA_025964615.1 Actinomycetes bacterium
CTGGAGGCATGTTCGAAGTAGCGGTGATCGAGGATCCGGCGGCGGCCGAGGCCTCACTGGACCCCGTGCGGGCCAGGTTGCTGGCCGAGCTGGCGGTGCCGGGTTCGGCGACGATGCTGGCGGCCAAGGTCGGGCTCGCACGGCAGAAGGTGAACTACCACCTGAAGTCGCTGGAGCGGCATGGACTGGTCGAGCTGGTGGAAGAGCGCAGGAAGGGCAACGTCACCGAGCGGGTGATGCGGGCCACGGCCGCGTCGTACGTGATCTCGCCGATCGCGCTCGCCGCGGTGCAGCCCGACCCGTCCCGCTCACCGGACCGGTTGTCGGCGCGCTGGCTGCTCGCGGTCGCCGCCCGGCTGGTGCGCGACGTCGGCGCGCTCATCACCGGCGCGACCAAGGCCGGCAAGCCGGTCGCGACGTTCGCGATCGACGGCGTGGTGCGGTTCGCCTCGGCGGCCGACCGCGCCGCCTTCGCCGAGGAACTGGCGAACGCGGTCACCGCGCTGGTCGGCAAGTACCACGACGAGACGGCGGCAGGCGGGCGCGACCATCGCGTGATCGTCGCCGTCCACCCGAGCATCACTGAGACCAAGGAGCACTGACATGGCACACGAGTTCGAAGTACGCGTGGAGACCCCCGTCGACGCCACCCCGGACCAGGTGTGGGAGGCGATCGCCACCGGTCCGGGAATCGACTCCTGGTTCATGGGGCGCAACGAGATCGAGCCCAGGGTCGGCGGCAAGGGCCGGATGACCATGGGCGAGTACACCCAGGAGTCCACCGTGACCGCCTGGGAGCCGGGGCGGCGGCTCGCGTACCGCAGCGCCGAGAACCCCGACGGAACGTTCATGGCGTTCGAGTACCTCATCGAGGGCCGCGACGGGGGCGGCACCGTCGTCCGGCTCGTGCACAACGGCTTCCTCGGTGACGACTGGGAGGCGGAGTACGACGCGCTGACCAAGGGCGACGCCATGTACCTCGACAAGCTGGCCCAGTACCTCGCGCACTTCCCCGGCCGGACCTCGACGTACAACATGTTCATCCCGGGTCCGCAGGTCGCCGACCCGGAGCGGGTACGGGAGGCGTTCGAGAGCCTGCTCGGGGTGAGCGGCTGGACTAACAAGGTCACCGAGGGCGACAAGGTGCGGCTCGCCCTGGACGGCCTGCCGCCGGTCGACGGCGTCGTGGACTACGCCATCGAGCCCTTCCTCGGTGTCCGCACCGCCACCGGCCTCTACCGGTTCATGCACGGGTACCGGGACACGGTCGTCGTGGAACTCCACGACTTCTCCGACGACGTGGACGCCGAGCGGACCGAGCAGGCCTGGCAGGCCTGGCTCACCCGCTCCTTCGCCTGACCGGGCGGGCCTGACCGGGCCGGTCCAGCCCGGAGCCGGACGGTGGCGCCGCTGATGGCGCCACCGTCCGCATGCCGCGCACAGTCTCCACCTTTCGGCCTCTCCCCAGGTCAACGCCTCGCCGCCGGCGGCCTAGCTGGAAGCTAGCCGGTCGTACGGGCGAGGTTTGAAAGAGCTCGGGATAGGTTTCGGACCTTGATCATCTGGGGTAGACCGCGCCACAGGAAGATCACTCGGCGGGGGTGAGTGGCGATGGACCTGGTGAGGTATGGCCGGCGGCGGACCGGCGGGCGTGCGACACGGCGAAGCGGCGCGGGCCGGATCTGGCAGGCGGTGGGCCTGCTGCTCCTGGGGGGCCTCGCGGTGGCCGGTCCGGTCACCAGCTTGGAGGCGCTGATGGCGGCGGTCGCGCTGGGGTGGTGGGTGGCGGGCATCCGTCGTTCCGAGTACGGGCGTGAGTACGCGCCGAGGGCACCGGAGAGTGAACTACCAGTGGTACCCGCGGCGCGGGCGGCCTCCGACCCGGTCGAGGCCGGGCGGCCGCTGATCTCGCTGATGGGGCCGATCACCTTCACCTGCGGAAGGGCCGTGCACACCGGCAAGACACGGCAGTGCACGAGGGAGGTCGCCGCATACCTGGGCTGGCATGAGCACGCCGGTACGTCCCGGCAGATCAGCATGATCCTCTGGCCGTACGCGACGCAGCGCCGCAATGCCACGCCGCAGCAGTTCCACGACGGCACCAGCCAGCTCCGCCACATCCTCAGGGCACTGGTCGAGCTGGGTGAGCCCGGCCGCGACTACCTGGGGCGTACGGCGGGGGACTGGGCGCTGAACGAGCATGTCGAGGTGGATGTTCGGCATTTCCACCGGGCCCTCGCCGAAGCGGCGGACGCCCGTAGTGACGCCGGGCGGCTCGCCGCGCTCGACCGTGCGGTGGCGTTCTGGCGCGGCGAGTTCGCGTTCTGGCTCACCGAACCGTGGGTGGAGGAGATCCGCCGGGTCCTGCGGGACGAGGTCACCGAGGCCCTGTGCCGGATCGCGGAACTCCGCCAGGCCACCGAGCCGGAACGCGCCCGGTACGCGCTCGCCCGGGCCGACGAGATCGACCCGGACTCACCCCGTATCCGCCAGGCCCGCGACCATATCGTCGCCCACGAGAACCGCGGACCCTGACCGTACCCGGACGGCGCTGTCACCACAGGTGCACGAGCAGCGCGAGCGTGTACCCGATGGCCGCGTACAGCAGGGTCTCCCTGGCCGGCCTCGCCTCGGCCGGGTTCCCGGCGGCCAGCAGGGAGCGGGCCACGCCGATCGTGAGCAGGAAGGTCGACAGTCTGACCAGCGTCGCCACCAGCCAGTCCCGCACATGGCCGATGGTGGTCTGCGCGTCGCACGGATGACCCTTGAGGGCCGTCGCGGCGGCCGGTACCGCCACCAGCAGGACCAGCCCCGCTGCCGTGACCAGGGTCAGTATGCGATGGTGTCGCTGGTCTGATCGGTGGATCCGCCTCATCTGGCTCACCGTTCCTCTCGCCGTGCAGCATCGTTGTGCCGTCTGGGAGCCGTCCGGTTCGGGTCCTCGGCCGCTCCTCCCTTCGCAGGGCCGGAGCTGCTGGTGTGAAGGCACCGGGGCCGGTGCCCGGGTTCCGGACGGCTCACTCCAAAAGGCGATCGGGAGACCTCGCACGCACGGGCCTCAGGCGGGGATGTCCTCGCAGGTCAGCCACCCGGCGAGGTTTCCGGTGGCCCGGTGCAGGCTCTCGCGGGCGGTGCCCTTCGGGATACCGGTCATCCGGGCGGCGGTCACGATGGACCGGCCCTGCAGGTGCACGAGCTCGATCAGCCGTGCCTGGATCGCGGTGATGCGCCCGGTCCTGACGGCCTGGGCGAGCAGCAGGTCGACCTCAGTGGTCACCGGTTCGGCCCGCTGCTCGTACTGGTCGCAGGCCGGAAGTGCCGTGTGGTGGGCGGCGTACGCGTCGTCCGCCCACCTCAGCCGCCGCCCCGCGTTGTAGGCCTCCGCCCGGAGCCTGCGGCAGACATACGGCGCGACCGGGTCCATCGTGGCGAGCCCGGTCAGGAAGCCGGCGAGGACCTCCGCGTCCATGTCCTCGCGGTCACCCCGGTAGGTCTGGGTCAGTACCCTGGCCGCGGTGCGCAGGCCGGGCAGCGCGAGTCCGGCGGCGATCACCGTCCACGCCTCGCTGCAGGTCCGTGCCCGCCGGACCAGCTCCCACCAGATCTCGTCGCGGACGCATCCGTCCAGGTGCGGCAGCAGGTCGCGCAGTTCACCGGCCGGGACCGGCCGGTCCGGCAGGCCGTCGATGGTGCGGCCGTCGATGGAGTACGGGCAGGGCCCGTCGATCAGGGACTCGAAGGTATCGTGCAGGACGTCCAGTGACGAAGTGTTCGGCATTTCGGGTCCTCCGTATCCGGAGTGGTTGTGTCGAGTCCGTGCTGCCCGGCCGAACCTCGCGCCCACCTCGCCGTACCTTCGCCGTACCTTCGCCGTACCCGCCCGCTAAGTCCGCACTATCAACCAGCTATCCACAAGCGAGCAACCGGCGAGGACGCGTTCCGGGCCGGTGGGGGGCCGAACTGGCCTTTTGGGAGTGAAGGCACCGGCGGTCCGGCGGCCGCGCAACCTCGATGAACACCCAACCCAAGCCCGATCTGCGGATCCTCGCGCTGGACGCGGGTCCGCGCTCGGCCGCGATCCTGCTCGCCTCCTGCGCGGGACTCCTCCCGCGCTTCGACGCCGCGGTCGTCGCCCGTACCGGACGTCCGACGGCACGCGAACTCGACCGCCTCGACCTCCTTGAGAGCCTCGCCGACGCGACTCCGGTGCTGGCCACCTCCAGGTCGGTGGCGGCCAAGGTCGCCCAGCTTCTCGACCGGCTGCACCAGGGCGACATCCCGCTCGGCGCCTATGTCGAGCTGGCCACGCCGGTCAGTACCGACCAGGCCCGCACCGTGGCTCCGGCCCGCTACACCGACCGGATGCGGGAGGCGCGACCGCTCCTGGGCCTGGGCTGGAGCCGCAGCGACTGCGAGACGTACCTGTCCACCTGGGGAATCGAAGGGGGCCGGCCATGAGGAAGCCATACTGGCAGGGGGAGCGCGCCGCGCTGTACGGCGGTGACGCGATCGAGGTACTGCGGGAACTGCCCGCCAGGTCGGCGGACTGCGTGATCGTCAGCCTGCCCGCGCACCACGGCGGCGACCCGATCCGCGACGGCGGGGCCGTCTTCGCCCTGCTGCGGCGGGTCCTCGCACCAGGTGGCGGAGTCTGGCTGCATCTGCCGTACCTGTTCCAGGCCGAGGACCCGACCGGCGCGGCCTGGCATGCCGTCCGGGCCAGGATGGCCGACGGCTGGAACCTGTCGGAGACCCTCATCCTGCCGCCCGAGCGCGCGACGGCCTCGCCGTGCGGTGCCCTGCTGTTGCTGCGCCGCAGCGACGACCGCCGTCTCCCAGGATGGCGGGCCGCCCGCCCGCCGATCCGCCAGGATGCCGGCGCCTGGCGCAGCAACCGGACCACCGGCCACCTCGCGCCCCGCTTCGACCCGCTGGCGATCGACGTCGCCGCCTGGTGCGTCACCCGGAGCTGCCGCGACACCGGCACCGTCCTCGACCCGTACGCCCGAGGCGGCGCCGTCGGTGTGGCCGCCCTCGGCCTGGGCCGCCGCTACCTCGGGATCGAGGCCCGCGAGGCCTACCTCGGCCTCGCCAGACGCCGCCTGACCTTCGCCTCCGGAACAGCCGCCTGATACGGGCGCTCTGAAAAGTCTCTTTCCGATCGGACGATATGTCCGATATTCTCCGCGATCTGTGCAATCGGTACAGATCGCTGCTCGGAGGATTCATGAATCGTCGCTGGACCGCCCTCGCCGTACCCGCCGTCGCCCTGAGCGTGGCTCTGTCCGGCGTCGGCTCCGCGTCCGCCGCGACCAAGCCAGTCATCCGTACCGCCGCCGGGCACGTGGTGATCAGCTACACCGGAATCGGCCGGGACGCCGGCTGGTATTACCACGACAGCCAGCAGGCGAAGGTCGTACTCACCCCGGCATATGAGCAGGACGCCACCGAACAGTGGGCGGCTAGCCGGGCCACGCCGGGCAGTGCGCACGACATCGTCGTCGGCGGCGTCAACTACTACAACAGCGGGAGCGGCTGGACGTCGGTCAAGATGACGGCCGCCAACCTGAACGTATGGCGTCAGCACGGCGACCCGAACGTCAGCGAGGCGAAGTTCAGGGCGGTCAAGGGCGTCCACTGGGTCGGGACCCGGCACTACCGGGTGGCCGGCGGTTACTCGCAGGTCGGCTCGTTCCTGGCCTGGGAGTACTTCCTCAGCTCCAAGTCCCTGTCCAGCAACCAGATCAAGGGCGTCACCATCGACCTGTGGAACGACCCCGCGGGTCGCCCTGTCAAGATCTCGGTATATGGCAGCTCGTCGATCGTCCGGCTGAGCATCACCGAGACGTTCTTCAACTACAACCAGCCCGTCACGATCACCGCACCCAAGTAGCCTTCCCGGCTGGGTCCTTCCTGCCACCGGCGGCTGATCACGCGGGCCGCTCCGGCGGCGACGGTGGTGGCCAGGACCCAGCCCGCGGTGACGAATGCCAGGATCTGCACATGCGCATCCTGTTCACCTTCGTCGGCGGCAACGGCCATCTCGAACCGCTCGTCCCCGTCGCCCGCGCGGCCGAGGCCGCCGGCCATGTCGTGGCGTTCGCCGGGCAGTCCTCGATGCTCCCGATGGTCCAGGCCGCAGGCTTCACCGGCTTCGCCACGGGCGCGGACCTCGGTACGCCCGGGCGGCTCCCGCTCCTTGAGCTCGACGCGGAACGGGAGGACCGCGACCTGCGCGACGGTTTCGCCTCCCGGATCGCGCGTGACCGGGCCACCGCCCTCCTCGCCCTGTGCGCCGAGTGGCGGCCCGACCTGGTGGTGTGCGACGAGGTCGACTTCGGTGCCATGATCGCCGCCGAACGGCTCGGCCTGCCGTATGCGAGTGTGCTCGTCATCGCCGCCGGCTCCTTCGTGCGCACCGCGCTCATCGCCGAGCCGCTGAACGAACTGCGCGCCGAGCACGGACTGCCGCCCGACCCCGAGCTGG
>JAOPYM010000189.1 GCA_025964615.1 Actinomycetes bacterium
CCGCCGTAGGGCAGGTTCAGCGGCGGCGCACCACCGCTGGAGCGGGGCGTGCCGGACCCGGCCGTACCGATCCCCGAGACCCGGATGCCCGCATCGCCGACCCCGGTCCCCGCACTCGAGCCGGCGAGTGTGGGCGCCTCGCCGCCCTCGGCGGAACCGGCGGTGGGCCGGGCCCAGCGGGCGATCCGGTATCCGGCGCCGGGGATCGTGCCGGCCGCGCCGATGGTGTTCTTGCGGACCTCGCTGATCGACTTCTCCAGGTGCTGGTCGCTCTTCTCCCGGGAGCCCACCGCCGAGTAGCCGACCGCCGCGAACAGGTGCTGGAAGGGCTTGCGGTAGATGAACGCCGCGAACGTGACGAGGGAGATGAGCAGGATCTGCAGGCCCCACGGCAGTCCCTCACCGAGGATCAGCCCGTACGCCCAGAGCAGGAGTGCGAGCACACCGATCAGCGCGGCCTGCTTGAGCAGCATGGACAGCAGCAGTTCCAGCCAGCGGATCGCGATGACCCGCCCGATACCCGGATGGATGCCGAAGCCGAGGAAGATCGGCCCCGCCACGAGCAGCAACAGGAACGAGATCTTCACCACGATGAGAGCGATCGAGATGACGAGCACCAGGAGCCCGGCGACCAGGGCGGCGAAGAGCCCGCCGAACGCCACCGCCAACCGGCTGGTCCACTGCTTGCCCTGGAACACCGGGTAGGCGCCGCCGTAGTTGCTCTTGACGTCGTTCGCGACGGCCTTGTAGGCGTCGCTCTTCTTGGACAGGTCGGCCTTGCCGCTGGTTGTCTCGGTGAGGTCGATCGCCTGAGCGTTGAGCAGCTTGTCCGCGTTGTCCTTGACGATCTTGGCGTTGGGGTCGGCGGTGCCGAACTCACCCATCAGCCACGGCTTGCAGACCAGCGCGACCCAGAGACCGTCGGCGTTGCGCGAGGTGACGTCGGTGTTCGGATTGGTCGTCGGGTTGGCACCGCTCGGTGACGGAATGCAGACCGCGCCGGCGGTGCTGCTCTGCGGCAGCGCGGCGTTGAACGCGGCACTGGTGGCGTCGGAGACCTTCGTTCCCAGAGTGGTGAAGTCAGCAGGTCTGGCCACCAGCCAGATGAGGCCGACCATGGCGGCGACCATCCAGATGGCGCCCTCGGTGGCCTTGCTGGCCCGCCGGCGGACCAGGCCCCACCAGGCCATCCACATCGCGCCGAGGATGACGACCCACGACCAGTAGCGGGCGTTGAACGTCTTGCCGATGCCGCTGATAACGCCGTCGACGGTCTTCTTCAGCCAGCCGAGCAGGGACTCGGAGGCGGCCGACTCGTACACGGTGATGGTGGTCCGGTCGATGGAGCGGACCAGGGTGAAGACGGTATTGGCGACCGAGTTGCCCATCAGCGCCATGGCGTCCGAGCAGCCCATGTCGACCGCGTACCAGCTCTGCCCGGCGGTGCCGTACCGGTCGTAGTAGGTGAGCTGCTGAGCGGGGAGGGTCTGCATCTTCGCGGTCGGGTAGTCCGGCGGCTTGATCATGCCATCCATACCGGAGCCATATGCCTCAGGCGCGGGGCTGTCGGCAGGCTTGCAGGGGTCACTTCCAAATGGACCGGCGCCGGCCGGGCCGATCGGGCTGAGGAGGGCGAATCCCATCACGAGGAGGAGAATCAGCGAGCGCCGTCCCCCTCGCCGTCGGCGGCGCGGAGGTGGGGGTGGGGGTGGCAGATCGAGTCCCTCGCCGGGCTTGCGCTGGAGCCTCATCGACCGACCTCCGTGATCTCGGCCCCCGATTCGACAAGGTCCCCCGAAGACTGCGGCCGCGCCCGGGTGGGGTTGGTGTCCAGCCACTGCAGCAGTTCCTCGGAGATCAGGTCTACCCCGATTCGTCCCGCCCTACCGTCCAGGTCGCGGAAGATGCATTCGCCGTTGCCGAGGTTGCGGAGCACGGCCATGTGGTCGTCGGAGGCCTCGACCCCGAGGAGCGCCATCACGTGTTCGACCTCGACGCGTTCGGAGGAGCGGAACGCGAAGACCGAGGACAGGCAGTTCGTCACCTGCTCATTCAAGAGGTCCCCGGCGTTCTGTGAGACCAGGATCAACGCAGTGTTGCGAGATCGCCCCATTCGCGACACTTCCGGCACCAGTTTGGCCCCTTCGGGTGTCGATGTGATGGCCCAAGCCTCGTCCAGGAAGATCGCCTTCGGAGCCCGCCGGTCGAGCCCGTGCATCAGGCGGCGCGCGAACTGGGACACCAGGTACATCAGCGCCACCGAGAGCCGCTGCTCGTAGGAGTAGTCCTCGCGTGGGATCGCCGAGTCGGGCAGCGTCAGACCGCCCAGGGTGAACACCGTGGTCCATCCGGCGGTGTCGATCCGGTCCCCGCCCGAGGGATCGAAGCACAGCCTGGCGAGCCGCATCTCCGACATGGACCGGAGTACCGCACCCAGGTTCTTGGAGGCGGGGTCGAGCGACGCCTCCAGGTGGTCCACGACCCGGCCGAGCGAGGGGTGCGGGGCGTTGGCCACGGCGCCGACGGCCTGGATCATCGCCGACTCGCGCTCCTCCGACATCCTCGGCAGCAGCAGCCGCAGCGTCTCGGTGGCCATCGTCTTCTTGGCCGCCAGGTCGTCGCCGAACGAGAACGGGTCGAGCAGACCCGGCGCCGCAGACCCGAGCGGCAGGATCCGCGCCTTGCGGCCCCGCGCCTGCAGCAGCTCGACCAGGGACTCCGCGTCGCCCTTGGGATCGATGGCCGCGATGGTGACCCCGCGCAACGCCATCTGGTAGATCAGCAGCAGTGCCAGCGTCGTCTTGCCGCCACCCGGCTCACCGGTGATCGCCACGGCGGTCGGCCGGTTGCGCGCCGCCGCCACGAGCGGGTCGAAGTGCACGATGGACCGCGCCCGTCCGAGCGTCTCCCCGATGTACGGGCCGACCCAGCCACCGCCGGACTCGTCCGTGCGGTCACCGAGGTCCACGGTCGCGATCGGCATCCCGCCCGCGATGGTGCGCAGCGGCTGCCGCTGGGCGTAGGCGTTGAGCCGCAGCCGGTCCCCTGGCAGCGACTCGCAGAACAGCGAGAACTGGTCGCCGGTGGAGTTGACGACGTCGATGCCGATGTCACGGTAGTGCTCGACCACCGCGTCCACCCGCTGCACGAGCAGCTCGGCGGTCGGCGCCGACACCAGCAGCCGGGTCCAGCCGTACACGAACGGCAGGCGCTCCTTGGTGATGCCGTGCTCCAGCATCCGGGCGGCGTCGATCTGCTCGGCGAGCGCGATGGGCGCCTCGGCCCCGGCCTCGCGGATGTGCTGGTCCATGTCGCGGGCGTGCGCGAGCCGCCGCGAGACGTCCTTGGCCGCCGCCGCGGGCGGGATCAGCCGCATCCGGGCGCTGATCTCCACTGGGAACGGCAGCGAGTCCGCGTAGTGCATCCACGGCTCGCCGTCCGGGAACGGCATCAGGTCGGGGAAGCGGGCGAACGAGAGGTACGCGACGAACGACGAGCCGCCGGGCTGCTCCATCTTCAGATGCGAGCGCCCGTTGTGGATGGCCCCCTCGATGAGCGCCTCGATCTCGCCCGCACCCCAGGTGCGGCGGGCCACCGCGGACGGCGGCGGGTCGGCGAGCGATCCGGTCACCGCGTGCTGGAACAGCCAGGCCACGTCGGTCGAGGAGGCGTGCCGGGCGTGCAGCGCGGAACTGCCGAGGGCCCGGCCGATCCGTTCGGACAGCTCGGTCCAGCGCCCGATCTCCTTGCCGGGGATCGCATCGTCGTCCATGCCGAGGGCCTGCTCGCCGCGCTTGTAGAACGACAGGAGCTGCGCCCAGGACCCGCCGGACAGCTGCGCTCCCATGCCGCGCTTGCCGAGCCGTACACCCAGGTAGACCTCCTTCGACCAGAAGTCCTTCGCCCAGACGTGCGAGTACATCTCCTCCAGGTAGCCGCGCCAGCCCGAACCGCTGTCGGCGGTACGGTCCAGGGTCAGCGCCCACTCGGCCGCCGGGTAGGTGCGGTGCGCGATCCGCAGGTGCACCTCGGCGTCCTGCATCCGGATGCCGGCCAGTGCGATGGTGATGTTGGTGGCGAGCGCCTCACGCTCCTCGCCGGTGGTGAACTCGTACGACACCGTCGGCAGCCGGAAGTAGGCCCACGCGGCGTGGTCGGTGAGCAGGATCCGGTCGTCGAAGTACCGCACGGCAAGCCGACTAGCCTTTGCCGCCCTGCTCATCGGCCGACCTCCTGCTCGGTCTCCGTGTACCGCTCGGGCACCGTGGTGAATCCGCCCGCCACCACTCCGGCGAGCGCGAGGTAGGCACGCCGGGTCGGCGCGCGCAGTGACTTGAGCTCGTTGCGAGGCGAACGATCAAGGCTGAGGTGATCGTCCCATGGGATGCGGACCAGTGCGCGGCACCTTCCGCGGGCCACCGCTTCGGCCTGTTCGACGTCCTCCATGCTCCGCCTGCTCACCCCGTTGATCACTGTGACCGCGCGTGCGCGCAGCTCCCCGTACCCGTGTCCGTCGAGCCATTCGAACGTCATCGACACCGCGCGCGGAGCGTCGGCGCTGGCCGGCGCCACCAGGACGACCTGGTCGGCGTGCGGCAGCACCCGGGCGACGACCGCCGCCGCCGCGTCGAGGAGGGTGACCGAGTAGAACCGGTCGAGCGTACGGATCGCCAGCGCGTAGTCGCGGTCGTCGAGGGCGTTCAGCGGGCTGCGTCCCGCCGCCACCACGTCCAGGCCCGACTTGGTCTGCACGGTGTAGCGGCGCATCGCCGCCAGACTGTTGACCTGGTCGGCCCGGGCGATCAGCCCCGTCAGCGACTCGCCGTTCTCGCTCCGGGTCCGCCTGGCGAGCGCCCCCGGGCCCGGGTTCACGTCGACGGCCACGATCGGCTCACCGCAGTACTGGGCGAAGGTGTGACCGAGCATCAGCGCGCTGACGGTCTGTCCCGCGCCGCCGGTGCAGCCGAGCACGACGATGTGGCGGGTGCCCTGGAAGGGCCGCTGCAGCCGCTCCTCGTACTCCGAGTCGAGCTGCCCGTGCCCGCCGCCGACCGCCTGCATGAGCCGGCGCAGTCCGCCGGAGCCGTCCTCCAGGTCCACGTCCGGTGGGGTGATGACGGCTGGCTGGGAGGGCGGCGGGGCGGGCGGCGTCAGCGGGCGGCGCGCCACCGGCGAGACCGGACCAGAACGCACCTCGCGCACCGGCGCCTCGGCCTGCCGCCGCCTTGCCGGGGCCTCGCCGTCGAAGACCTCGGCGGGCCGGGGCTGATCGGGTACGGGACTGGGTGGCGGGGGCTTGACCGGGGTGCCCTGCGGCCGCGGCGGGATGGCCGACCTGGACGTCCCCGGCGTGGTGGGCATCGGCGGTGGCCAGGTCTTGCGCTCCCTGGGCTGCCTCGGTGCCGGTACGGGCTCGGACGCCTCCTCGATCGGGGCGTACGTCGGCTCCGTCCTGGCGGGCTCGGTGGCGGCGGGCTCGATGCCGCGCTCGGCAGCGGGTGCCTGCGGTCCTGCGGCGTCCGGGCCGGGACGGCGGCTCTGCTCCTGAGGGGGCCAGATCAGCGCGTCGGCGTTCCCCTCCCGCAATGCCGGAGGCAGGGTCACCGGCCAGGACCGCCCCGATGGCGGGAGCACTGGCGGCGGTACGACCGGGTCGGCGGCACTCGTGGGCACCGGGGCCGGCGCCGCCCTCTCGGGTACCGGCGTCTCCGCCGCCGCGGGGCGCTCGTGCCGTCCGGGGGTGTGCGGCTGCCCGCCCGCTCCGAAGGCCCCTGGCACCATCGGGATGTCCGGCCGGGTCGTCGAGGCGACCGGCCCCGTACCCGTCATCGGAATGTCATCCCGGGTGGCCGCAGCCGGCTGCGACGTCTCCGGGGCGATCGCCTTCCAGAACTCGGCTGCGGCACCCGGCCGCCGTACGCCCGAGGCCAGTGCCCGCTTGCCCGACCCCTGAGGTTCGGCCTCCTCGGCATCCTCGGTGGCGGCCTCGCCGGCGAAGCCCTCCGCGGGGACCTGCGGGCGGAGCTCGAGACGGGGCGTGGCCGCCGGCGACTCGGCCACGGGTACCTGGGCCGGCGGTTCGAGCTCACTCATCTCCGGCTCCCGTGTCCTGGGCACCAAGGGGGCGGTCGGGTCAGGGGTGATCTGAGGTTGGTACGGCTCAGGGCCGATCAGCGCCGCGACGTAGGACTCCGCGTCGATCGAGTCCCGCCCGTACACCTGCGCGTCGTACTCCCGCGCGTCATAAGCCGGCGCGTCATAAGCCGGCGCGTCATAAGCCGGCGCGTCATAGGCGGGCGCGTCATAGGCGGGCGCGTCATAGGCAGGCGCGTCATAAGCAGGCGCGTCATAGGCCGGCGCGTCATAGGCCGGCGCGTCATAGGCCGACGCGTCAAAGGTGGGCAGGTACGGCCGGCCGATCACTGGGTCGACGCCGTACGCCTGGACGGCCTCCGGATCCTTCGCCTGCGGGTGCACGGCGGCCGTCGCGCCTGCGGCGATCACGCCACGGGCGGCGAGGGCCTCGGCGAACGTGGGACTGACCGAGCGTGCGGTGCCGGTGCCGAGACGGCGCCAGACCTTGGCCACGACCACGACCTCGCGCGGTTCGCTGATCGGCGTGAGCCTGCACCA
>JAOPYM010000195.1 GCA_025964615.1 Actinomycetes bacterium
GCAGGCTGGGCGACTTCGAGGCGGCCGTGGAGCACCTGGCCCTCGCGGTCGCCATGCGCCCGGAGAACAAGGACTACCGCAACGCTCTCCGCCAGGCCCGGGCCACCCTCGACTCCCGCAGATGACCACAATGGGCTCCATGCACGGATCTGATCGCCCCCTGAGCGAGACCTACGACGTAGCGCTGCTGGACCTGGACGGTGTGGTGTACGTCGGGCACCGGCCGGTTCCGGGTGCCGCCGACGCGCTGGCCAAGGCCCGTGCGGCCGGGCAGCGGCTCGCCTTCGTCACCAACAACGCCTCCCGCACCCCGGGCGCGGTCGCCGCGCTGCTCGGGGAAGTCGGCGTTCCGGCGACCGCCGCCGACGTGGTCACCTCGTCGCAGGCTGCGGCCCGGCTGCTCGCCGAACGGCTGCCCGCCGGATCGCCGGTGCTCGTCGTCGGCGGCACTGCGCTGCGGCAGGCGGTACGGGCAGCGGGGTTGCGGCCGGTCTCCACCCGGGCCGAACGGCCGCTGGCCGTGGTGCAGGGCTTCGACCCGAACCTGTCATACGGTCTCATCGCGGAGGGTAGCCAGGCGGTGCTCGATGGTGCACTGTTCGTCGCCTCCAACGGGGACCTCACGATCCCCGGCGGCAGCGGGCCGCCACGGCCGGGCAATGGGGCGCTCAGCCAGGTCATCCGGGCCGCCACCGGGGTCGCCCCGATCGTGACGGGCAAACCGGAGAGGCCCCTGCACCAGGAGTCGATCCTGCGGACCGGAGCGGAGCGCCCGCTGGTCGTGGGGGACCGGCTGGACACCGACATCGAGGGCGCCTTCAAGGGCGGCGCCGACAGCCTCCTGGTGTTCACCGGTGTCACCGACCCGCTCGCCGCGGTCACCGCCCCGCTCCGGCACCGCCCCACCTATCTGGCGCCCGACCTGTCCGGGCTGCTGCACCCGCATCCGGCGGTGCGGCATGGTACCTGCGGTGGCTGGACGGCCCGCTGGGCCGGGGAACAGGTCGAGCTGACCGGTGGGGGCGACCCGTATGACGGACTGCGGGCGTTGTGCGCCGTGGCCTGGCGCTCGGAAGGACCGGCCGTGCCCGAGGCGGTCGGGGCCGCGCTGGCCGGGCTGGGACTCTAGAGGAGCTTGCGCAGGCGCAGGAGGTCGAAGATGCTGGCCTCGATCTTGAGGCGCCCGGTGGCCCAGGCCTTGGCCACGCTCAGTTCGTCGTTGGCGAGCGACACCAGGTCGTCGCTGCCCACGGTCAGCCGTACCTGGGCCGACCGCGGTGCGTCGGTGGGCTCGAACTCGTCGATCCCGCCGGTGTGCAGCCGGGTGAGGAACGCCAGGCCGAGGTCGGGGATGCGGCAGCTGACGGTTCTCTCGACGGCCTTGTCCGCCAGTTCGTCCGGGTCCACCTGGGAGATGCGTTCCGCGATGCGGGCGAGTGCCGCGCGGCACTCCTGCTCGTTCGCCATGGTCAGCCCGATCCCCGTTCCGGTCGACGACGTTGTCGTCCCCGGACGGTAGCGTTTCCACTACGCGGGAGGCGACCCTCCGCGCGGGCGCGGCAGCTATGGAGGCGATGATGACCGGCGAGGCCAGGGAGGCCGGCTCGATGGGCGAGGCAGTGTTCGAGCCGACCGGCGACGAGCGGGTCGACGCGGCCGTGGCCCGGCTCGCGGAGCTGCCGGGAACACCGCTCCCTCAGCACGTGGAGATCTTCGAAGATGTGCACCTGAGACTGCAGGACACCCTCGGCTCGGCCGACCAGGAGGACAGCGGGCCGCCGGTGCCGGGTCCGCGTCCATGATCCGCAGACGGCTCGACGCGGAGCTGGTCAGGCGCGGTCTGGCCCGCTCCCGGGAGCAGGCAGGCGAGCTGATCGAGGCGGGCCGGGTCCGGGTCGGCGGGCAGACCGCGACCAAGGCCGCCACCCAGGTGGAGGCCGCCGCCGCCGTGCTCGTCGAACAGGCCGAGGCCGGCCCCGACTACGTGTCGCGAGGCGGACACAAGCTCGCAGGGGCTCTGGCCGCCTTCGAAGGTCTCAACCCGGCGGGCCGCCGCTGCCTCGACGCGGGGGCCTCCACCGGTGGGTTCACCGACGTCCTGCTGCGCGCCGGGGCGGCGCACGTCGTCGCGGTGGACGTCGGTTACGGGCAGATCGCGTGGTCGCTGCGGACCGACGAGCGCGTGACCGTGGTGGAGCGCCTCAACATCAGGGAGATGCTCCCCGAGCACGTGGGGGAGCCGCCGAGCCTGGTCGTGGGCGACCTGTCGTTCATCTCGCTGAAGCTCGTCCTGGCGCCGATCAAGGGCTGCGTCACCGCCGGCGCCGACTACGCGATGATGGTGAAACCGCAGTTCGAGGTGGGTAGGGCACGGGTCGGCACCGGTGGGGTCGTCCGTGATCCTGAGTTGCGCGCCGAGGCCGTACGGGATGTCGCGCTGTACGCGGGCACCATCGGGCTCGGGATTCGCGGCGTGACGGCGAGCCCGTTGCCGGGACCTTCGGGAAATGTGGAGTACTTCCTCTGGTTGCGGGCGGGTGCTCCTCCGCTGGACGACGCCGACCTGGCCAGGGCGATCGCGGAAGGGCCCCTGTGAAACGTTCGATTTTGGTGCTTGCGCACACCGGGCGGGCTGAAGCGATACGCAGCGCCCACCTGGTCATTGATCGGCTCACCGAGGCCGGGATCACGGTGCGGGTGCTCGACGAGGAGGCCGAGCCGATCGGCTGCGCCGGCGTCGAGGTCGTGCCCAGGTCGGCCGTGGCAGCCGAGGCGGCCGAGATGGTGATGGTTCTGGGCGGCGACGGCAGCCTGTTGCGGGCCGCCGAACTCGCGCGGCTGTCCGGCACCCCGCTGCTGGGCGTCAACCTGGGGCATGTGGGCTTCCTCGCCGAGGCCGAGCGGGAGGATCTCGCCGCGACCGTCGACAGGGTCGTGGCCCGCCGCTACGACGTCGAGGAGCGGATGACGATCGACGTGGCCGTCCGGCAGAACGGCTCGGTGTCCGCCACCACGTGGGCGCTCAACGAGGCGACCGTGGAGAAGGCCGAACGGGAGCGGATGCTGGAGGTCGTCGCCGAGATCGACGGGCGGCCGCTGTCCACCTGGGGCTGCGACGGTGTGGTGTGCGCCACTCCGACGGGCTCCACCGCGTACGCGTTCTCGGCGGGCGGCCCGGTCGTCTGGCCCGAGGTCGAGGCCCTGCTGGTGGTGCCGATCAGCGCCCACGCGCTGTTCGCCCGGCCCCTGGTGGTCTCGCCGAGGTCGGTGGTGGCGATCGAACTGCTGCCCGGCACGCCGCGCGCTGTCCTGTGGTGCGACGGCCGCCGTACGGTCGACCTGCCGCCCGGTGCCCGCGTGGAGGTACGCCGGGGTGAGGCGCCGGTCCGGTTCGCCCGGTTGCACCTGACACCCTTCACGGACCGGCTGGTGACCAAGTTCGGCCTTCCGGTGACGGGCTGGCGGGGTCGTGTTCGCACACAAGAGCGATAAGTCGTCATCCCGGGGCTGTACGCTCGGACCCGACCCATGAGCGGGAGAGGGTGGTGAAGCTCGTGCGGCCGATGGTCGAAGAGGTACGGATCCAGGGTCTCGGTGTGATCGACGAGGCGGTGCTGGAGCTGTCCCCCGGGTTCAACGTCGTTACGGGCGAGACCGGTGCGGGCAAGACCATGGTCGTGACGAGCCTGGGCCTGCTGTTCGGTGGCCGGGCGGATCCACAGCGGGTCAGGCCCGGTGCGGAGCGGGCCAGTGTCGAGGGCCGCATCATCGTCGATCCGTCGAGCAAGATCGTGCAGCGGATCGAGGAGGCCGGCGGCGAGCTGGACGACGGCGCGCTGATCATCACCCGGACGGTCTCTTCTGAGGGCCGTTCACGCGCGCACCTCGGTGGCCGGTCGGTCCCGGTCAGCCTGCTGATCACCCTTGCCGACGAACTCGTCGCCGTACATGGACAGTCCGATCAGCAGCGGCTCCTGCAGGCCGGGCGGCAGCGGGCCGCGCTCGACAGGTACGCGGGCGAGGAGCTCTCCGCGCCGCAGCGCGCTTACACCTCCGCCTATCAGCGGCACCGCCAGGTGACCGCACTCCTTGAGGAGCTGACGACCCGGTCGCGGGAGCGCGCCCAGGAGGCCGACACCCTGCGTTTCGGCCTCGAGGAGATCGAGAAGGTCGATCCCAAGCCGGGCGAGGACGCCGAGGTGGCGATCGAGGCCGAGCGGCTCGGGCACGCCGACGCGCTGCGCACCGCCGCCACGTCCGCGCATGAGGCGCTGCTCGGCGACCCGTCCTCGGCGACGATGGTGGCTGCCGACGCGGTGAGCCTGGTCAGTGCGGCCAGGCACGCCCTGGACGCGGTCCGTGATCATGATCCGGCGCTCGGCGGGCTCGCGGACCGGCTCGCCGAGGCGAGTTATCTGATCTCCGACGTGGGCGGTGAACTTGCCGCCTACGCCGAATCGGTGGAGGCCGACCCGGCCCGGCTGGCCGCTGTACAGGACCGTCGCGCAGACCTCAACGCCCTCACCCGCAGGTACGGCCTGGACGTCGACGAGGTGCTGGCCTGGGCGCAGGCGTCGTCCAGGAGGCTCCTTGAACTGGACGGTGACGACGAGCGGATCGACGAACTGCGGTCCGAGCACGACGAGCTGACGGCAGGGCTGCACGAACTGGCAGCCGAGCTCACCGGACTGCGGACCAGGGCGGCCGAGCGGTTCTCGGCCGCGGTCACCGAGGAACTGACCGCGCTGGCCATGCCGTACGCCACGATCGTGGCCGCGGTGACGCCGACCGAGGAGTTCGGCCCGTACGGCTGCGACGAGGTGGAGCTGCGCCTCGCGTCGCATCCGGGCGCTCCGCCGCTGGCCCTGCACAAGGGCGCCTCCGGCGGTGAGCTGTCGCGGGTCATGCTCGCGATCGAGGTCGTCTTCGCGGGTGCCGACCCGGTGCCGACGTTCGTGTTCGACGAGGTGGACGCGGGGGTGGGCGGCAAGGCGGCGGTGGAGATCGGCCGGCGCCTCGCCCGCCTGGCGCGTAACGCGCAGGTGATCGTGGTGACGCACCTGCCGCAGGTGGCGGCGTTCGCCGACCAGCATCTGCTGGTGGAGAAGTCACATGACGGCACGGTGACCCGCAGCGGGGTGACCACGCTGGACCAGGATGGCCGGATTCGGGAGCTGTCGCGGATGCTCGCCGGGCTCGAGGACTCCGAGCTGGGCAGGGCACATGCCGAGGAACTACTGGCCATCGCCGGCGAGGACAAGCACTCTGCGGCATAAGTCACGCAGTGTACTGGAACGGACACGCCTGAACGTTCGTCTTTTCCCTTGTGAGCCGGCCCCTCTGGCAGGATGTCCCCGATGAATGATCCGTCCCCGAACACCGACCGGCGTGCCCGGCTGCCCCGGCTGAGGTTGCCGCGGCTCGGGATCGGCCGGGTCAGGGACGACGGAGAACCGGGCGTGCACGCGGTGGCGCGGCTCGACCGCAGGACCAAGCGGCTCACCAAAAGGCTGCAGCCGGGCGAGGTCGCGGTCATCGATCATGTCGACCTCGACAGAGTCAGCGCCGAGGCGCTGGTCATCTGCGGGGTGGGCGCCGTGGTCAACGTGGCGCCGAGCATCTCCGGGCGCTACCCGAACCTGGGCCCGCAGATCCTCATCAAGGCGGGCATCACGCTCGTCGACGACGTCGGCCCGGAGATCTTCGCGCGGCTGAACGAGGGCGATGCGGTCCGGGTCGTGGATGAGGCGATCTACCGGGGCGACGAGGTGGTGGCCAAGGGCACGGTGCAGACGGCGGAGACCGTCGAGGCATCGCTGACCGAGGCGAAGGCCGGCCTGTCGAACCAGATCGCGGCGTTCGTCGCCAACACGATGGAGTACGTGGAGCGCGAACGCGACCTGCTCATCGACGGCATCGGGGTTCCGGACATCCGGACCGTGATCGAGGGCCGGCACGCCCTGATCGTGGTACGCGGCTACCACTACCGTGAGGACATCGCCGCGCTCCGCCCGTACCTGCGGGAGTACCGCCCGATCCTGATCGGGGTGGACGGCGGTGCGGACGCGCTCATCGAGGCGGGCTACCGGCCCCACCTCATCGTCGGGGACATGGACTCGGTCTCCGACGAGGCGCTGGGCTGCGGCGCCGAACTGGTCGTGCACGCCTACCGGGACGGCCGGGCGCCAGGGCTCAAACGTGTCCACGAGCTCGGCCGGGAGGCGGTCGTCTTCCCTGCCACCGCCACCAGTGAGGACATCGCGATGCTGCTGGCCGACGACAAGGGCGCCACCCTGATCGTCGCGGTCGGCTCGCACGCCAACATGGTGGAATTCCTGGACAAGGGCCGTGCGGGCATGGCGAGCACCTTCCTGACGCGACTGCGGGTGGGCAGCAAGCTCGTCGACGCCAAGGGCGTCAGCAGGCTCTACCGCAGCCGGATCTCGATGTGGTCGCTGCTGCTGTTGACCCTCGCCGCCGCCGTCACCATCGTCGTCACGGTCGCGGTGTCCCCGGCCGGGGACGTCATCTCTCCGCTGCTGGCCGACCGCTGGCACGCGTTCCTCTTCTGGCTGACCGGACTCTTCAAGTGATCGATTTCCGCTACCACCTCGTCTCGATCGTCGCGATCTTCCTGTCGCTGGCGATCGGCCTCGTACTCGGCGCGAGTTTCCTGCAGGACACCCTCAGCAAGAGCCTGAAGGCCAGCAACGTGGCGCTGGCCAAGGAGAAGGACTCCCTCCGCAAGGAGAAGAGCGCCTTGTCCACGCAGGTGAACGGCGAGGAGCAGTTCGCGGCCGCGCTGACGCCGCAGATCGTCGACACCCGCCTCAAGGACCAGTCCGTGGTCTTCATCATGACGCCCGGCGGCAGCGACAAGATCTACAAGCAGCTGAACGATCTTGTCAGGGCGTCCGGCGGGCATGTCACCGGCGAGGTCACCGTGCAGCAGAAGTACTTCGGCACCGACCAGTCGGTGCTGGACGCGCTGGCCGGCCAGTACGCCACGACGGTCCAGGGTGCCTCGACCGGGAGCGTCTACGACCGTGCGGGCGCGGTTCTGGCCAGCGCGCTCGTCACCGATCAGGCGTCGAAGACCGGGCGCGACCAACCGGCCTCGACGGTGATCCTGTCCGCCTTCACCGGCCAGGGTTTCATCACCACCAGCGGCCAGCCCGGCACTCTTGCCACACTCGCCATCGTGATCGCCCCGAGCACTCCGAACCTCGCCGATACCGCCGGCCTGGGGAACAAGGCACTGATCTCGCTGGCCGGCTCGATGGACAACGCAGGCCGAGGCACGGTCGTGACGGGCCCGCTGGAGTCGGCCCAGGACCCCGGGCTGCTGTCGGCGCTGCGGAACGACGCGGTGTCCAGCCATGTCTCCACGGTCGACACCGCCGACTTCTCCTCCGGGCAGGTCGTCGTGGTGCTGGCCTTGCAGGCCGAGATGGCCGGCAAGTCAGGAAAGTACGGGGTGGCCGACGGTGACAACGGCTACCTGCCCTCACCCGTACCTGCGGTCTCGGGAGCGAAATGATGAAGCGTCTGCTGATCGGCGGCGCCCTTGGTGCCGTGGCCGCCCGCGCCGCCTACGTCGCGCTCACCCGGCGTCCGCCGGCCCTCAACGGGCAGCCGGGCGAGGAGGTCTGGGGCCGCAAGAACCACCGGGGCGAACCGGTCACCCTCCTTGAAGGACCGGCCTTCGTCGCGGGTGCCACCGGGGCTCTGCTGCTCGCACCGGGCCTGAGCGGCCGGATGCGCGCCGCCGCGTTGCTCGCCGGTGCCGGTTCAGGGCTGCTCGGCGGATACGACGACCTGGTGGGGTCCGGCGCGTCGCGGGGTTTCAAGGGCCATCTGGCCGCGCTGGGCCGGGGCGAACTGACCAGCGGATCGGTCAAGCTCCTCGGCATCGGTGCTCTCGGGCTGACCGCCGCCTCCGTCGCAGGGAAACGGAACCTCATCGACATCGCGATCGACGGGGCGATCATCGCGGGCGGCGCCAACCTGATGAACCTCTTCGACCTGCGGCCGGGCCGGGCCATCAAGGTCGGGCTGCTCGCCGGGGCCCCCCTCGCGGCGGGCGCGGGCGCGGCCGTCGTGGCAGCTCCCCTCGGTGCCGCCCTCGCGCTGCTCCCCGAGGACCTGGGCGAGCGGGCGATGCTCGGCGACGCGGGCGCCAACGCGCTCGGCGCACTGCTCGGCCTTGCCGCCACGAGGCTCGGCCGGGGGGCCCGGCTGGCGGTCCTCGCCGGGCTGATCGGCCTCAACGGTGCCAGCGAGGTCGTCAGCTTCACCAAGGTCATCCAGTCGGCCCCCGCGCTGAACTGGCTCGACATGCTCGGCCGCCGCCCCGTACAGCCGATCCCGCTGCACCGGGACGCGGCGCGGGTGTGACCACCCGACTTCGCAGGCGGACTGGCGGCGTGGCAGGCGCCGCAGTCCTGATCGGAGTCCTGACGATCCTGGCCCGGGTCGCCGGTTTCGGCCGGACGGTGGTGTTCTCCCAGACCGTCACCAAATCCTGCCTGAGCGACGCGTACTTCACCGCGAACCAGATCCCCAACATCATCTTCGAGATCGTCGCGGGCGGCGCGCTGGCCAGCATGGTGGTCCCGGTGCTGGCCGGTCCGGCCGAACGCGGGGATCGGGAGCTCGTCCGCCGGACTGCCGCGGCAATGCTCACCTGGGCTTCGGTCGTGCTGCTGCCGCTGTTGCTGCTCGCCATGATCGCGGCTCACCCGATCATGGAACTGCTCGCCGGAGGGGGGCTCGGCGGCTGCAACCGGGCGGACTTCGTTGCCGTCGGAGCCCGGATGCTGGTCGTCTTCGCACCGCAGATCCTCCTGTACGGACTGGCCATCGTGCTCTACGGAGTACTTCAGGCGCATCGGCGGTTCACCGGCCCGGCGCTGGCCCCGCTCGTCTCGAGCCTGGTCGTGATCGGTGCCTACGTGGCGTACGTCCCTGCCATGGGCGGTCACGATCCGACGAACCTGGCCGGGTTGCCGAAGGAGGCCGAACTCGTCCTGTCGGTCGGAACCACCCTCGGGGTCGTCGCCCTGGTGGTGGTCGCCGTGCTGGCCGCATGGCCGCTCGGTCTCGGGTACCGGCCGAGCCTGCGCTTCCCACCGGGAGTCGCAGCCCGGGTGGGCGGCCTGGCCGTGGCAGGGCTGGCCACCGTCGTGGCTCAGCAGATGGCGATGCTCGCCGTGCTGGTCCTCAAGGGTCAGGGCACCAGGGGGGCCCTCACCGACTACAACTTCGCCTGGGCGGTGTTCCTGCTGCCGTGGGCGATCCTCGCGGTGCCCATCGCCACCAGCGCCTTCCCGGTGCTGTCGTCTCGTGCGGCCGAGGGGGAGCACGGTGCCTTCGACCGGACCGTCGCGTCGACGACCCGCGCAGTGGTGCTCGCCTCCGGAGCAGGCGGTGCGGCGCTCATGGCCGTGGCCCTGCCGGTCGCCGACTTCCTTGACCATGGCAGGAACGATCAGCCTTATGTGCTGGCGCGCGCGATCGTGACCTTCGCCCCCGGGCTGATCGGGTATGGGCTGGTCGCCCATCTCGGCCGGGCGCTCTACGCGTGTGGGAGGGGCCGGGAGTCGGCCATCGCGACGGTGACCGGCTGGGGGGTCGTGCTCATCGCCGACGTGGTGCTGGTCCTCCTCGTTCCCCGCGACTGGGTGGTCGCCGCGTTCGGCGTTGGCAACACCCTTGGCATGACCGTCGCAGGGGGGCTGCTGCTCATCGCGCTGCGGCGGGCCCGGGGCCCGGCCTCGGTCGGGGGCATGCCCCGGGCGGCGGCGGCCGGGCTGATCGGCGGGATCCTCGGCGGACTGGCCGGCTATGGCGCGGCGGCGGCCATGGGCACCGGAGGCCAGGTCGATGACGTCGCGGTGGCGCTGGGGGCCGCTGCGCTCGCGGGCGGGGTGTTCGTGGTGCTCGCGTATCTGATCGACGGCCGAGACCTGCGGGCCGTCCTGACCAGGAGGGTGGCCCGATGAAGATCGCTCTGGTACTCGGTACGAGCGCCGGGGGAGTGGGGCGGCATGTCCACTCCGTGGCCTCCGGGTTGGTCCGCCGTGGTGACCACGTGGTCGTGATCGGGCCTGCCGGGACGGAGGAGCTGTTCGGCTTCACCGCCGCCGGTGCCAGGTTCGAGCCGGTGGAGATCTCCGACAGGCCGCATCCGGTGCGCGACCCCCGCACGGTGGCCAGGCTCCGCCGGTTGCTGCGCGGCGCGGACGTGGTGCACGCCCATGGGCTCCGGGCGGGCGCTCTGGCGGTGCTGGCCCTCGGGCCGCTGAGATCCACCAGGCGCGGCCCGCCGCTCGTGGTGACACTGCACAACGCGGTGATCGCCAAGGGCGCGGTCGGGGCCGTATACGGGGTCCTGGAGCGGATCGTGGCCAGCGGGGCGGCCAGCGTGCTCGGGGTGTCCCCGGATCTGGAGGAGCGGATGCGGGCGCTCGGCGCACGCCAGGTCGGCCCTGCCCTGGTCCCCGCCCCACCGCCCGCAGAGCAGGCCGGGCCGGCGGACCGGGCGCGGGTACGGGACGAGCTCGGCAGTTCGGAACGTCCGCTGCTGCTCACGGTCGCCCGGCTGGCCGACCAGAAGGGCCTGCTCACGCTGCTGGACGCGGCTGCGGCGTGGACGGGCCGTACACCCAGGCCGCTGGTCGTGATCGCGGGCGACGGCCCTCTCGAAGGGGCACTGCGCGGGCGGGTCGAGGCCGAGAACCTGCCCGTACGGCTGCTCGGCCGCCGCGACGACGTGCCCGCGCTGCTGGCCGCCGCCGACGTGGTCGTGGTCCCGAGTGTCTGGGAGGGGCAGCCGCTGGTCGTCCAGGAGGCGCTGCGGGCCGGCCGTCCGCTGGTGGCCACCGAGGTCGGCGGCATGCCAGGCCTGGTCGGCGGCGCGGCCCTGCTGGTCCCTGCGGGAGACGCCGAGGCGCTGCGCCGGGCGGTGGAGCAGATCCTCGACGACGCCGCGACGGCGGTACGGCTCGGCGCGGCCGCCGCACAGCGGGCCACCGAACTGCCGTCCGAGGACGACGCGGTCGATCAGCTCGCGGGTGTGTACCAGGCGCTCGGCCCGCGTCGTCTGGACTGAGGAGCTAGGGAGCGAAGCGAGTGAGTGACGAGGGAAGACGGCGCGTCAAGGCCCGCCCGGTGCCGTGCCGGAGGCGCGGCCATGGGCACAGCGAGGGATGGCCGAGCGTGAACGCACGGGCGCGCATGTGAAG
>JAOPYM010000234.1 GCA_025964615.1 Actinomycetes bacterium
ATCGTGAGATTCTAGTCTCCCTCTACGCGCATGACGCTGGCCACCTCGCGGACCGCGTCGAGCGCGCTGAGGCCCTCCACGGTACGGGCCAGGGCGGCGTCGGTGGCCTTGTGGGTGACGATGACGAGCTGTGCCTCGTCGCCGCGGCCCTCCTGCCGTACGGTCTGGATCGACACGTCGTTGGCCGCGAAGCCCTCCGCGACCTGGGCCAGGACACCTGACCTGTCGGCCACGTCCAGCTGCACGTGGTAGCGGGTGATCGTCTCCCCCATCGGCAGCACCGGCAGGTCCGCGTAGGTCGACTCGACCGGGCCCCGGGTGCCGTTGGCCTTGTTGCGGGCCACCGCCACCAGGTCACCGAGGACCGCGGAGGCGGTGGGCGCTCCCCCAGCCCCGGCGCCGTAGAACATCAGCGAGCCGGCCGACTCGGCCTCGACGAAGACCGCGTTGTACGCCTCGCGGACGTTGGCCAGGGGGTGGGTGCGCGGGATCATCGCCGGATACACGCGCACCGACACGCCCCGCCCGTTGCGGCCGTCGGCCGAGGGGACCCGCTCGCAGATCGCGAGCAGCTTGACCACGCAGCCCATCGCCTTGGCACTGGCCACGTCGGCAGCCGTCACCTCGGTGATCCCCTCGCGGTGCACGTCTGCGGCGGTGACCACGGTGTGGAAGGCCAGTTGGGCGAGGATCGCGGCCTTCGCCGCGGCGTCGAAGCCCTCCACGTCGGCGGTGGGGTCGGCCTCGGCGTACCCGAGCGCCTGCGCCTCCTCCAGTGCGTCGGCGAACGAGGCGCCGTAGGTGTCCATCTGGTCGAGGATGTAGTTGGTGGTGCCGTTGACGATGCCGAGCACCCGCTGGACATGATCACCGACCAGGGACTCGCGGAGCGGGCGGAGCAACGGGATCGCCCCGGCCACCGAGGCCTCGTAGTAGAGGTCCACGCCGTACTCGCGAGCGGCCCCGAAGATGGTCTCGCCGTCCTCGGCGAGCAGCGCCTTGTTGGCCGAGACGACGGCCTTGCCGCTCTTCATCGCGGCCAGGATCAGGGTCCTGGCGGGCTCGATGCCGCCGATCACCTCGATCACCAGGTCCACGTCGTCGCGGGTGACGAGCTCGATGGCGTCGGTCGTCAGCAGCGCCGGGTCGATGCCCGGCCGCTCCCTGTCGACGCGCCGCACGGCGATGCCGGCCAGCTCCAGCGGCACACCGATCCGCGCCGCGAGGTCGGCGGACTGCTCGTTCAGCAGCCGTACGACCTGGGTGCCGACCACACCGCACCCCAGCAACGCCACCCGCAACGGTTTCACCCGCAAACCTCCATATCAAGCCTCAAAAGGTCGTCCTCGGTCTCCCTGCGGACGATCACTCGCGCCGTACCGTCCTGCACCGCGACGACGGCGGGCCGGGGGACGTGGTTGTAGTTGCTCGCCATCGACCGGCAGTATGCGCCGGTCGCGGCGACGGCCACCAGGTCGCCCGGTGCAAGATCTTCGGGCAGCCACAGGTCACGCACCACAATGTCGCCGCTCTCGCAGTGCTTGCCCACCAATCTACTGAGCATTGGTGACATTTCAGACGTGCGGCTGGCCAGGACCCCTGTGTACTCGGCTCCGTACAGGGCGGTCCGCAGATTGTCGCTCATCCCGCCGTCCACCGAGACGTACGTCCGGAGGCCCTCGACGTCCTTGATCGTCCCGACCTCGTAGACCGTGATGCCGCCGGGCCCGACGATGGCCCGGCCGGGCTCGACGGTGATCCGGGGCACTGCCAGGTCGTAGGAGGCGCACTCCTTGGCCACGATGCGGCGCAGGTTGTCGGCGATCAGCTTGGGGTCGATCGGTTCGTCGCCACTGACGTAGGCGATGCCGAAGCCGCCACCGAGGTCGAGTTCGGGCAGCTGCCGGCCGTGCTCGTCGTGGATCGCGGCCAGGAGTTCGACCAGCCGGTGAGCGGCGACCTCGAACCCGTCGGTCTGGAAGATCTGCGATCCGATGTGGGAGTGCAGGCCGGCCAGTTCCAGCTGTTCCAGGGCCAGAACGCGCCGTACCGCTTCAAGAGCGGCGCCACTGTTGCGTGACAGCCCGAACTTCTGGTCGTCGTGCGCGGTCGCGATGAACTCGTGGGTGTGCGCCTCGACGCCGGTCGTGACCCGGATCAGGACCCTCGGCCGCTTCCCGAGCTTCGCGGCCAGGTAGGCGACGCGGGCGATCTCTTCGAAGGAGTCGAGCACGATGTGCCCGATGCCGGCTTCAAGGGCCTTCTCGATCTCCGAGGTGGACTTGTTGTTGCCGTGCAGGGTGATCCTCGCCGGATCCACGCCCATCCGGAGCGCGATCGCCAGTTCCCCGCCCGAGCACACGTCCAGGCCGAGCCCCTCCTCGGCCACCCACCGGGCGACCGCCCCGCACAGGAAGGCCTTTCCGGCGTAGTAGACGTCCTCCTCGTGGAAGGCGTTGCGGAACTCCCTGGCCCTGGCCCGGAAGTCGTCCTCGTCCAGGACGTACAGCGGCGTGCCGAACTCGGCGGCCAGATCCCGTACGTCCAGACCGCCCACGGTCAGCGCGCCGTCCGCCCGGCGGGCGCTGCGCGGCCAGATGGCGGGGTTGATGGCGTTCAGGTCGGCGGGCGCGGGCAGCGGGTGGCTGTCCGGCAGGATGTCCGCGTGCCGCGACCCCGCGGGGTGGGCCATGCCAGTCATATCGTCTCTCTTGGGGTCTCGCCGAGCATGATCAGCCCGTTGTTCAGCACAATGCGTACCGCCTCGGCCAGCGTGAGGCGCGCCCCGTGTTTCCGGGTCGGCTCCTCGTCTCCCTGGGGCAGCGCGGAACACCGCTCATAGACCTCGTGGTAGGCGTCGGCGATCCGCTCGAGATGACGGCGCACCCGGGCGGGATCGCTCTCCCGCTCGGCCTGGCGGGCGCGTTCGGGGAACTCCCTGAGCGCGTGCAGCAGCCGTACCTCGCAGACGTGCTCGAGCCCGGCCGCCTCCGCCGCCCGCACGCCGAGATCTTGCGCCCAGCGCCGGGTGGCGACCGCCCTGGCGTACGCGAGCCGTACTTCGAAACCGGGGTTTCCGAATCTGCGTGGCCGGTCCGGCCACGTCGGGCCCGCCGGGAGCTCCACCCGCCCGTAGGCGCCGCCGGCCGCGACGATGGCCGCGACCACCGCGCCGGGAGCGGCCTCCTCGATCAGCAGGAAGCCCGGGTCCTTGACGGCCACCTTCTGGATGCCGGGCTCGGCCGCGAGCCGCTTGGCGATGATGCCCGCGACCTCGCGGGCCGGGCGGCCCGCCTGACCGGCCAGCCGCAGCGGCAGCGGCGAACCGGTCCTGCCGTTCTTCGCCCAGGTCAGCGGGGCCTCTTCGGGTACCGTGACGGTGAGCTCACCGGTAGCGACGGCGGCTCGCACGGCAGCGACGATGGCGCGGCTCAGTTCGGCTCGGGTCACCTAGGTGAGACTATCTGACCAGCATGTGGACCCCGTGCCATGCGGGGCTCAGAGACCGCCACGTGCTCCGGCAAGGGCGCGGACCGTACGGATCAGCTCACCGGGGTCGAACGGCTTGGTCACATAGGCGTCCACGCCGATCTCATGACCCCGCTGGATGTCGTGGTCCTGCGCCCGTGCCGTGATCATGACGACCCTGATGCCTCGTGTCTCGTCATCCTCGCGCAGTTTGACCGCCGTCACCCAGCCGTCCAGGCGCGGCATCATCACGTCCAGCGTGATGACATCGGGTCTGACGAGACGTACCTTGTCCAGGCAGTCCCGCCCGTCGACAGCGGTCTCCACCTCGAAGCCCTCGAGCTGGAGGTTGACCGCGATGAGCTGCCGGATCACCTCGTCGTCATCGACGACGAGCACCCGTCCCAGAGACTCAGCCACGCTCGCGAGGCTATCCGTTGCGGCCGCGCAACGCACGGTGAACAAACCAGGTACGCGTCCACCCGCGATCCCTGGTAATCTTGCATCGCACTGAGCCCCCTTAGCTCAGGGGATAGAGCGTCGCCCTCCGGAGGCGAAAGCGCAAGTTCGAATCTTGCAGGGGGCACCCATATGAGGTACGGCTCGTTCCGAGAGGTATCGAGGTGACGGCCAGCCCATTTGAGCGCCGCGACACGATCACCATCGACGACTATCTCGCGTTCGGTGAGGCGATCCGCCGGGACATCGAGATCGTCGATGGCATCGCGTTCCCCAGGGAGCAGCGCTCACGTGGACACCAGAAGGCCGGGTTCCGTTTCGCCGAAGCCCTGGAGAACGCCGTGGCGAAGGCCCGGCGTGACCATGGCGACGGAGCCCCCTGTATCGAGGTCAACACCGAGATCGAAGTCGTCCTCTGGGAGGTCCCGCTCAACATCCGCAAACCCGACGTCGTCGTGCACCGCTGCGTCGATGAGGCGGAATGGGTGGAAGGCCAGGATGTCCTCATCGCGATCGAGGTCCTGTCGAAGTACTCCGAGCGCCGAGACCGGATCCACAAGATGGGCGAGTACGCCCGAGCCGGGATCCTGCACTACTGGATCGCCCAGCTCGACGATGTGGGCGTCCTGGCGATCGAGCACTACGCCCTGATCGACGACAGCCGTGAGTACGCCCGGATCGGGATCACCCACCGCGATCGCGACCAGCCCGCCCTCAAGCTCACCTCACCCTTCGGCATCTCGATCGACTGGTCCGAACTCGAGATCACGCCTCGCTCCTGAACGATGGGCCGGGCGGAGGCGAAAGGCACGACAGCGTTCATCCGGGCGTCACGAGGTGGTGTTCGTAGGCGTAGAGAACGGCGTGGACGCGGTCGCGCAGGTCCAGCTTCGCCAGGGCGCGGCCGGCGTGGGTCTTGACGGTGGTCTCGGCGATGCACAGGGTACGGGCGATCTCGGTGTTGGTGAGGCCACCGACCATCAGGTCGAAGACCTCACGTTCACGGGTGGTCAGCAGGGAGAGGGCCGCCGGTGGCCGGGCCGGGCGGGGCCGCTCACCGGTGAAGGCCTCGATCAGGAGCCTGGTCACGGCGGGCGAGACCAGGGCCACGCCATCGGCGGCCGCCCGTACGCCGAGGAGCAGTTCCTCGGGCGGGGCATGTTTGAGCAGGAAGCCGGAGGCCCCGGCGCGCAGCGCATCATAGACGTACTCGTCCAGGCCGTAGGTGGTGAGGACCACGACGCGCGACGCGCCGCCGACGATGCGGCGGGTGGCCTCAAGGCCGTCCATCACCGGCATCCGGATGTCCATCAGCACGACATCCGGGGTGAGATCGCGGGCGAGGGCCACCGCGTCCGCGCCATTCGCCGCCTCGGCCACCACGGTGAGGTCGGGTTGCGAGCCGAGCAGGGCCACGAGTGCGGCACGGACCAGTGCCTGGTCGTCGGCGACCAGCACGGTGATCGGCTTCATCGGCGCCCTGCCCGGGCGGTGTACGGGAGGGTCGCGGTGACCTTGAAGCCGTCCGGGGTGGCGGCGGCCTGCAGTTCGCCGCCGTACAGCGCGGTCCGTTCGCACATCCCCGGCAATCCCCGGCCGACCCGGCGCGAAGACCCGCCGGGACTCTGTGGACCGCCCCCGCGCGCGGACGGGCCGTTGACGATTTCCAGCGCGAGATGGTCGTCCAGGTAGGTCAGGGTCACCGTGGCCTCGGCGCCCGGCGCGTGCCTGGCCACGTTGGTCAGCGACTCCTGGACGATGCGGTACGCCGACAGTTCAAGGCCGGGCGTGAGGTCCCGTACCCGGCCTGCCACCGAGAGCCGCACGGTGTCGCCGGCGGCGGCCACCAGGTCGCCGAGCCCGGCGAGCGACGGCGCGGGGCGCAGTGCCGGACCGCTGTCGCCGTCGCGGCGCAGGACGCCGAGGACATGGTCGAGTTCGGTGAGCGCCTCGCGGCCGAGTCCTTCGATCGTGGCGAGTGCCCGGGCGGGTTCGGCACCGGTCAGCCGGGCCGTACCCGCCTGCAGGGTGATCGCCGACAACTGGTGGGCCAGGACGTCGTGGAGTTCACGGGCGAGCCCGTTGCGTTCCGCGAGATGCGCGGCCTGCACGGCGGAGGCGACCTCGTTGCGCCGGGCGGTCGCGGCATCTCCGACCAGGCACGCGGCGCCGATCAGGGCGAACGGCACGGCCGCCATGCGATGAGAGAACAACGTCAGGGCGATGGCGGCCGCGACCCCGAGCAGGAGCCGCCCGAGCGGGCGCGTGTACCGCCGGGCCCCGAACGCCCCGAGCCCGTACGCGGCCATGAGCACGGCGGCGAACGCGGCCACGGCGTTCTGGGCCAGCGCGGAGCGGATCACCAGCACCCCGGCGGTGAGTACGAGCACCGCGACGGGCAGGCGCCGCCGCCACAGGAACGGCACCGACATCGCCAGGGCCAGCACGAGGTAACCGGCGATGACCGGGGTGGCGGCCACGTGCGTGGGCGGCTTCCACCAGCCGGGCACGTCCGGGATCGCCCAGACCAGCAGGCCGGCCGCGATGAGCGCGTCGGCCCGCCGCTCGGTGATCAGCTCGCGCGGCGTCATCAGGTCACGTCCGTGCGGCGGAACACCGCTGCGGCGGCCACCGCGCAGACCACCAGGGTCGCGGTGAGCCCGACGAGGCCTGCCAAGCGGCCGGGCGGCGCGGCTCCCGAGTCGATGAACCGGGACCAGTAGTTGTCCGGCAGCGCGGTGATCGACTTCTGACCGGCGCCGAAGCCCATCCAGCCCTGCACCCAGGTCGCGGGGGTCCACGCGGCGGTGCCGGGCAGTGCGGCCACCACCAGCATCAGCAGGACGGTCCCGGCGGCGGCGGTCATCGTGCCGATCGTGCCCCTGGTGAGGACCGCCGCGAGCACCCCGATCGCCGCGAACAGGGCCAGCACGAGCAGCGCCCGCCCGGCCTGCTCCCCGGCCAAGGCCGCCGCGACGGTGACCGGCTGGTGCGGGTCCGGCAGGTGATCGGCGGCCACGATGAGCGGTCCGGCGACGGCAAGCGCCGCCCAGCAGGCGGCCAGCACCCCGATCCCGGCCAGCCAGAGGCTCACCAGTTTGGCGGCCAGCACCCGCCACCGGTGGCCGCACTGGGTGAGCACGTTCTTGAGCGTACGGCCCGACCACTCGCCTCCGACATGCCCGCCCGCGAGGAGCGCGATGACCAGCGCGCCGGGCAGGGACGCCATGAGCCCGGCCGCCTCGGCGCCCGCCGCCACCGGATCCAGTTGCTCGGCGGTGTGCACCTCGACGGTCAGCGCCATCATCCGGCCGACCGTGCAGTCCACACCCGTACAGGGCCGGGTGCGCCCGGACGCGTTGGCCGAACCGCCGACGGCGAGCAGCACGCAGAACAGCATGGCGGCGACCGTCAGCCCCCACAGCAGCGGGCGGTTGAGCTTGCCCAGCTCAGCGCGGAGCAGGCGCATCGGGTCCCTCCCCGCTCACGGTCAGGCGCAGGAACGCCTCCTCAAGGCTGGGCCGCTCGATCCGGATCTGACGGGCCCAGATGCCGGCGGCGCCAAGGGCACGGTTCACCGCACGGCCGTCCGCTCCGTCGAGGAGCAGCGTCTCGCGGCCCTCGGCCCGTACCGCCCAGTCGGACAGCAGCCCGAGGGCCGCGGGCAGGTCCGTCTCGTCCAGTACGACCCGTACCACCGGCCGGGTGGCGGTCAGCTCCGTGACCGGGCCCTGCTCGACCAGGCGGCCCGCGTTGATGACGGCGACCCGATCGCAGACCTGCTCGACCTCGGCGAGCAGATGGCTGGACAGGAACACCGTCGTACCGTCGTCGGCGAGCGACCGCAGCAGGGCGCGGAACTCCCTGATGCCCGCCGGGTCCATGCCGTTGGAGGGTTCGTCGAGGATCAGCAGCGCCGGATCGCGGAGCAGCGCCGCGGCCAGCCCCAGCCGCTGCCGCATGCCTTGGGAGTAGGTCTTGACCTTCCGCCGCGCGACGCCGGTCAGCCCGACGCGGTCCAGCGCCGCGCCGGCCGAACCGGGATGCGGCAGCGGCGGCCCGTGCAGCGCGAGCACCTCGAGGTTGCGCTGTCCGGTCAGCCACGGATGGAACACCGGTTCCTCGATGATCGCGCCGACCCGGGGCAGCCCGTCCGGGTCCGGCAGCGGCCGCCCGTTCACCCAGGCTCGCCCGGCGGTCGCCCTGATCAGGCCGAGCAGCATCCGCATGGTCGTCGTCTTGCCCGACCCGTTCGGGCCGAGGAACCCGAAGACCTGACCGGACTCGACCGTCAGGTCCAGGCCGTCGACCGCGAGGGTGTGGCCGTACCGTTTGGTCAGGCCCTGGCATCGGATCACTTCCATGGCTCCGAC
>JAOPYM010000235.1 GCA_025964615.1 Actinomycetes bacterium
CAGCGGGCCAGGTTCAGCCGCTTCAACAGGGCCACGTTCAGCCGCTTCCAGCGGGCCAGGTTCAGCCGCTTCAACAGGGCCACGATCAGCCAGTTCCAGGCGGCCAGGGTCAGCCGCTTCAACAGGGCCACGATCAGCCGCTTCCAGCGGGCCAGGGTCAGCCGCTTCAACAGGGCCATGATCAGCCAGTTCCAGGCGGCCAGGGTCAGCAGCTTCCAGGCGGGCAGGATCAGCGGCTTCCAGGCGGCCAGGGTCAGCAGCTTCCAGGAGGGTCGGGTCTTCTGGCACCACTGCAGGTCCTGGGACAGCTGGAGGTGCTGCCACTGCCGCTGCCACTGCCACGAGGAGCGGCACTGCTGGGACCGCGACTAGGTCTCCCGCGAATGGACCGAGGGGCACCTGATGCCCTCGCCTGACCGCCAACCGCGACCGAGCGACATCGCGACGGCCCCGCCACTCTGGCGGGGCCGTCGCCCGTGGCACCGGCCCGAACCCAGCGGACCGGCCCCATCCGACGCCCACCCGCCCAATCCGACGGCATAAACCTCGTCAAGCGGGCACGACCAGTCAGCTGCCCGGCTCAAGGTGATCGCAAGAGAGGATCTCCACCTGTACCGCCACCTGGCTACCCACCAGTGCCGGCGGCCGAGGCCGGACCGAACGTGCCGTTCAGTCAAATGATCACCGGGCCGCCAGGAGGTCACGGGCCTCCATCAGGGCGAAGCCGAGCAGGTTGAGGCCCTTCCACTCCGACGGCCGCTGCGCGCGCGGGTCGTCGGCGGCGAGGCCGATGCCCCAGATGCGGTCGAGCGAACTGGCCTCGACCAGCACGCGGTTGCGCGTTCCGAGCAGGTACTCGCGCAGGTCGGCGTGACCGCCGAACTTGGCGGCGCTGCCGCGCACCACGATTCCGTACCGGTGCGCGGTCCAGGTGTTCTCGTCGAATCCCGCCACCTGGCGACCCAGATCCTTGGCCGCCTTGGGATGGGGGGCGGCGACGACCCTGGCGGCGATCTCCTGATCCCCGAAGAGCCGTGCCTTCTCCGCCATCATGTAGTGCTCGGCCGTCGCGTACTCCACGCCGTCGACTGTGAACGGAGAGGGCCACCACTGGCTGAGACACCCCGCCCCGATCGCCCCGGAGGCCGTCGGACGGTGTCCCCAGAAGCACAGGTACTTCGGCCTGTCGGCGGCGAGCACATCGTCGATGGACCGGGGACTCCGCGCGTGCATGGACGTACCGCTTTCATGAGGACAGCGACGTGACGGTGTGGGCTTCGGTGAGGTCGGGGGTCTCCCAGCGGCGGACCAGGCGGTCGATGACGGCGTCCGGAACCGGGGAGGGTCGCGAGCGGTTGCGCTGCCTGAGTACGGCCGGGGGCGCCTCAAGGGCGATCAGTTCGACGCGGCCACGGTAGTCGGCGATCAGCCCGATGCACTGCTCGCGGAGCTGACGGGAGACGTTCGTGGCGTTCCAGACGAAGGACCGGCCCGCCCGCAGGTGCGTGCGGGCGAGTTCGAACGCGGCGGTGGCCACGGGGCGCTGGTCCGCGGTCGGCTTGACCCCGAGTTCGGCACGGATCCGGTCGAGGCTGACGACCGGGAGGTCCGGTCGGTTGGCGGTGATCCAGTGGTCCTTGCCGACGCCGGGAAGGCCGGACAGCACGGTGACCGTCAGGCGCGTGTCGTCGTGGGCGGCGTAGCCGGGGTCGCGGCCGGGCGTACGGAAGTACTGGAACCTGGCGTGGTCGGAGGGGAACTCGCGGGGCCGATCCAGGCAGTCCTCGGCGGCGCAGTACTCCCCGTACAACTCGATGTTCTCCAGTACCTCCGGCAGATCCTGGCAGATCCTTCCGACGATGTCGGCGGTGGCGAGCAGCACCAGGTCGTCGTTGCGGGCGAGCAGGCTGACGCGGAATACGATCCGCTGGAGGTCGGGCCGTTCGAGCGCCCAGAACGGGACCTGGTGGTGGCGGACCAGCGCGGCGACATGCTCCCGCCACGCGACGGGTGCCCCGAGTTCCCACAGCACGCGCCGTACCATCAGGTCGCCCCGGCGGGAGTGCCCGCGCGCGGTGATCCGGCCGTCCTCGCCGACCTGCGTGCAGTCGGGCTTGGCCACGTCGTGCAGCAGCACCGCGGCGAACAGCCGAACCCGCTCGGCCGACGCCCGGGCTCGCCAGGCGGGCAGCGCGGCGAGGGCCTCGCACGCCATCCGGGTGTGCGTCTCGGCGTCGCCCTCTGCGTGGTGGATCGGATCCTGTACGACGCCGGACAGGCGGCGCACCCAGTCGAAGGCCTCGCGGATCTCCGGCCACGGCACGCTCCAGTACGGCGGAGCCGGGCACAGATCCTCAAATATCCGCATAAAGGGCCTCCGGATCGGCCAGGCCGTTCGCCACGATGGGCCGGTCCTGCCAGTGCGTACCCGAGTCGAGGATCGCGGTGAGGAACCCGGCCCGTACCCACTTGTAACGGCCGACGGTCTCGCCGTCCTGCTCGACCTTGATGTACAGGCCCTCCATCTCCTCCGCCCCGTCGGTCTCGGCGACGGTCCGTTCCGGGTCGGCGCCGCCGGCCACCACCGCCGCCCGCAGCGCGTCCCGCCACCCGGGTGTACGGCACGTGGACGGTCCGGCCAGCGCCGTCAGCGCACCGAGGTCCGGCAGCGAACCGGAGTGGAGCACCGGCACCGAGCACACCGGGGTCCCGTCGAGGAGTTCCCTGCGCGCCGCCGTCGACAGGAAGACGTCGGTCCGCCGGTCGAGCACGTCGAACTCGCAGAAGTAGTGCGGGAGCGCGTCGTAGAACATGGTGTGCTTGGCGTACATCCATTCGCCGTACATCACGTACCGGTCACCGAGTCGTTCCCACAGCGCCGGTCCCACCGCGGCCGCCCACGCCTTGAACGGCCCGAACTGCCGTTCCCTCGGTCCGCCGCTCAGGTAATGCCCACGGCTCTGCAGCCGCAATTGGCCGCCGGCCGAGAAGCTGATCGCACAGTTCGCCCCGTCCAGCTTCTCCTCCACTACCAGGTACCGCCCGGCGATCTCCCGATACGGGACCGCCGCGAGGTCGTGGTCGCCGGGCTGCAGGCGAGATCCCCGCAGGTGACGGGTCCGTGGATATTTGCGAAGCATGACCATCTTTGTAACCCACCACCGAACTCGCCACCAACAGGATTTCGGACTTGGAGATGGCCGCCGATCCGGACCTGCTGCTGCGGAACCCGCTGCGCGGGGTCGTCCCTGCCGAGCGCAGCCCTGAGGCACCGCCGAAGCAATATCCAGATATGACCGAACCACAATCGCGCTCTGTGCAACTCTGGTCTGTGTGAGTAGATATCTGGCCTCTCACCTGCGAAAAGATCAACGCTCCCCGAGGCGTTCCGGAACCTGGCGGCTGACCGCCCGGCCGGTCGCGGTGGTGCTGGCGATCGTGCTGGCGGGTGCTCTCACCGCGTGGGCCCTCACCGCATGGGATCTCACCGGGCACGACGCATCCGGGCCCGAGGGCCCGCCGGGTCCTGGCGCCGTACGATCCGCGGGTTCCGTTCCCGCCTCGCCGTCCGCGACCCGTACGCCCCGCCCCGCAGCTCCCACTCCGGCCGCCACCCCCGCCCCCGACCAGGCCCCGCCAACGCGGCGTCCGAGCCCGGCGGCCCTGGTCGTACCGCAACCGCCCCAGTCGGGCACAGCCGCCACGGTGAGCGGCCCGGAGACCCACCTGCCCGCAGCACCGGCGGCCGTACAGCACAGCGACGCACCTGCCCAGGTCCCGATGACCCGTCCGCAACCGGTCTCGACTCCCCAGCCCCCACC
>JAOPYM010000279.1 GCA_025964615.1 Actinomycetes bacterium
GCGGCGGACGGCACCCAGATCAGGGGGATCTCTGTGCGACGACGAAGATCCGGCGGAAGGGGAAGACCGTGCCCTGCGGGGTGGCCGGGTATGCCTGGCGCAACCGGGCTCCGTACTCGGTGAGGAACTTCGCTGCGGCGGCGGGGTCCAGCGCGGTGAGGACCGGGCGCAGCGCGGTGCCCTTGACCCACTCGAGTACCGGATCGGTGCCGGGCAGGACCTGCAGGTAGGTGGTCTCCCAGGCGTCCACCCGGCAGCCGAGACCTGCGAGAAGCCCTAGGTATTCGGCGGGCTCTGCGACCGGGTTCCAGCGGGTCACGCCGGCGAGCCTGTCGTGCCAGCGGGGCGAGGTGCACAGTTCACGCAGGATCGTGTGGCTGGGCGCGCCGAAGTTCCCTGGCACCTGGAAGGCCAGCCACCCGCCCGGGCTCAGCGTCCGCACCCAGCGGGCCGCCAGTTCGCGGTGCGTGGGCACCCAGTGCAGCGCGGCATTGGAGATGATCACGTCGATCGGGCCGTCCGGTGCCCACTCGGCGAGGTCGCCGACGGTGAAGGCCACCCGGGGGTACTTCCCGGCGGCCTGGATCATCTCGGTCGAGCTGTCGATGCCTTCGACCGCGGCACCGGGCCAGCGCTCGGCCAGTACGGCCGTGAGTTCACCGGACCCGCAGCCCAGATCGGCCACCGAGGCCGGCTCCGTGGCTCCCACCCGGCCCAGGAGTTCGAAGAACGCACGGCTGCGCTCGTTCGCGAACTCCCCGTACTGCCGGGGATCCCATGTACTCGCATCTCTTGACATCAAGAGATATATTGCCCCCTCGATATCTCGACGTCAAGACAGCTAAGCTGGATCACGATGAACAGCGAGCGGGCCGCGTCGTCTGGACTGAGGAGCGCCGGGAGCCTGCGACCAGAGCGACGAGGGAAGACGACGCGAGCACAATGAGCACAGATGAGGTCGACCGTCTGGTCGCGGCGTGGCGGCAGGAGCGCCCTGACCTCGACGTTCAGCCGCTGCAAGTGCTCAGCCGGGTCTCCCGGCTCGCCCGCCATCTGGATCGCGCCAGGCGGGACGTGTTCGCCGCCCATGATCTGGAGTCCTGGGAGTTCGACGTGCTGACGGCCCTGCGCCGGGCGGGCGAGCCGTACCAGCTCAGCCCGGGCCAACTGCTGCGCGCGACCCTCGTCACATCGGGCACGATGACCAACCGGATCGACCGGCTGGCCGCGGCGAAGCTGGTCGAGCGCCACCCCGACCCGCAGGACAAGCGCGGCGTCCAGGTCCGGCTGACTGACGTCGGCCGTACCAGGGTGGACGCCGCATTCGGCGACCTGCTCGACCGCGAGCGCGAGCTGCTCGGCGGTCTGGGCAGCGTCGAGAGCGAGCGGCTCGCGGGCCTGCTGCGCACCCTGCTGATCCCCTTCGACGCGACCGCAGACCCGCGCCCGTACATCTGAGTGCTTGGGCCGCGTGGCCTGGACTGAGGAGCGAGGGAGCCCGGGTGGGCCGCGTCGTCTTGACTGAGGAGCGAGGGAGCCCGGGTGGGCCGCGTCGTCTGGACCGAGGAGCGTGGGAGCGCAGCGCCCGAGTGACGAGGGAAGACGGCGCGTCAAGGCCCACCCGGCGCCGCGCCGAAGGCGCGGCCATGAATCAAGTTCGCCAGATGAGGATCAGGGCGCAGTCGTCGTCGCGGGCGGCGGCCATCGTATGGACGAGTTCCCTGGCGCCCTTGCGGAAGCCCTGGGGCACCAGGCGTTCGGCCTCACCGAGCAGCCGGTCGATGCCGGCGTCGATGTCACGGCCGGGTGCCTCGACGAGGCCGTCGGTGTAGAGGAGCAGCGCGTCTCCGGGCCGCAGCGTTCCGCTCTCCGGCTCGCACCGCAGGTCGGGGACGACTCCGAGCACCACACCCTTGGCCGCGCCGACCCGCCAGGTGCCGCTGCCCGCGTCGAACTGGACCACGGGGGGGTGCCCGGCGGACTCGACGACGTAGTCCCCGGTGGCGAGGTCGATGTTCACGTGGACGGCGGTGACGAAGCCCTCGTCCCAGCGCTGCCGCTGAAGATAGACATTGCAGGAGGGCAGGAAACGGTCAGGTTGGACCGATCCAAGCAAACCTCCGAAAGCACCCGAAAGCATCAGGGCACGGGTTCCGGCATCGACCCCCTTGCCGGACACATCGACCAGAGCGACCTCAAGGGTGCCGTCGTGCAGGTTCGACACGACGAAGTCGCCGCCGAACGAGGACCCACCGGCCTGCACGAGCACCACCTGGGAGTCCCACCCGGCGGGCAGCCTGGGCAGCTCACCCTGGCGGCGGAGCCGGTCGCGAAGTTCCAGGAGCATGTACTCGCCACGCAGGCCCTGGACGCCGATCTGCTCCCGGGTCCGCGACAGCATCAGCGCGAGCACCCCGGTGACCGCCACCGTCGCGATCACCCCGGGGCCGACGTGCTTGAACCCCACCCGCCAGGAGTCGAAGGCCAGTACGGCGGCGACCACGCCGTACAGGACCACGAGCGAACGGACCCTGAGCAGCAGCCCGCCCGCGAGGACGACCAGCACGATCAGACTGGCGGGGAACCAGGTCTGCGACAGCGTCGCCGCCCAGCCGATGCCGAACGAGGCCAGCGCCAGCAGCACGAAGGCGTTGCGTGCGCGGGTCAGCTTCCCGCGCCGCATCCACCGGTACACGGTCACGAACACGGGAACCCGGCGCAGGGCTGCGCGCACCCGTGAAGGGAGGAGGTGCACCAGACGTTGAAGCATGACCCCGAAACTCTACCCAGCCTCAGCCCTGATCGGCGGCAATCCGCACCAGCCTTGACTATGCGTAAATTGAAAGTAACTTAGCGCAGCGATTGGCGTTCAGTGAACTTCTGGGCGAAGCTGGGGCATGACTCAGCCAGGGATGCGGATCACACTGGACGCGGCGATGCGGGCCAGGGACGTGTCCCCGCCCCGCCTCGAGACGCCCGCGGCCCTCGTCGAACCGGTGACCGAACAGGCCACCGCCAAGCCGCGTAAGGGCGAGCGCCGCCGGCTCGGCAAGCGGGCCGCCCAGGCCAGAACGGCCGAGGGTCAGGGCAGCGGCGGAAGCAGCCCGGTCTCCTCGTAGGACTCGAGCATGGCGATCCGGCGGCTGTGCCGCTCCTCCTTGGAGTAGGGCGTCGCGAGGAAGAGCTCGACGAACCGGGTCGCGGTGTCCCGGTCGTGCATCCGCGCGCCGATGCTGATCACGTTGGCGTCGTTGTGCTCGCGGCCGAGCGTGGCGGTGTCCTCGTTCCAGGCCAGCGCGGCCCGTACGCCCTTGACCTTGTTGGCGGCGATGGCCTCGCCGTTGCCCGAGCCGCCGATGACGATGCCGAGCGAGCCCGGATCGGCCACTGTGCGCTCGGCAGCCCGCAGCACATAGACCGGGTAGTCGTCGACGGCGTCGTACACGACCGGGCCGCAGTCCACCGGGTCGTGCCCGTTGGCGGTCAGCCAGGCGACCAGGTGTTCCTTCAGCTCGAAGCCGGCGTGATCGGAACCGAGATAGACGCGCATGAGTACCAGTCTTCCAGGCTTGCCGCCTCCAGGCTGAACGAAGGGTCGAGCTGGATTTCCAGGTCCCGGCCGACGGCACGGTTGGCCCAGCTCCGGGCGTTCTTGACATGGAACTCGACGGCCTGCCTCGTGAACTTGGCCCAGTCCTTCTCACGTGCGTCGACGGCGTCGAGCATCCGGTCCAGTGCCTCGGTGTTGACATGTTCGAGGCCGACGTCCCCCCGGCCCTGCTCCATGGCCCGTACGGCGGCCGACTGCTCCATCCAGGTCAGCAGGTCCTCGCCCACCTGCTCGCGCAGGTAGTCGACGTCGGCGGCGCCCTGGACCTTGTTGCCGACGACCTTGATGGCCACGTCGTAGTCGGCGGCATAGTCGAGGTACTGGCGGTAGACGCCGACGCCCTTCCGGGTCGGCTCGGCGACCAGGAACATCAGGTCGAACCGGGTGAACAGCCCGGAGGCGAAGGTGTCGGCGCCCGCCGTCATGTCCACCACGACGTACTCCCCCGGCCCGTCCACCAGGTGGTTGAGGTAGAGCTCGACCGCACCGGTCTTGGCGTGGTAGCAGGCCACCCCGAGGTCCTCGTCGGTGAACGGCCCGGTGGCCATGAAGGTGATCCCGCCGATGTCGCGCGACAGACGGTGGATCGGGTCGTCACCGCCGGGCCGCAGCAGCCGGGAACCGCCACCAGGCGGGGTCGTCTTGATCATCTCCGCGCTGGAGGTGATCCGCGGGTTGTCACCACGGAGATGGTCCTTGATGGCCGGGAGGTGATCGCCGAGCGCCGGGACCCTGGCGGCGTCGGTCTCGTCCAGGCCGAGCGCCGCGCCGAGGTGCTGGTTGATGTCAGCGTCGATCGCGACAACGGGCAGTCCCCGCGCGGCCAGGCGCCGTACGAAGAGCGACGACAGGGTCGTCTTGCCGCTGCCGCCCTTGCCGACGAACGCAACCTTCACGAATGCCCCCTAAGTGGATATGAAAACCATTGCCATCTGGCGTTCAAGCAGGCAGTCTCTCCGGAGTCCAAGATCCAATCAAGCGGAACGCGCGGGCGCTTGTTGCAAATGATTCGCAACTGCGACAAAGTTGGCACAGCTGGAGGAGTGCAGGTGTGAGGAGCAGCGGATGCGGGTGAAACTGAGCCGGCCCGAATGGGGCAGGCTGGCGGGGATGGGCGGCTTCATCGCCCTGCTGCACCTGCTCGGCTGGGGGACACTGATGCTCCTGGTCGTACCGGAGCACTATCGGCTCGGTGACGGCAAGCTCTTCGGCCTCGGGATCGGGCTCACCGCGTACTTCCTCGGCATGCGGCACGCCTTCGACGCCGACCACCTGGCCGCCATCGACAACACCACGCGCAAGCTGATGACCGACGGCCAGCGCCCCGTCTCGGTGGGGTTCTTCTTCTCGCTGGGCCACTCGTCGGTGGTCTTCGCGGCCTGCGCCGGCCTGACCTTCGGGATCAAGGCACTGTCGAACGGCATCTCCAACGGCAAGTCCGGGCTGCACACGATCACCGGGACCATCGGCCCCACCGTCTCGGGCACCTTCCTGTTCATCATCGCGATCATCAACCTGGTGATCCTGGTCGGGATCATGAAGGTCTTCCGCGAGATGCGGCGCGGGGCCTACGACGAGGCCGCGCTCGAGGAACAGCTCAACAACCGCGGGTTCATGAACCGCATCCTCGGGCGCTTCACGAGGGCGATCACCAAGCCGTGGCAGATGTACCCGCTGGGCTTCCTGTTCGGGCTCGGCTTCGACACCGCCACCGAGGTGGCGCTGCTGGCGATGGCCGGGAGCGCCGCCGCCGCCGGCGCGCTGCCCTGGTACGCGGTGCTCTGCCTGCCGATCATCTTCGCCGCCGGGATGTGCCTGTGGGACACCATCGACGGCACGTTCATGAACTTCGCGTACGGGTGGGCGTTCTCCAACCCGGTCCGGAAGGTCTTCTACAACATCGCCCTCACCGGGATCTCGGTGGCGTTCGCCTTCGTGATCGGCGGCACCGAGCTGCTCCAGGTCGCGCAGACCCGGTTCGACCTGCGGGGCGGTTTCTGGGACTGGATCGGCGGCCTGGACCTGAACGTCGCCGGCTTCGTCATCACCGGCGTGCTCCTGGTCATGTGGCTCGGCGCCCTGGCCGTCTGGAAGTTCGGCCGCATCGAGCAGCGCTGGACCGCCGCCCTCCAGGACGCCGACGCCTGACCAGCGGCCAGCGGCCAGCGGCCGGGCGGAAACGTGCCCGGGTCCCCAGCCCTCGCGGTGGCGAGCGGCTGGGACCCCGGCACGTTTAATGCAGACCCCGTGGAATTCCCTAGTCGAAGATCGGGGAGCGGGTGCGGCTGCGCTTGA
>JAOPYM010000299.1 GCA_025964615.1 Actinomycetes bacterium
GCCTCCAGCCACACCTCGCGGGGCATCGTGCGCTCCGTCCGGATCTGCTCGTCCAGCGGGAGCATCGTCCGCTCGACGAACTGCTTGACCGACTCCCGGAACAGCTCGTGATCGTCTTCGAAGACCCTGCGCCGCATGCCGTACTCCCGAGGTAGTTCTAGAACGAGATTCGAAACCAGCTTACAAAGCGGCGGCGAGTAGGTCACTCGTGGATGTGCGGGTAGTCCGGTGAGCGGTGCTGGAAGGAAAGGATGGCGGGGTTCTGGATGACCCCGGCGCGGATCTCGATCGCCCGCAGGATCGTCTCGTCGGTGTCCCAGCCGCTCGGACCGGCGAGTACCGTGCCCAGGTGGGGGAGCAGGGCCTCACTGATCTCCCAGGTGGCCGAGTTCCACAGATAGGACGGGCTGTGGTCCACGCCGTAGTAGGTGACGTTGTCGCCCACGGTGAAGGTCGGCTGGGAGAACGAGGTGGGCCGCGCCCAGCTGAATCCCATTCCCTCGTCGCAGGAGACGTCGATGATGAGGCTGCCCGGCGTGAGCACGGCCGCGTCCTCGTCGATGAGGAAGGTCAGCGGTGCGTCGGTGTCCTGCAGCACGCAGTTGACGATGATGTCGTGCTCGGCGAGGAATCCGGCCAGCGGCACCTGGCCGTCGTCGGACAGTACCTGGCTGCGGCGTGGGTCGCCGTCGTCGTGGTCGAAATGCACCATTCGCGCGGAATGGATCGGCGAGCCGACCGCGGTGACGCCACGGCCCGTGAGGATGTGGACGTCGTGCACCCCGAGCGCGTTCAGCGCCGTCACCGCGCCCCGGGCGGTCGCCCCGAAACCGATGACGACGGCCCGTAGCCGGCGGCCATAGTCGCCCGTCGATCCGATGAGCTCCAGGGCGTGCAGCACCGAGCAGTAGCCGGCCAGCTCGTTGTTCTTGTGAAAGACGTGCAGGTTGAACGAGCCGTCGCTGGTCCAGTGGTTCATCGCCTCGAAGGCGATCAGGGTGAGCCGCCGGTCGATGGCCGTCTGCGTGAGCTTCTCGTCCTGGACGCAGTGCGGCCAGCCCCACAGGACCTGTCCCACCCGCAGTTGCGCGACATCCTGTATCTGCGGCTTGGGCAGCAGGATGACGTCGCACTCCGCGAGGAGCTCCTCGTAGGAGCGGAACCCGGCGACGAACGGCGCCAGCCGCTCATCGGGGATGCCGAAGGCTTTCCCATAGCCGCGTTCGAGGTAGATGCGTTCCCGGAGGCCGGCCTCGATCCGCTCGAAGTGCAACGGGTGGATCGGCAGCCGGCGCTCGTTCTCCTTGCTGGACCGTGCAATGACTCCGAGTTTGAGCTGGTCCACTTGTACCCCTTTGGTTACCGCCTGTTTAGCACAAAGGGGCGCTCCGCAGTCACGGGCCGGTCAGCTCGGGCGCACACCCCACTGGAACAGCGAGTAGTAGCTGCTGCCGGGTCCCATGCTGCTGAGCTCCACGTTGGCGCCGGTGTGCGGGGCCTGGATCATCTGCCCGCCGCCGACGTACATCCCCATGTGGTGCAGACCCGCGTAGAAGAAGACCAGGTCGCCGGGCTGTAGCTGGTTGTAGCTGAGCTTGGGGGAGAACGCGTAGGCCTGCGCCTGGCTGACCCGGGGGAGCGACACCCCGGCGGCCTCCCAGGCCCGCATAGTGAGCCCGGAGCAGTCGAAGTGATCCGGGCCGGTAGCGCCGTAGACGTAGGACTTGCCGAGCTGCCTGAACGCGTACTGCAGGGCGATCAGGGCCTTGCCGGTGGCCGTGCCGAAGTAGGTCTGCGGCTTGGGGGAGTTGCTGTAGATGGTCCCGCCGGCCGCCACGATCAGCTTCTCCTGCTGGGCGATCTGCTTGTCGAGGGTGGCCTTCTGGGTGCGCAGGGACGACAGCGTCTGGTTGACCTCGGCGAGGGCCTGCTGGGCCTGGCCGTGCGCGAACTGCAGCCGCTGCGCCGACTGGAAGAACTGGCTCAGCTGGGAGCCGCGGTCCTTGGTGATCGCGGTGAGCAGCGACATCTGGTCCAGGGCGACCAGCGGATCCCTCGCGGACAGCACTTCCGGGGTCACGTCACCGGACTTGTAGGCGCTCGCGGCCATCTGCGCGACCACGTTGTGCAGCTTGTCGTAGATCGCCTGCTCGCCCTTGGCCGCGTTGCTCGCCGCAGCGAGCTTCTTCTGCGAGGCCCCGAGCGTCGACTGGGCCTTGTCGTAGGCCTGGACGAGCCCGTCCACCTGCTTGTTGAGCTGGTCGAGCTGCTTCTTCGCCGCGGCGACGGATGGACCGGCGTGCGCCGTCGCCATCGGCAGCGCCACGCTCGACGCGATCATCAGGCTGACGGCGGCGACGGCCCGTCGTTGGCCCGAACCCAAGGTGGCCACTTAGCGGCACGCCCCTCTCATTTCAGTTCTCAGCCCGCCAGGCTAGCGATTTAATCGCCCGAGTCACAACCGTTACATGCATATTGCCGGATATCGTCACTCTCCGGCGTGCTCCGTGTGCGCCGACAACTCGAATTGCTTCGCCTGCGTATGGTCAGCCGACGTGAACCTGCGGCCGGATGACCGGGTCGGGCTCCGCCTGCCGCAGGACCTCACGGGTCAGCGGGGCGATGTCGCCGCCGCCGAAGACGAGGTAGCGCAGCATCGCCATGACCGGGTTGCCCTCGGCCCAGTCGAAGTAGACATGCGGCCGCTTACCGGTCATGTCACGGATCTGCAGGAGCACCGCCGCGATCGCGTTCGCGATCGTCGAGGCCTCGACGCGCAGGATGTGGTACCCGTGCCGGTTCTCGCCCGTGACCTTGATGGCGCCCTCGAAGTCCGAGGCGTCGCCCACCGTGACCTCGAGGAAGAGGACAGGCTCGTCCGGGTCCAGGTGGTGGTTGGCGCGCTGCTCCTGCTCCTTCTCGACGTACTCCTTGCGATCCCGGTCGTCCGGCTCGTTGGCGATGATCCGGATCACCCCGCACCGGCTCTCCTCCTCGATGAGGCGTACGGCCAGGTCGTCGAACGACATCTCGGTCACCCGCAGCTCGGTGGAGCGGGTGGCCCGTGAGATCAGCGAGGTGCCGATGATGGCGATGATGAAGAACGAGGCGATCCTGATGCCCTCGGGCCGCTCGATCATGTTGTCGAAGGTCGTGTAGGCGAAGATCAGCGAGATGATCCCGAACAGGATCGTGGCCCTCTTCGCCCGCCGCCGCCGTACCGTGATGGTCACCGCGACGGCCGCGGACAGCATCAGCACGAGCACCCCGGTGGCGTACGCCCCGCCCTGCGCGTCGACGTTGGCACGGAAGATCAGCGTGATGCCGAACGAGATCAGGGTGAACACCAGCACCAGCGGGCGTACCGCACTGGTCCAGTGCGGCGCCATGCCGTACCTGGGCAGGTAGCGGGGGACCAGGTTGAGCAGTCCCGCCATGGCCGAGGCCCCCGCGAACCACAGGATCGCGATCGTCGACACGTCGTAGACCGTGCCGAAGCCGTTGCCGAGGTACAGGTGCGCCAGGTACGCCATGGCGCGGCCGTTCGCCTGCCCGCCGGACTGGAACGCCTTGGCCGGGATCAGCACCGTGGAGGCGAAGCTGGTGACGATCAGGAAGACGCTCATGGTGATCGCGGCCGTGGTGAGCAGCTTGCGGGTGCCGCGCAGCCGCTCGTCCATAGTCCTGCTCTTGATCAGCGGCATCACCGCCACGCCGGTCTCGAAACCGGACATCCCGAGGGCGAGCTTGGGGAAGACCAGGAGTGCGAGCCCGATCATCACCATCGGGCTGGAGTGCTCGGTGGTCAGCACGTGGGTCCAGTCGGTGACCAGGCTCCAGTGCGCGAACACGTGCTGCAGGGAGACCACCGCCACCACGACGTTGAGCGCCAGGTAGACCGCGACCAGGCCGACCGCGATCGTGATGGCCTCGGCGAAGCCCTTCAGGAAGACGGCACCGAGCGCGGCGATGAGCACCAGCGTGACCACGACCTGCTGCCCGTGCAGGGCGGCGGGCATGTACGGGTTCTCCAGCGCGTGCGCGGTGGCGTCGGCGGCCGACAGGGTGATCGTGATGATGAAGTCGGTGGCGGCGAACCCGAGCAGGGCGAGCACCAGAAGCTTGCCCCACCAGCGGGGGAGCAGCCGCTCCAGCATGGCGATGGAGCCCTGGCCGTGCGGGCTCTCCGCGGCCACCCGCCGATACACCGGCAGCGCCCCGAACAGGGTGACCACCACCAGGGCTATCGTGGCGAGCGGCGACAGCGCGCCCGCCGCCAGCGCCGCGATGCCGGGCGCGTATCCGAGGCTGGAGAAGTAGTCCACACCGGTCAGGCACATCACCTGCCACCAGGCATGCTCCTTGTGCGCTGGCGCCTCGGCGGCGTACGGGCCTTCCGCCTTCCGGCTCGGCTGTCCGTGGAGCAGCCAAGCGCGGGAGCCGCCCGAACGTCCGAGCGGTTCCTGGGCGACCTCGTGCTGGGTGGTGCCGGCCACTACGGGATCCTCCGTGCCATGTCTTGTCCGATTCCCTTTTCTGGCCCAGCCGAAATAGAGCCCGACCGGGCAGCACGTCACCGTAGCCGTATTTACGGGTACTTGACGCATGGGGAACCCGGTCTTAACGCCGTCTTGACGCAGCGATGGGCCGGGTGTGAGCCCTCCCACATGGAGGCCCGCCCGATACCGTCGGCTGCAAGGACGAACACGGAGGCCCTGATGAACCAGTACCGCGTGACGAGCCGTACCTGGACCGCGGTGGCGCTGGTGGCGGTGCTCGCCACCGGCTGCGGGGCCAAGGCCGGCCGCAGCACGGCGCTCGCCCCGTCCACGCCGCAGAGCTCACAGGGCTCGCAGAGCCCGCAGGTACCGATGCTGCCGGGCCACTACGAGCCGCTCTGGCCGTTCGCCGACTCGGCGCAGGTCACCGCCTGGCAGCAGGCCTACCGGACCGGCGGGCACTCACCATGGCACCTCAGCACCGACGTGACCGCGCTGTCCTTCGCCCAGGGCTACCTGGGCTTCGCCGACATCACCAAGGTGACCGGCCGGAACGTGACCGCCTCCGACGCCAGGATCTCGGTGGGCGGCAAGGCGGGTACCGCAGCCGTGATCCACCTGGTGCGCACAGGCTCGGGCCCGGACGCGCCGTGGGAGGTCGTCGGCACCGACGACACGGACCTGTCGATCACCGCTCCCGCCTACGGTTCGGCCGCCGTGTCACCGGTCACCGCGGGCGGCCTGATCACCGGGGCCGACGAGAGCCTCCGGATCTCCGTGCGAGCCCTCGGCGCCGCCGCACCGCTGGGCGGCTTCTGCTGCCTGGCCGCCGGTGGCCGGAAGACCCGATGGTCGAAGGTCGTGTCCTTCCAGGCCGGTGCGGGCCGGGTGCTCACCATCGTCGTCTCCACCGGCGGCCACATCACCACGGTCGAACGCTTCGCCGTCACCGGCGTCAGGAGCTGAGCGGCAGCCCCACGTAGTTCTCGGCGAGTGACGCCGACGCCGCCGGCGAGATGGCCACATACCGCAGATGCGACAACTGGAGCCGGTAGCCGAACTCGTCCTGGTGCGGGTCCCTGTGCAGCAGGGTCGTCATCGTGTACGAGAAGTGCTCGGCCCGCCAGACCCTCCGCAGCGCGGTCTCGGAGTACGCGTCGAGCAGTGATTCGTCCCCGTCCGCGTACCGCCGGGTCAGCGCGGTCGCGAGCAGCGTGACGTCGGCGACCGCGAGGTTGAGCCCCTTGGCGCCCGTCGGCGGCACGATGTGCGCGGCGTCACCGGCCAGGAACAGCCGGCCGTGCCGCATCGGCTCGGCCACGAAGCTGCGCATCGGGGTGATGCTCCGCTCCGTGATCGGCCCCCGCCGCAGCTCCCAGCCCTCCATCGCGAACCGGGCGTCGAGTTCGTCCCAGATCCGCTCGTCCGGCCAGTCGGCGAGCTCATCATCCGGATCGACCTGCAGGTAGAGGCGGCTGACCTGCGGGGATCGCATACTGTGCAGGGCGAAACCGCGCTCGTGGTGAGCGTAGATGAGCTCCTCGCACGACGGCGGTACGTCGGCGAGGATGCCCAGCCAGGCGAAGGGGTAGGTGCGCTCGAACGTCCTGATCGACGGTATGGCGGACCGCCCGATCCCATGGAAACCGTCGCAGGCCACCACGTACTCGCACTCAAGCGTCTGCTCGGCGCCCTGATGCCGGTACCGGATGGTGGAACCGTCGATCGCGAGTGCCTCCGCCTCGAACAGGACGGCCGACTCGCGCAGCGCGATCAGGTCCTTGACGACCTCGGTCTGCGCGTACACCGTCACCGACCGCCCACCGGTGAGCGACGGGAAGTCGATCCGGTGCGCCCGCCCGTCGAACCGCAGTTCGATGCCGTCGTGCCGCAGACCCTGGCGGTCCATCCGCCCGGACGCCCCGGAGGCGCGCAGCACGTCCACGGTGCCCTGTTCCAGGACCCCTGCCCGCTGCCGGTGTTCGACATGGTCGCGGGTCCGCGACTCCAGGACGACGCTGTCGATGCCCTGCCGGTGCAGCAGGTGGGAAAGGAGCAGGCCGGCAGGTCCTGCCCCGATGATGCCGACGGCGGTACGCATGTGTCTTCCCTATGATTCGGAGTCGAGCTCGTCCAGGACGCGCTGGGCGGTGGCGAAGGCGGAGTTGGCCGCGGGAACCCCGCAGTACACGGCGGTCTGCAGCAGGACCTCCTTGATCTCGTCCCGGCTGAGCCCGTTGCGGATCGCGGCGCGCACGTGCATCGCCAGCTCGTCGAGGTGCCCGTGGGCGACCAGCGCGGTGAGCGTGATGCAGCTGCGGGTACGGCGGTCCAGTCCGGGCCGCGTCCAGATCTCGCCCCACGCGTAGCGGGTGATGAGGTCCTGGAAGTCGGCCGTGAACGGGGTGGTGCGGGCGATGGCGCGGTCGACGTGCGCGTCGCCGAGGACGGCACGGCGAACCGCCATCCCGTCCTCGGCCTCCCTCAGGTGTCCCTGCAGGGCGGCGAGCACGGCCTGCGGCCGTTCCACCAGGGCCAGATGCGAGGCGTGCGAGATCTCCGCCAGGCTCGCGCCCGCGATCCCGTCGGCCAGTTCCCGGCCATGCTCGGGCGGCGTCGCCTGATCGTCCCGCCCGGCGATCACCAGGGTGGGCGCGGTGATCGCCGGCAGCCCATCACGCAGGTCGTACCCGGCGAGGGCGTCGCAGCAGGCCGCGTACCCGCCTGGGTCGGTGGTCCGCAGATCCTCGATGAGCGCCCGTACCGCCGGAGTGGGATCGGCGGCCAGGGCCGCAGTGAACCAACGCCCGTACGCGCTCTCCACCAGGCTCCCGGTGCCCTTGGCCCGGACCAGTTCCGCCCGCTCCAGCCAGGGCTCAGGCGGGCCGAAGTGCGCGGAGGAGCAGACCATGACGAGTGAGACGACCCGTTCCGGATGGTGGGCGGCGAGCCACGCCCCGACCGCACCGCCGAGCGAGACCCCGGCATGGGCGAACCGCCCGATCCCGAGCTCGTCGGCGAGGCCGAGCACAAGGCGGGCCAGATCCGCGACCGTGGTCGCCCCCGGCCGGAGGTCGGGCAGCACCGAGGCCGGGGTGGACCCGTGGCCGGGCAGATCCCACCGGATCACCCGATGCCGCCGCGCCAGCGCGGGCACCTGGGCATCCCAGAGCCGCAGTGAGGTACCGAGGGAAGGGCCGAGCAGCAGCGGCGGGCCGTCCTGCGGGCCGTCGGCGAGGTGGTGCAGCATCGTCATCGATCCTCCTCGGGCGTGCGGCGCAGCGCCCGGTCTGTGAGCGCGGGAGCGGAGCCCACGTCGACCCCGCCGAGGATCTCCGTGAGCGGGACCAGATTCGTGCGCATCCGATCCGGCAGCACCCGCAGCCCCTCCGTGAGCTCGGCCGCGTCCCTGGCGGCACCACCGGTGAGCCGGAGCGCCTCACGCAGGGTCTGCCATTCGGCGTGCCAGGCGCCGGCCGGCCGTTCGTCCTCCGCGGCCAGCGAACCGAGGAGCACGGCGGCGAGCGCGGGTAGCTGCCGGGCGGTCGCGGCGATCAGGGTGGCCCGGACCGGGTTGGCCTTGTGCGGCATCGCCGACGAACCGCCGCCGACCCCCTCGGCCACCTCACCGATCTCGGTACGCGACAGGACCAGCACGTCGGCGGCGAGCTTCCCGAGCGCCCCGGCGGTCAGCGCCAGGCCCGAGCCGAGCTCCGCGACCGGGGTCCGCAGCGTGTGCCAGGGCAGCGCGGGCGCGGCAAGCCCGGTCTCGGCGGCATACCGGCCGAGCAGCACCAGGGCGTCGGGGCCGAACGCGGCGAGGGTCCCGGCCGCGCCGCCGAGCTGGGCGGGCAGGCTCCGGCGCAGCGCCGTGAGCCTGCCGGCGGCGTCGAGCACCAGAGCGCGCCACCCGGCCGCCTTGAGCCCGAACGTGGTCGGCACCGCCTGCTGGGTGAGGGTACGTCCCGGCATGGCGGTGTCCCGGTGTGCGGCGGCGAGCCGGCCCAGCGCTCCCGCCGTACGGTTCAGATCATGCAGTACGACGCCCAGGGTCCGATGCGCGACCAGCATCGCCGCGGTGTCCAAGATGTCCTGGCTGGTCGCCCCACGGTGCACGTACGGCGCCGCGTCCGATCCCGCCCGCGCACGCAGGTCGGCGATCAGCGGGATCACCGGGTTGCCGCCGGAGCGGGCCCGCAGCGCGATTGACCTGAGGTCGTAGGACTCCGCGCGCGCCGCCGCGTCGACGGACCGCGCGGCGGCGGCCGGGGCATGACCGAGCCCGGCCTGCGCCCGGGTGAGCGCCGCCTCCGCATCCAGCATCGCCTGCAGGAACGCGAGATCGCCGGTGGCCGCCTCGGCGGCTGAGCCCACCCGGACGGGGGAGAGCAGCCCGACGTCCTGGCCCTGCTCAGGAGAGCTCAAGGAACACCGTCTCCTCGTCTCCCTGCAGGTGCACGTCGAACCGGTACCGCCCTACCCCATCGCCGGCCGCCAGGAGGGTCGCGCGCCGGTGCGGCGGCAAGCCGCCGAGCAACGGGTCGCCGACGGGCTCGCCCAGGTAGATCCGGGTGAACAGGTGGTGCTGCAGCCCCCGGGCGAACACGCACACCGCGAGGTACGGCGCGGTCGCGGGCGGCGGGAGGGTACGGAGCACCCAGTGCCCATCCGCATCGGTGGGGACCCGCCCGAACCCGGTGAACCCGACGCCGTCGCGGCCGATCACCGCTGAGGTCACGGGGTCCCTGCGCAGCGAGCCGGGCACCCCCGTGCGCGAACCGTCCGGCGCGGCCTGCCAGAACTCCAGCAGCGCGTCGGGAACGGGCTGCCCGGCCCCGTCGTGGACATACCCGTGCACGGTGAGGGTGTCCGGATGCCCGGCGGGGGCCATCTCGCCGCCGCCCGCGAACGGCAGCGCGTACCCGAAGAACGGGCCGGCGGTCTGCGAGGGCGTGATCACAGGTCCTCCTCAGGGGCCTCGGTCCAGGTGGCGGCGGGCCCGTCCAGGACGATGTCCCACCGGTAGCCGAGCGACCACTCCGGCCGGGACAGGTCGTGTCCGTACGCGGCGATCAGGCGCTGCCTGGCCCGTTCGTCCGTGACCGAGTTGAAGATCGGGTCGTACGGGAAGAGCGGATCGCCGGGGAAGTACATCTGGGTGATCAGCCGCTGGCCGAACGCGGTACCGAACAGCGAGAAGTGGATGTGCGCCGGCCGCCAGGCGTTGAGATGGTTGCGCCACGGGTACGCGCCCGGCTTCACCGTCGTGAACTGGTACGCGCCGTCGTCGCCGGTCAGGCAGCGGCCGACGCCGGTGAAGTTGGGATCGAGTGGGGCCGGGTGCTGGTCACGCTGGTGGGCGTACCGGCCGGAGGCGTTGGCCTGCCAGATCTCCACCAGCTGACCGCGAACCGGACGTCCCGCGCGGTCGAGGACCCGGCCGGTGACCGTGATCCGCTCGCCGAGCGGCTCACCCGGATGCTGCCGGGTCAGGTCACTGTCGAGTTCGGTGATGTCGGTGACGCCGAAGACCGGCCCTGACAGCTCGACCGCGTCCGGGTCGCCCAGCGCCACCAGCGGGTTCTTCGGATGCCGGAGCACGCTGCTGCGGTACGGCGCGAAGTCCCGCCGGGGGTGCACCTCGGCGGGTGCGCCCGCAGCGACGGCCTTCGCAGCGGCCTCGTGCAGGGCGCCGATCTCGGCGTCGATCTCGGACTGGACGGGGGTGCTCATGTCTGTCGCCATCCCTTCGGCGGGCATCGGTCCTGTGCGCGTCATGTCACGGGCTCCCGCACTGGGGCGGCCGTGCGGCGGAAGATCTCCTCGGGGGTCACGCCTGGCGCGGTCTCGACCAGGACCAGGCCTTCCGGGGTGACGTCGAGTACGCCCAGGTCGGTGATGATGCGGTGCAC
>JAOPYM010000316.1 GCA_025964615.1 Actinomycetes bacterium
CAGCCGCCACGGTGAGCGGCCCGGAGACCCACCTGCCCGCAGCACCGGCGGCCGTACAGCACAGCGACGCACCTGCCCAGGTCCCGATGACCCGTCCGCAACCGGTCTCGACTCCCCAGCCCCCACCGCAACCGCAACCGCAACCGCAACCTCAGCCTCAGCCTCAGCCGTCCGCCTCGGACCCGCCCGCCGGCCCGGCGTGCCCTGGGCTGCTCAGCCTGGTCCTGCTTCAGGGCTGCGGTACGCCATAGCCCGCAAGGTCCCATGCACCCGTTCATGGCGAACCGCCTCCGAGCCCGTCCGGGACATTCGGCGCTTCTGGGCGAGGTGTCCTTCCGGTGGTCGCCGGGCGGCCACCGCGATCCGGACAGACGTCGGATGGGGCGGCCGTCGTGGTGCCGGTCGCCTGTCCGCTGGGGTCTTGGCCGCCCCTTTCTTTGGGGCGTACGGGTCATGGGTCGGGGCCGGTCAGATACCAGTGGGCGGTCGGGCTGATCCACAGCAGCACACCCGGCCATACCTGGATCAAGGTCCATCCGCCGGAGCCTTTGGCGCGGTGGTGGTGACGACATAGCGCTGCGAGATTGCACGCACAGCTGGGTCCGCCCAGGTGGTGTGCCACGGTGTGGTCGAGGTCGCACTGGATGGCGGGCCGTCGGCACCCCGGGAAACGGCACGTCTGGTCTCGGGCCTGGATCGCGCGGCGCATGACGGCCGGTGGCCGGTACCCATCGTGGCCGTGCACGAGCTGCACGCCTGCGGTGGTGTGGGTGGTGCAGCCGGGGGCTTTCAGTGCGGTGAGGGACTCGCGGATCCGGTGGGCGGCTTCGGCGATCAGCCACACCCGCTCCTGCGCCTGCACCTGTCCCGACAGGGACTCGGTGAAAGTGGCACGCAGCGTCCGGGCGAGCGACACGGCGACCCTGCGGTCGGCGGCGAGCCGGGTCTCGGCATCTACCTCGGCCTGGATCTTCGCCAAGGTCCTGGCGTTCACCGCGGCCATCCTGGCGTCGGCATTCGTGCCCGTCTCCGTCTCCGCCTCAGCCCGCGCCCGTGCCTGCGTCTGAGAGGTTTCTCCGGCCGGGTCACCGATGCCGTCCTCGCCGGGGTCGGGCGGCACGTCCAGGACGGCCCCCAGGAACGGGTCCTGGCCCAGCAGCAACGCCTGGAACACCAACGCCCGCACGAAGTCCAACGGGCGCGGGTCGCCGTCGGTCTTCAACGCGGTCGCGATCGCGGTGATCCGATGGAACGCCCGGGATGCCTCTCCCAACGGAAGATCACACCCGGCCAGGTTCGCCGTGTCGTCCGGGGTCTGCCACAACTCCACCCGCGCGGACGCTTCCGCGTTGACCCGCTTGTCCTCGAACGCCTCCGGGTCCGCGACCGTGACGGCTTTGCGCACCGCGGCCCGCAACCATCCGGTGGTCCGAGTCGGGGCCAGCGGCAGGACGGCGTTCTCCACGAACTCCGACACCCCGGGGGAGGTCATGTGGGTGCCGTCACAGACCACCCGCGCCTTGGCCACATCGATCCGGCCATCAGTCAGGGCGGCCAGCGTGCCGGGGAGGCGTTCGGTTAACGACCGGGCCAGATGCATCAAATTCCCAGCCGCCATCGAGGTCAGGGTCAGCGCTGCCTCCACCTCACAGGCCACGAACTCGACCGCGTCCTCCCCCTCCGAGGCCACCGCACGCCGCTCCAACTCCGCCGCCGCCCGCACCTCCAGGGACGCCGCCCACGACGCCAACCGCCGCCCGGCCTTCAGGACTTCCACGACCTCGAACTCATCGACCGCAGACAGATCCACCGCAGACAGCGCGAAGGCGAGTTCAGGACCAGGGAGCATCCCCTCAACAGAGAGGGCGGAAGTGGCGACGGTCATCTCCACTCACCCCCCCTCCCGGGATCGATACACCCTTCCTCTTCGAACATACTATCTAACAATGAGTCGGGATGGAAGAAGAAAAGGGCTCTGAGCTGGGCCTATTTCCACGAGAACAGCATGAGACGTACGGCCAGAGAACACCGGACCTGCGACACGTCCAGCGAGTCTGCGCAACTGCCATGGAGAAGGGGCGGCTGATCCTCAGGACATCGACTCAGTCGGTAACTGGTTTGGCCAGGCCGCACAGCCCGCTATCGTGGATCCGTCCCACTGGAGGATTCGCATAGTGGACGAGTGCGGCGGTCTTGAAAACCGCTGGGGGTGCAAGCTCCCCGTGGGTTCGAATCCCACATCCTCCGCCGACGAGGCCGTGGCATCGAGGTCCAGGTACCACAGGGGCGGTGAAGACCCGTTTCCAGGGGATAGCGTGAGGCCATGAAGGCGATCGTGATCCGGAAGCCGGGTGGGCCGGAGGCACTGGAGTGGCTTGAGGTCGAGGACCCCGTCGCCGGGCCCGGTGAGGTGGTCCTCGAGGTCGTGGCGAGTGCCGTCAACCGGGCCGACGCGATGCAGCGGCAGGGGTTCTACCCGCCGCCGCCGGGGGCGCCGCCCTATCCGGGGCTTGAGGCGTCCGGGCGGATCATCGCGCTCGGAGCCGGGGTCACCGGCTGGCGGGTGGGCGACGAAGTCTGCGCGCTGCTGGGCGGGGGCGGGTACGCCGAGCGAGTACGGGTGCCGGCCGGGCAGTTGCTGCCCGTGCCCAAGGGTGTGTCCGTGGAGGACGCGGCGGGGCTGCCGGAGGTGGTCTGCACGGTCTGGTCCAACGTGTTCATGCTGGGGCGGCTGAAAGTGGGCGAGTCGTTCCTCGTACACGGCGGCGGGAGCGGCATTGGGACGATGGCGATCCAGCTGGCCAAGGCCCATGGGGCCAGGGTGACCTGCACGGTCGGCGGTAGGGACAAGACCGGCCGGTGCCGGGAACTGGGTGCCGACGAGGTGATCGACTATCGCGAGCAGGATTTCACGGAGTACGGGCCGTACGACGTCATCCTCGACATCATCGGCGCCGAATACCTGGCCAGGAATGTGAAGGCCCTGGCCACCAAGGGCAGACTCGTGGTGATCGGGCTGCAGGGTGGGGCCAAGGGCGAACTCGACCTGGGGGCGCTGCTGGTCAAGCGGGCCGCGGTGCATGCAACCTCGCTGCGGGCCCGTCCGTTGGAGGAGAAGGCCGCGATCGTCGAGTCGGTCAGGGAGAATGTGTGGCCCCTGATCGAGTCCGGGGCGGTGCGGCCCGTCATCGATCGGGTGCTGCCGATGGCGGAGGCCGCAGAGGCCCACCGGATCATGGAGAGCAGCGCCCATATCGGCAAGATCTTGTTGAGGAGCTAACGAATGAGCGAGCAGGACCCGGAGATCCTCGTCGTCGGGCCGAACGGCATCGCGAGCGCCGGCAGGTCCGGCGAGGAGAGCGAGGAGCGATCGGTCACCGACCTGGTCGAGCAGCCCGCCAAGGTGATGCGGATCGGCAGCATGATCCGGCAGCTGCTCGAAGAGGTGAAGTCCGCGCCGTTGGACGAGGCCAGCCGGGCCCGGCTGAAGGACATCCACGCCTCGTCGATCAAGGAGCTGGAGGACGGGCTCGCCCCGGAGCTGATCGGTGAGCTGGAGCGGCTGTCGCTGCCGTTCGCCGACGGCGACGTGCCCAGCGAGGCCGAGCTGCGGATCGCCCAGGCCCAGCTGGTCGGCTGGCTGGAGGGCCTGTTCCACGGCATTCAGACGACGCTGTTCGCCCAGCAGATGGCGGCCAGGGCCCAGCTGGAGCAGATGCGCCG
>JAOPYM010000321.1 GCA_025964615.1 Actinomycetes bacterium
TGTGCTACCTGCCGGCCTTCGTGCTCCTCGGCATCGTCCCGGCCATCGTGGGCATCGCCGCGATGCTTCAGCTGCCTTGACGACCCATGGGACCAGAGATATCCCCAGAGTTATCCACAGAATTGGATTCGGGCTGGTGGCGGGGGCAGGCGAACACGGAGGGTTGAGCAGTGGGCGCGATCCGGTGCCCCGGTGTCCGAGGAGGACGGCATGTACGTACCCGAGATGATCGCCCGGCGGTGCCGGGGCCGGCGGGACCTGGGCATGTCCACGGCTGAGTACGCCGTGGGCACGGTGGCGGCGGCGGCCTTCGCCGGGCTGCTGTTCAAGATCGTGACGAGCTCGCAGGTGCGAGGCCTGCTGACCGCGATCATCACCAAGGCACTACACCTCGCCGGATGAACGCCACGTTAGCGGAGCCGTTCCCGGCCGCGCCGTGGGGCGGGCACCGGTGTGCCGGAGGGCGGGATCGGGGGTCGGCGACGGTGGAGATCGCGATCGCGCTGCCGTCTCTGGTGCTGGTCCTGGTGACCGCGCTGTGGGCGGTGCTGACTGCGGCCGCCGAGGTGACGTGCGTGGACGCGGTACGGGCCGGGGCCCGGGCGGCGGCGCGCGGGGAGTCTCTTGCGTCGGTCCGGGAAGCCGTGGCCGGGGCGGCGCCGCCGGGTGCCCGGGTGGAGGTCTCCCGGGGCGGGGAACTGACCACGGTCTCGGTCACCGCTGAGGTCAGGCCCCCGATCCGCACCGGCCTGCCTCCGGTCACCCTGCATGCCCGTGCTCTGGCAGCGACCGAACCAGGAGGCGATGTGCCATGAACCGCCCGCCTGCAGGATCGCAACGCGTGTGCACCAGGTGGCTTCGGGCGGTGCCGCTGCGCCGGCGGGACCGGGGGTCCGGGACAGTCCTGGTCCTGGCGGTCATGGGAGTGGTCTGGATGGTGGCGTACGCCTGCATGGTCGCGGGCGGTGTGCGGGTGGCGCGACAGCGCGCGCATGCGGCCGCCGACCAGGCGGCCCTGGCGGCGGCGGCGTACGGGCTCGAAGGGCCGTCCGCGGCCTGTGCGCGCGCCACCGCCATCGCCCACGGCATGGGGGCGGTTCTGTCCGGCTGCGCTCTGGTACCGGACCCGGCTGCGGTGGCCGGGTCCGGCCAGATCGCCGATGTGACGGTGACGACCGCCTACCCAGGGCCCGCCTGGGTCGGTACGCTCCGGATCCCGGCCCGTGCCAGGGCTGGGCCGGTGAGCAGTTCCGGCCCGGGGCCGGCCGTGCGGACCGGACCCGCGTAACCTCGCCAAGCGCTTGTTGTACGGAGGGTCAATAGCGATCAGCGGACAGTGGTGCGGACAGTGGTGAAGGCCGAAGGCGGCCTGCGCCTGGTGGTCATTTGTCATCTTTCTGTTAAGTTCCGCCATCAACTGGTCATATACGCTTCAGTAAGCGCACCGGTACCTGACGACCCACAGGACCTCCTGTGGCGAGCGGACCCAAGCTTCGGGGCGACGTGCTCGACGAAGGGATGACGCCGTGACGAGGACTCGCAAGGTCGGTGCGGTACTGCTCGCGGCCCCCCTCGCCATGGGCTTCTCCATTCTCGCCATGCCAGGTTCCGCCAACGCCTCTACCTCGATCACCGCCCCGAGAGATGGCGCGGTCATCAGGAGTGGCTCCCAGATCACCGCGTCAGCCCACATTGATCCCTTCTTGGGGGTGCCGCTTTATGGAAAGCTGACCGTGAGCGGCGCCGCTGCCCCCGGTGCCGCGTCTGGCTGGACCAACATCTCGCTCGCGATCGATATCAGTCACAACGGCAGATACAACCTGACCCTCTCAGGCGGCGCCAGCGCGTCCAGCCACTTCACGGTGGCGATACCCCCTGCCTCACCGAGCGGGCTTTCTGCCACCAAGTCGGGGTCGAAGGTCACCGTCAGCTGGAATCGCGGCACCGAGCTCGACCTCACTGGCTACCGGGTCAGCGCGGGCGGCTCGTCCGGTGGTGGATCGGTCGCGAAGCTCTGCCCGAGTTCCAGTTGCTCCATTCCAATCAACACCGGGACCGCCACCGGGTCGCTGAGGATCAGCGTGACGGCGTTGCGCTCGAACGGCTCCGGCGGCACCATCGCGTCCAGTGCGGCCTCCACGAGCGTCAGCCTCGGTAGCGGCGGCAACGGCAGTGGAGGCGGGGGCGGCGGCGGTAACAACAACCTGACTCCGCCGGGCGGCAACACCAACACCAACACCACCCCGACCAACCCGCAGTCGCAGCTGAACCTGCCGAACGTGGCCCCGAACACCGAGTTCAACTACCCGACGCCGACTCCCGAGGTGCTCAAGTCGCAGCTGGCCGGCAAGGCCCTGCAAGACTCCCAGGTCAGCGCCGTGCAGTGGGGCCGGAGCATCGCGATCGCCCTGATCCTGCTGATCGCCGCCGCGCACCTGGGCACCTGGACCCGCCGGGTCCGGATCGCCCAGACCGGCATCCTGATCAGCAGGGGGCCCAAGGGCAACGGCAAGGCGCGGGTCCGCAGCGCACAGGCGAGCATCGCCCAGGCCGAGGCCCTCGCCAAGACCGGCACCCTGGACAAGTCGACGATTCTGGGCGACGAGGACGACGCGCCCGGGAAGCGTTCCAGGTTCGGGCGCAAGGGCCGCTCGAAGGACGCCCTTTTCGCGGCCGGGTCCGACGAGTCTGGAGAGCTCGCCGGGTCGGCTGAGGAGATGTCGCCGGACGCCACCTATGACGCCACCTATAACGCCACCTATGCGGACGACCTCGAATTCGCTCCGGTCGACTGGTCCGGCGGCGGTACCCCAGATGTGGAAGACGGCACCCCGGCGAGCACCCCCTCCGATACCGCCGGCGCGGGTGCCACCGGCTGGGTCGAGGGCTACGAGCCGGTCTTCGGAAGCGTCTCGGCGGGCCCCGACCCGACCGCCATCCTCCGTACCGTCGCCGAGTCCGCCGCCCGCAACACCGCCGATCGGACCGAGCCGAGGTTCGGCGGTACGGCAGTGGACGTCGTCATCGCCCAGGCCGACGCCCGCAAGGGCCGCCGCGGCCGCCGCCGCCGCACAAAGTAGGCGCCCGGAAGAACTCAGCCGGGGGCGGCGGACAGGAGTTCGGCGAGGAGGTCGAGGGCCCCGGGCTTGTCGAGGGGCTCGTTGCCGTTGCCGCACTTGGGGGACTGGACGCAGGACGGGCAGCCGGCCTCGCACTCGCAGGACGCGATGGCCTCCCGGGTGGCCCGGAGCCATGTGGCGGCCCCGGAGTAGCCGCGTTCCGCGAACCCCGCACCCCCCTCGTGCCCGTCGTAGACGAACACCGTGAGCAGCCCGGTGTCGGGGTGCATGGCCGTGGAGACCCCGCCGATGTCCCACCGATCGCAGGTGGCGAACAGCGGCAGCAGCCCGATCGAGGCGTGCTCGGCCGCGTGCGCCGCGCCTGCCAGGTCGTACGGCCTCGGCACGTCGGGCAGGGTCCACCAGACCGCCCGGGTGCGCAGCGTCCGGGGCGGCAGGTCCAGCGGCTTCTCCCCGAGCACCTCGCCGCTGACCAGCCGCCGCATCTGGTACGCCACGACCTGCCGGGTCACCTCGACCGTACCGAAGCAGAGCGCCGCCGTACCCCAGGACGAGGACCGCAGGGCCTCCAGGATGCGGATGTCGGTGACGTCCCGCGCGGTCGTGGTGTAGTCCGGTGCGGCGGGGACCACCAGGGCCACCGAGTCGTCCAGGTCGAGCGTCTGCACGAGGTACGACTCGCCCTGGTGAATGTAGACGGCACCCTCGTGCACCGTGGTGTGCGCGGAGGACTCGTCCACGGTGCCGAGCAGCCGGCCGGTGGGGGTCTCCACGACCTGGATCGGCGCACCGCCGGAGCCGCGGATGTCGGCGAGGTCGGCGGCCCGGTCCCGCCTGGTCCAGTACCAGCCGGTCGGCCTGGACCGGAGCAGCCCGCGCCGTACCAGATCAGGCACCAGCTCCGCCGTGGACGGACCGAACAGCTCCAGGTCCGCCGGGGTCAGTGGCAGCTCGGCGGCGGCCGCGCACAGGTGCGGTTCGAGGACGTACGGATTGTCCGGATCGAGGACGGTCGCCTCGACCGGGTGCCCGAAGATCGCGGACGGATGGTGCACGAGGTAGGTGTCGAGTGGATCATCGCGGGCGACCAGCACGGCCAGCGCGTCCTGACCGGAGCGCCCGGCCCGCCCCGCTTGCTGCCACAGTGAGGCCCTCGTACCGGGCCAGCCGCAGATCAGCACGGCGTCCAGGCCGGACACGTCAACGCCCAGCTCCAGCGCGTTGGTGGTGGCGAGGCCGACGAGCGACCGGGAACGCAGCGCGGCCTCCAGGGCGCGGCGCTCCTCGGGCAGGTACCCGCCCCGGTAGGCGGCGACCTGTTCGGCGAGGAAGGGCGAGACCTCGGCCAGCATCCGGCGGGCCCCGAGGGCGACCGACTCGGCACCGCGCCGCGACCGTACGAAGGCCAGTGTCTGCACCCCGGAGATCACCAGATCGGCCAGGAGGTCGGCGGCCTCCGCGGTCGCCGTACGCCGTACCGGGGCGCCGTGCTCGCCCGGCAGCGACGTCAGCGGCGGCTCCCAGAGGGCGAACGTGGTGGCGCCCCTCGGCGAGGTGTCGTCGGACACCGCGAAGACCGGCAGGCCGGTCAGCCGGGTGGCGGTCGAAGCCGGATCGGCGGTGGTGGCGGACGCGAGGACGAACACCGGGGCCGAGCCGTACCGCGCGCAGATCCGGCGCAGCCGCCGCAGCACCTGCGCCACGTGCGAACCGAAGACACCCCGGTAGCCGTGCGCCTCATCGACGACCACGTACCGCAGCCGCCGGAAATAGGACGCCCAGCGGGCGTGCCCGGGAAGCAGCGAACGGTGCAGCATGTCCGGGTTGGTGAGCACGTAGTTGGCGTACCGGCGGACCCAGTCGCGCTCGTCCGGCGGGGTGTCGCCGTCGTAGGTCGCGGCCCGTACCTCCGGCAGCGCCAGCGACCGGATCGACCGGAGCTGGTCGGCGGCCAGCGCCTTCGTCGGCGACAGGTACAGAACCGTACCCCCGTCGAAACACGCCGCGGCGGCCGGCATCAGGTAGCCGAGCGACTTGCCCGAGGCGGTGCCTGTGGCGATGATCACAGACTCGCCGCCGTGCGCATGGGCCGCGGCCGTGACCTGGTGCTCCCAGGGAACCTCGATCCCGGACAGGCCGAGCCGCTCGACGAGTGCCGGGGGGACCCACGAAGGCCAGCTGGAGACCCGGCCCTGACGTGCGGGAACGGTCTCCACATGGGTGATTCGCGCCCGGCGGGACGGGTCGTCGAGCAGCCGGGTCGCGGCGAGATGCGCGGATGATGGGGACACGAGGTTTCCAGTTTGGCATCCTGGGAAGGACTGGGAGGTACGTCCCGGTGTTGGACGCCAGACCCCCCATGTTCCGAAGCGGCGGAGCTGTAGGTCAGGCATCATGACGCGAACCGTTGATTTCGTGTGTATGCGACGCCGGAGCGTGGTTGAATCACCGCGGGGTTCTGTTGCCCCCGAGCACGCGCGGCACGGCGCTGGAGGATCTGTGGACCTGAAGGTGAACGACTACACCACTGACGATGGCCTGACCGTCATCAACGTGGAAGGGGAGATCGACGTCTATACGGCGCCGAAGCTCCGTGAGAAGCTCATCGACCTGGTCAACAAGGGTAAGTTCCATCTTCTCGTGGACATGGAGAAGGTCGAGTTCCTCGACTCGACCGGTCTCGGCGTCCTCGTCGGTGGGCTGAAGCGGGTGCGTGCGCATGACGGCTCGCTGGAACTTGTCTGCACCCAGGAGCGCATTCTGAAGATCTTCCGGATCACCGGCCTGACCAAGGTCTTCGGGATCCACGACACGATCGATGAGGCGCGGGAGAAGCGCAAGAGCCAGAAGTAATGGCGACCGTCGAGCTCTCGTTCAGCGCGCTGCCCGCGCACGTCCGTACGGCCCGGCTCATCGTGACCGCCGTCGCCCGCCGCAGTGGTGTCCCCGAGACACTGCTCGACGAGGTACGGCTGGCCGTCGGTGAGGCCTGTTCCCGTGCGGTCGAGGCGCATCTGCGGTGCTGCCCTGACGAGCCCGTACGGCTTGAGATGACCGATGGCCGGCGGTTCGAGGTCGTCGTCAACGACGCGGTGCCGAGCGAAGGTCCGGACGGCACGCTGCCGGCCGAGTCGTCGCCCGGTTCGCCCGCCTGGGACGGGCTCGGGCTCGCCCTCGGCGACGGTCCCGACTCCCTCGGTCTGGCGGTCATCGCCGGGCTTGCCGACCACCTGGTCGTCTCGCCCACCCCGAAGGGCGTCCAGATCCGGATGAGCTGGCCCGTCTGACCCACCACACCCGAACAGGCCCCGCCCCGGCGGGGCCTTTTCGTTGAGCCTGGGATCGTTTACGTGATCAAGGTCGGAATTTAGGTCCGGCCTTATTTGTTATTAAGGTCCGAAATTATTGAGGACTTGTGAGATGGGTGAGCAAAGGGACATATCCGAAGGTCGTTTTCCCAGGTCCGCAATGGGGGACTGACAAGGCTTCTAATTAACGCTTGGCCTGCGTAGACTCCCCGGACCCGCATTGTGGATTCGAGGAGGATGGATGTCTGTGCTTTCCCTCTCCGCCCCGTCCGCGCCAGTAGTCGGTCTCGCCGGTAACGACCTCACCCTGGTCGTCATCGTCGGCGTGGTCGCACTTCTGGCGCTGGCCGTGGCCGGAGGACTCGTACGAGAGGTGCTGGCCGCGGGCCAGGGCACCGAGAAGATGCAGACCATCGCACGTGCCGTACAGGATGGCGCCAGCGCCTACCTCAGGCGGCAGTTCCGTACGGTCGGCATCTTCGTGGTACTGATCCCGTTCCTGCTGCTGTTGTTGCCTGCGGACACGGCAAGCGTGCGCATCGGCCGGTCGGTCTTCTTTGTGGTGGGTGCGGTGTTCTCCGCCACCACCGGATTCGTCGGCATGTGGCTCGCCGTGCGAGGCAATGTCAGAGTTGCGGCCGCCGCCCGCGAAGCGGGTGCGAAGCGGGCGATGCGCATCGCCTTCCGCACGGGTGGCGTGGCCGGCATGTTCACCGTCGGGCTCGGCCTGTTCGGTGCCGCCATCGTCGTGATCGCCTACAAGGGCAATGCGCCCGGTGTCCTGGAGGGTTTCGGTTTCGGTGCGGCGCTCCTCGCCATGTTCATGCGAGTCGGCGGCGGTATCTTCACCAAGGCCGCCGACGTCGGCGCCGACCTGGTCGGCAAGGTCGAGCAGGGCATCCCCGAGGACGACCCCCGCAACGCCGCCACCATCGCCGACAACGTGGGCGACAACGTCGGTGACTGCGCGGGCATGGCCGCCGACCTTTTCGAGTCGTACGCCGTCACGCTGGTCGCCGCACTGATCCTCGGCAAGGTCGCGTTCGGCTCCGAGGGCCTGGTCTTCCCGCTGATCGTCCCCATGATCGGCGTCATCACCGCGGTCATCGGGATCTTCGCCGTCGCCCCGCGCGACAAGGACCGCTCGGGCATGACCGCGATCAACCGCGGTTTCTTCATCTCCGCGATCTTCTCGGCCGTACTGGTCGCGGGCGCGTCCTTCCTCTATCTGCCGTCCAGCTTCGCCGGCTTCACGGACCTCGGCAAGGATGTGCGCCTCGACCCGCAGCTCAACGGGGTCGATCCCCGCTGGCTCGCGATCGGCGCGGTCCTCATCGGCATCGTTCTGGCCAGCGCCATCCAGTTGCTCACCGGCTACTTCACCGAGACCACCCGCAAGCCGGTCAAGGACGTGGTCGAGGCGGCCAGGACCGGCCCGGCCACCGTCATCATGTCCGGCATCGCGCTGGGCCTGGAATCGGCGGTCTACTCCGCGCTGCTGATCGGCGCCGCGGTGTACGGGGCGTTCCTGCTGGGCTTCGGCAACACCACGGTCGCGCTGTTCGCGGTCGCGCTCGCCGGTACGGGACTGCTCACCACCGTCGGGGTCATCGTGTCGATGGACACCTTCGGCCCGGTCTCCGACAACGCGCAGGGCATCGCCGAGATGTCCGGTGACGTCGAGGGCGAGGGCGCCGTCGTGCTCCAGCAGCTCGACGCCGTCGGCAACACCACCAAGGCGATCACCAAGGGCATCGCGATCGCGACCGCGGTACTGGCCGCGACCGCGCTCTTCGGTTCGTTCCGTACGACTGTCGAGAGCACCCTCGCGGCGGCCACCCCGAGCGTGAAGAGCGCGCTCGGGATCTTCGCGCACTTCAGCCTCTCGGTGGACTCGCCCAACGTCCTCATCGGGGTGATCATCGGTGCCTCGGTGGTCTTCCTGTTCGCGGGCCTGGCGATCATGGCGGTGGGCCGCGCGGCCGGCCGGGTGGTCGAGGAGGTGCGCAACCAGTTCCGCGAGCACCCCGGGATCATGGACTACACCGAGCAGCCCGACTACGGCCGGGTGGTGGACATCTGCACCCAGGACGCCCAGCGCGAGCTGGCCACCCCTGGTCTGCTGGCGATCCTCACCCCGATCGCGGTCGGCTTCGGGCTCGGGTACGCGCCGCTCGGTGCCTTCCTGGCCGGGGCCATCGCGGCCGGCACGCTGATGGCGGTCTTCCTGTCCAACGCGGGCGGGGCCTGGGACAACGCCAAGAAGCTGGTCGAGGAGGGGGCCCTCGGCGGAAAGGGCTCCGACGCGCACGCCGCGACGGTGATCGGCGACACGGTCGGCGACCCGTTCAAGGACACCGCGGGCCCGGCCATCAACCCGCTGATCAAGGTGATGAACCTGGTCTCGCTGCTCATCGCGCAGGCCGTCGTCACCTACGCCGACAACACCCCGCTCCGCATCGGGGTGGCGATCGTGGCGGTGGGCATCGTGGTCGCCTCGATCATCATCTCCAAGCGGCGCGCGAGTGCGCTGAGCTCGGGTGACGGTGGCGCAGACGCCGCGATTCCGGTTCCCCGCCGTCCCGAGGTCGACGCCGGTGAGGCCAAGACCCCGGAGGTCCAGGGGCCGGACATTCCGAAGACCCCGAAGGCGGCCGAGACCGAGACCGCACCTGACACCGATGTGCCGGAGACCGACGCCCAGGCGGCCAACGCCTCCTGATCGCCCGCCTGATCGCCCCGCGGAGCCGGTGACCTCACAGGAGGTCACCGGCTCCGTTTGTCTTGTACGCGCTCGTGGCGGGGGCCGCGGTGGGTCCATGGGCAAAGGCCCTTACGCTGGTAGGAGTTCCGGGTGCGGGCATCGCGCCGGCGGACCAGGTGGGAAGACGAGGGAGTCATGCCGGTGCAGGACGAGACAACACCCGAAGAGATGACCGGCGTACTGGTCGGTAAGCCCGCGATGTCCGGGGCCAAGGGCTTCACGATCGTCGTCGGGACGATGTTCGGGATCATCGGGGTGCTGTGGATCGGTGCCTGGCTGCTGTCGCCGCAGGGCCCATGGGCACACTGATCGTGCTCCGGCACGCCAAGGCGGAGCACACCTTCGGCGTGCCGGACAGCGCACGCGTGCTGACCGGGCGGGGCCGTAGGGACGCCACCGCGGCCGGAAACTGGCTCCGCGCCGAAGGGCTCCATCCCGATCAGGTGCTCTGCTCGCCCTCCCAGCGCACCCGCGACACCCTGGAATGCCTCGGCGTCGACGCCCCGGTCGCCTATGCGAAGCGGATCTACCGCAACGACGTCGACGACCTGCTCGACCTCATCCGTACGACCGACGAGGCCATCGGAACGCTGCTGCTGATCGGCCACAACCCCTCGTTCCACGAGCTCGTCCACGACCTGACGGGTGACGCGCCCGAGACCTTCCCCACCTGCGCCCTCGCCGTCATCACCCTCGGCACCTGGGCCGCCGCTCACCCTGCCACCGCCACCCTCCAGCACCTCTGGACCCCGAAAACCCCCTAGCCCAAGAGCGCTCCCACTTTCGTTGAGTCGTGGCGTTTCCCGCACCTTTTCTTCAAACGGTGCGGGAAACGCCAGCCTCTATTCGACGGGCCAACGGGTTGCGGCGGTGCTGCTGGTGG
>JAOPYM010000334.1 GCA_025964615.1 Actinomycetes bacterium
ACCTCCACGGCACCCTGCCAGGCGGTCGGGATCTGCGCCGCCAGCGCGATCGCCTCGTCCAAATCAGCGCATTCCAGCAGGTAGAAACCGGTCAGCACCTCCTTGGTCTCGGCGTACGGCCCGTCGCTGACGACGATCTCCCCACCGCGCGCGCCGATCACCCGGACCACGGTCGCGGTGGCGGTCGGGTACAGCGCGGCGCCGCCGCCGATCTGCTTCTGGGAGCCGGCCTTGAATCGCCGGTACTCGGCGATCGTGTCGGCGTGCTCAGCAGCCGACCAGTCGACGTCGGCGGTGTAGAGCAACGCTGCGTAGGTCGGCATGGGGTCGTCCCCTCTCGCGGGTGGATCTGTTCTCAGCCGTGATCTCAGCCTTGATCTCACCCTAAGGACGAACGGGCTGGGCCGCCCAGGACAGCCCCGGGAAATTGTCCTGGCGGGGGCACGCTCGTACGTCCGGAGGTGTCAGGAACTTTCCCCGTTCATGAAACCAGGCCAGGAGACTCTGATGTCCGTACATTCCAGAACGGTCCCCGTGCAGGACCCACCAGGCACCCCGGCACGCGGTACCGGGTGGGTGCTGGCGCTGATGTCGTTCGCCTCCTTCATGGTGGCGCTCGACGTGCTCGTCGTCACCACCGCCCTCACCACCATCCAGCGGGACTTCCACGCCTCCGCCGAGCAGCTCGGCTGGACCGTCAACGCCTACAGCCTGGCCTTCGCGGTCTCCATCCTCGGTGCGGCGGCCTGCGGCGAACGGTTCGGCCGCCGCCGCGTCCTGGTCGGCGGCCTGGTCGTGTTCATCGTGTTCTCGGCGGCCTGCGCGCTGGCCCCGTCGATCGGGACGCTCATCGCGGCACGCGTCGCCCAGGGCGTCGGTGCAGCCATGGTCGCGCCGCTCAGCCTGGCCATCCTCAGCGCGGCGGTGCCCGCGGAGCAGCGTGGCAAGATGCTCGGGGTGTACGGCGGGCTGACCGGGCTCGCGGTAGCCGGGGGCCCACTGATCGGCGGCGCGATCGTTGAGGGCCTCGCCTGGCAGTGGATCTTCTGGGTCAACGTACTGCTCGGGGCGGTGCTCATCCCGCTGGTGCTGAGGCGGGTCGGTGAGAGCCGCGGCCCCCGCGCCGCTCTGGACCTGCCGGGCCTCGCCCTGGTCACCACCGGTGCGTTCGGCCTGGTGTGGGGGCTGGTACGCGGCAACCTCGCCGGATGGGGGAGCGCCGAGGTGCTGTCGGCGCTGCTCGGGGGCACGGCGGCGCTGGCGGTCTTCATCGTGTGGGAGGTACGCGCTGCGGGGCCGATGCTGCCGATGGGGTACTTCCGGCTGCGAGCTTTCTCCGCCGGGAACGCCGCCGGGTTCTTCATGATCGCGAGCCTGTTCGGCGCGGTGTTCCTGATGGCCCAGTTCTTCCAGGCCGCCTCCGGGGACTCACCGCTCACCACCGGCCTGCGGCTGCTGCCGTGGACCGCGGCACCGATGCTGATCGCCCCGGCCGCGGGAGCGCTGGCCGACCGGGTCGGCGAACGCTGGATCCTCGCCGCCGGTCTGCTGCTGCAGGCGATCGGGCTCTGGCAGATCGCGCTGGTCGCCTCCACGTCCGTACCGTACGTGTAGCTGATGCCGGGGCTGCTCGTGGCCGGGGTCGGGGTGTCCATGGCCCTTCCGTGCGTGCAGAGTTCCGCCATCGGCGCCGTACCACCCGAAGGGATCGGTAAGGCGTCGGGGACCAACGCCGCGATCCGCCAGCTCGGTGGTGTCTTCGGTGTCGCGATCGTGGTGGCCGTCTTCACCGGTTCCGGAACCTTCACCTCACCCGCCGGTTTCACCAGCGGGTTCTCCCCGGCCCTCACCGTGGCCGCCGTGCTCTCCCTGCTCGGCGCCCTCGCTGGTGTCCTCGTCCCGCGCCGCCCCGGTCGCGGGCGCGTGCACGGGCCGCACTGAGAGCTGGACCTGACACGCAAGGGGGCTTGGGCGCCTGCTCGGTCCAGGCCCCCTCGTGCGGTGCCCGGCGTGGCTGATCATGGCGACGGCTCTTGAGAGTTACCGTGAGGTAACGGAACGTCACCGGAGCGTGGCGCGGTACGGCGCATGGCGTTGTGCAGGCCGGTGCCCGGCGGACCGCTCGCAGGCATCCGGGTGCCCGCCGATCACCCGAGGAGTCTTGATGGTCTGCACCCTGTGGTCCCGCGTGGTCGCGGTCTTGATCCTGATCGCGACCACGGCCGGTACCTGGGTGTGCGCCGTGCAGCCCGCGCACGCGGCTCCGTCGCCCCGACCGCACCGTGAGGTGTCCCCGGAGGTGCACCATGACACCTCCCCGCCGCTCCGGTCGATCCCGCCTGTGACCGGTTCGCGACGCCACCGGGCGATCCCGCTCCGTACGTTCCCCAGGCCTGCGGCCGGGGTCCTGCCGGACCCGGTGGTGCAGCCGCCGGCACAGCCGCGGCCCGGGGAGCGCCTCGCGCCGCTCCTCACACGGAAGATCACGGGCGTCGGGGCGGGCTTCTCCGGACCACAGGGCTCCTACACCGTGAGCACGGCGCCGGCCGACCCGAACCTGGCGGTCGGCGCCACTCAGGTGGTCGACCTGGTCAACACCGCCTTCGCGGTGTTCAGCAAGACGGGCACGGTGCAGTACGGCCCGGTCGATACCAACACCCTGTGGAGCGGATTCGGCGGCTACTGCCAGACCGACAACAACGGCGATGCCACCGTCCGCTATGACAACCTGGCCGGCCGCTGGGTCATCACCCAGTTCGCCAATGTCTCCTCGGCCAACGGCCCGTACTACGAATGCCTGGCGGTGAGCAAGACCTCAGACGCGACGGGCGCCTACAACCGGTACGCCTTCCAGTACGCCAACTTCCCCGACTATCCCAAGCTCTCGGTGTGGCCGGACGCGTACTACATCACCTACAACCTGTACACCAGCACCTCCGGCGGGTTCCAGGGCACCGAGGCCTGCGCGTACGACCGGACCAGAATGCTCAACGGCGTCGCAGCCACCCAGCAGTGCTTCATCACCCCCGCTCCCGCCTTCGCTTCGATGCTCGCCGCAGACCTGGACGGCACCACCCCGCCTCCGCCCGGAGAACCCAACACGTTGGTCGCGCTCGGCGGCCTGAGCAGCCTGGAGTACTGGAAGTTCCACGTCGATTGGGCCAACCCGGCCAACACCACCTTCACCGGCCCCACCAACCTGATAGTGGCCCCCTATGTTCAGCCCTGCCTGCTCAATGAGTTCTGCGTGCCGCAGCCCGGCACCAGCCAGGGACTGGATGTCATCGCCGACCGGCTGATGTACCGGCTCGCCTACCGCAACTTCGGCGACCACGAATCCCTGGTTGTCGCGCACACGGTGACGTCACTGCTCACGACCGGCATCCGCTGGTACGAGCTGCGAATGAACACCGCGGGTACGGTGTCGGTCTTCCAGCAGGGCACCTGGGCGCCGGACTCCACCAACCGGTGGATGGGGTCGATCGCCATGGACAAGGCCGGGAACATGGCCCTCGGGTACTCCGGTTCAAGCTCCTCGATGTTCCCCTCCGTGCTGTTCACCGGGCGGCTGGCACGCGACGCCGCCGGGCAGATGACCCAGGGAGAAGGCACCATCCAGGCCGGAGGCGGCTCTCAGATCGGGACCGACGCGGACCGCTGGGGCGACTACTCCTCGATGAGCGTCGATCCCACCGATGGCTGCACCTTCTGGTACACCCACGAATACCTGCCCGCCAACGGCTCCTACAACTGGAGCACCAAGCTCGGCGCCTTCCAGCTGTCCGGCTGTGCGCCCGCACCTCCGGCGAACGACTTCTCCATCTCCGCCAGCCCGGGCTCCGTCACGGTCAACGCCGGATCCCCGGCGACCACCGCCGTCAAGACGGCGGTCACCTCCGGGTCGGCGCAGACCGTGGCGCTATCGGCCAGCGGACTCCCGGCGCAGGCCACGGCCTCGTTCAGCCCGGCCTCGGTCACCGCAGGCGGCTCCTCCACCATGACGATCTCCACCGCGAGGTCGACCCCCTCCGGTACCTACCCGATCTCCATCACCGGTAAGGGAACCAGCGCGACCCACACGACCACGTTCTCGCTGACGGTCACGCCGCACAGCGGAATCGTCAACGGCGGCTTCGAGTCAGGGAATCTGTCCGGTTGGACCGCCAGCGGGCCGATCACCGGCATCACCACCACCGGCCCGCACACCGGCTACTACTCCGCACGGCTCGGCTCGCTCTCGATCCAGACCCTGGGGGACTCCTCAATCGCCCAGACCTTCACCGCACCGACCGGCAGCAGCACAGTGTACTTCTGGTACAACGTCGCCTGCCCCGACACCGTCCAATACGACCGGGCGACCGCCACCCTGACCGACAACACCGCTCACACCACCGTCACCGCCCTTTCCCCAACCTGCACCTACGACAACACCTGGCGCTCGGTCAGCCGACCGATCACCGCCGGCCACTCCTACACCCTCACCCTGATCAGCCATGACGACAACTATGCCGCCGACCCCACCGCCACCCAGTACGACGATGTGGGCATCTCCTGAGGTGACGGCCAAGACCGTGAAAGATCAGAGGGAAGGCGGGCGTATGCGACGGTTGATCGTCCTTGTCCTCAGCAGTGCGGCCCTGGCCGGTGCTGCCTGTGGCACGCTGCCGGCTGCGCGCAGCACGGGGCCTGCTGCCCTGCGGGGCAGCACAGGCCCGGTAGTCCCCTCGGTGGGGCGACCAGATCCAAAGCCGGCTCCGACCGGCCGGACACTGACCGCAGCCGACTCCGGAGCCACCGTCGTCCTGCGTAGGGGGGAGCGGATCGCCGTGGCGCTCGGCCCAGGCTGGGACCGGCCACGTACCTACGGCGACCGGGTCTTGCGCCTGCTGTCCGTCCGGGGCGGCTATCCGTCCAGTGCTCCGCTGCGCGCTGCCTACCTCGCGTTCGCGCCGGGACGAACAGAGATCCGAACACAGACCGACCTGGCGTGCTTCCATACCCGGCCCCCGTGCAGGGTACCGGTGCACCTTTGGCGGGTGCGGGTGATCGTCTCGGGGGCCTCAGGCCGCCCGGGTCCCCCTGGACGGGAGCCCGTTCGGTGACGGCCCGGGATGAGCTGCTCGGCCCGTCGCGGGCGTGGTCGGCATGACAAGAGCCGCATGACAAGAGCCGCGCCCCCGCACAAGGCGACACGCCCTCTCTGCCAATAACTAACACTTCGCATCGATAGCGTTACAGTACGTGATGGTCGGGCGCTAGCCCAGTCAGTTGACTACCGGGAGGGGTGTGTGATGTCGAAGTCGGCTGTAAGCGTCATCGCGTGCCCGATCGGTGGCAGGACGATCTCCCGCCTCCTGACACTCGGCGCCTTGGTATTCGCGGGCTGGGTCATTGGTCTGATGCACCTCGGCGGCAACGATGCGCTGGCCGACACCCGGCCCGTTCAGGCGAGCCAGGTGACGCGCCTGGTGCCCGTCGCTGAGGGTGTCCTGGGCCAGGCGCTCGGAGTCCTTGCGGAGCGGGCCGGCCGCGTGACGCCGCACCTCGATCTGCGCAGCGTCGACGACGTCGGCAGCGGGAACACGCTGACCGGCGGGAAGCCTCTGGTGCAAACGTTGCGGCTGTTGGCAGCCAGGGATACGACCAACGCCGTCGTACGCTCCGTGGCGGTCCTGCCCAGCCGGCTGCACATCCTGGGAACTGCCGAAGGGATGCTTTCTCGCGCCGTTCGGACGGCAGGGGACCCCGCGGACCTCACCACAAGGGTGCTCACACGGCTACCCGCAAGGGCCGGACGGACGACGTCCAGCGGTGTGCCGACCGTTCCGACGCCGGGCCTGCGGCTTCAGGTCCTGCCGCACGCGGGCGCCGCGCAGGCGCACCGGCACGTGACCGTCCACGTTGCGACCTTGCGTGCCGGGCACCGATCGGCCGCCCGCCACGCCCCCCGCCGGCCCCGCCGGGCACCGATGAGCTGGCCGGAGCGCGATCCCAGCTCCACTCTTCCGTCGCAGACCAATACCTTCGGCGGGGCCGGCGGCATCGGCGGCTTCGGTGGCGGCAGCCAGCACCTGATGGGCGCTCGGCGTTTCCTCATGGCGGCACCGGTCTTCCCGGCCCGCTTCCCGGCCGTGCGCTCGAGCGTCGACGACCGTTCCTTCTCACCGGACTAGTACTCCGTAGCCCTGCCCGCCTCAGCGGCCCACTCTGCCCTGCTGCCGGTAGTTGCGCCCACGTCTGAGAAGCGTTCGATGGGTACTCCTTTCGAGAATTCTCTCAGCATTTCCTAAAGCCAATTCCGTGGACCGCCGGATATTGAGTCGGCGCTCCTTTCGCAAGCCATCTCCGAAACAGAAGAAATCCAATCACAATGGGGGAAAAATGCAGAAGCTGGCAAGAATGACCGCGCGGGCCGCGCTCGTCGCGGCTGCGGCCGCATTCGTCGGCCTGGGTGCGGGCGTGGCGTGTGCCGACACCACCACCAATGGTGACCAAAGCCTGCTCGGCGGCAACCAGGTGATCGCGCCGATCTCGGCGCCGATCGATATCTCGGGGAACGGCGTGGGTGTCGGAGGGGACGTAGCCGCCGTGTCGATGGGTGGTGCACACGTCACCAACAACAGTGCAGGAAACCTGACCACATCGGGCCAGGAATCGGCCGGTGGCGGCAACCAGATCGACGCGCCGGTCGGCGTTCCGATCAACGTGTGCGGCAACGCCGTCGGGGCCGTCGGTATTGCCAAGGCGGTGTGCCGCGGCACGGCGACGGTGGTCAACAAGGAGGCGACCGTGATCGTCGTTCCCCCGGCCGCACGCACCGCTCAGCGGGTCGCCTACCCTTCTCCGCCGACTGCGGTCCGGACCCCGATCTCGCTGCTGCCCGGTGTCGGAGGGGACAGCAACCCGCTCGCGCAGACGCAGCTGCCGCTGCTGTCTCAGAACAGCAACCCGGTCTCGCTGGGCTCACCGCTGCAGTCGGAGACCGAGAACGGCGTCGGTTCGCTGACGAACGGCAGCGCCATCGCGCACCTGCTCGGGAAGTGATGAACGCCGGAGCGGCGGTGGCCGTTCTCGAGAGCCGCCGCTCCGGCCCGCCTCCCCACCACCAACAGGAAGGATGACCCATGCGAATGTGGGCCAAGGGCGTCGCGATGGTCGCCCTCACAATGGTCGGGTTCGCCAGCCTCGGACCCGGCGTCTCCTATGCCGGCACCGACACCACGAGTGGCGCTAACAGCTCGCTCGGGGGCAACCAGATCAAGCTGCCCATCAGCGTACCGATCAACATCAGCGGCAACGCCGCGGCGGCGGGCGGTATTGCGGCCGCCGCGTCCAAGGGCGGTGCGACCGTCCGGAACGAGGGCGATCCCGGCTCGGGGATGACCACCTCGGGGAAGCAGTCCCTCGGCGGCGGCAACCAGCTCGACGCTCCGATCAGCGTCCCGCTCACCGTGTGCGGCAACGCCATCGCGCTGCTCGGCACCGCCCACGCCTACTGCGCAGGCGGGGCCCACGTTCACAACAAGGGCTCCGGCCAGGGGATGCATTCCTCAGGTGACCTCAGCCTGCTGGGCGGCAACCAGATTCACGCGCCGGTCAGCGTGCCGGTCAACCTGTGCGGCAACGCCATCTCCGTGGCGGGTATGAGCATGGCCGCGTGCAAGGGCGGTGCGACCGTCCGGAAGGAGGGCGATTCCGGTTCCGGGAAGACCACCTCGGGGAAGCAGTCCGCCGGCGGCGGCAACCAGATCGACATCCCGATCGGCGTCCCGGTCAACGTGTGCGGCAACGCCATCGCGCTGCTCGGCACCGGCGGGGCGCTGTGCGCGGGCGAGCATCAGCCGCCTCCTTGCACAGGGGCGAACTGCCCACCTAAGTGCACGGGTTCGAACTGCCCGCCGAAGTGCACAGGGGCGAACTGTCCGCCGAAGTGCACAGGGGCGAACTGCCCGCCTCCTTGCACGGGGGCGAACTGCCCGCCTAAGTGTTCGGGTTCGAACTGTCCGCCTACTTGCACGGGGGAGAACTGCCCGCCTAAGTGTTCAGGGGCGAGCTGCCCGCCGGAGTGCTCGGGTTCGAACTGTTCGCCGGAGTGTTCGGGTTCGGAGTGCCCGCCTAAGGGGCCTGCGCGCCACCACGACGACGGGTGCGAAGAAGACGATTGCACGTCGGATGAGCACCACCGGCACCACCACGACCACGGGTGCGAAGAAGACGATTGCACGTCGGATGAGCACCACCACGAGCACGGGTGCGAAGAAGAATGCACGTCGGATGAGCACCACGGCTGGGAGTCCCACGAGCACGAGCACGGGCACGAACTGCCCTTCACCGGCGCTCCGTCGGATCTGCTGGCCGCACTCGCCGGCCTCATGCTCGTCGCGGGTAGCGGAATGCTCGCGATGGGCCGGATCAGGGCGAACCGCCAGCGCTGACGCACCTGCGGTCTGCCTCATCTGATCGGCTCTGCCGGTCATCACCGGAGAGGCTTTGCCCATACCTGAGGTCAGGGCGGGCAAAGCCTCTCCTGCTGTTTCGGAAAGGTCGCCACGATATCCCGTATGCTTTCTTTGGATGATGCTTGGACGACCCTTACCTTCTCGGTGGAGTCGGCATATTTGCCACGTGATAATTTTTCGGGGCAACGGCGCGGGCGGGGATATCTTCGCTAGCCGCCACCGAAGAATCGCAACTCAGGGGAACAGGGGACCATTGCAATGATGAAGAAAATCGCCGCGGCCGGTATCATCGCCGCCGCAGCCGGCGGAATTCTCCTCGGTGCGCTGCCCGCTCAGGCCGACACCGTGCCCGGCGACTGGCCCGGCGCCGCCTTCTGGCACGGACCGTCCGACTTCCAGGTCATTCCGATCCAGACCTGCCGTAGCATCGACGTGGCGGGCATCGGTGCCGCGATCCACAACGTTCTGGGCACCTCCGACGACTCTGGTCCGTGTGTGAACGGCCCGATCATCGTTCACCACACGCTGCCCACGCCCACGCCCACGCCCACGCCTACGCCCACGCCCTAGTAAGTCCGAGCGTGGCCCTGTGGCCACTTTGCGGGTGCTGAAGGCCCCGGAGCCGCTGTCGCGCTCCGGGGCCTTCAACATGCCGGCTCACCGGTACCGGTCGCTGAGGGCAAGGTCAGTGGCCGGGAGTAGGGATGCCGCCCTTGCCGCCCTTACCGCCTTTGCCGCCCTTGCCGCCCTTACCGGGCGTGGTGCCCGTGCAGTTCTGCCCGTTGTTGCCGGTGTTGGCCTGGCAGGTCGGGCTGCTCTTGGGGGGGTTCCCGGAGGCAGTGCCGAACTGGCTGCCCGGGTCGGGGAAGTTCGGTGCCGGCAGCCCGGCGAGGGCCGCCTGCATGCTCCGCACCCAGTAGGGGGCGAGAGCGGCACCGAAGGCGCCTACCGGGTCGGCGTACGGGCCGGTCGGGTCGCCGTACCAGAGCGCCGCGGCCATGTTCGGGGTGTAGCCGGCGAACATCGCGGTGTTCTTGCCTTCGTTGGTGCCGGTCTTGCCTGCGGCATCGCGGCCGGGGATCGTGTTGACCGCCGCGGTGCCCGACGAGAGGACGCCTCTGAGGATGACGGACACCTCGTTCGCGACGGCGGGATCGACGACCTGCTTGCAGTTCGCACTCGGGACCGCGAGCGACTTACCGGAACCGTCGATGACCGAGTTGATGGCGATCGGGTGGCAGTACTTACCGGACGCGGCGAATCCGGCGTAGGCCGCCGCCTCGTGCACGACGTCGATTTCGTTGGAGCCGAGCGTCAGCGACGGCACCTGCAGCAGCGGAGACCCGTTGCCGCGCGCCATGCCGAAGTCCCCAGCCATCCTCGCGACCTTGCACAGGCCGACGTCGCGCTCCAGCTGGGCGAAGTAGGTGTTGACCGAGCCCCAGGTCGCGCTCACCATGTTGTTGGTCGCGGACCCGCTGGCCTCGGAGTTGTGCACGGGCCAGGGGCTGGTCGGCGCTCCGGAACAGTCGGTGTACCCGGTGAGGTTCATGCTGGCGGGCGTGCTGTAGGACTTGTCGATCGTCATGCCCGACTGCAGCGCGGCCGCCAGCGTGAAGATCTTGAAGGTGGAGCCTGCCTGGACCCCGCCGAGCCCGCCGTGGGCCTCGTTGGCCGCGTAGTCGATCGTGGACTGGCCGGCTTTGGCGTCAAGGCCGTACGGCTTGGTGATCGCGATCGCGAGGACCTTGCCGGTGCCCGGCTGGACCATGGACTCCATCACGATTCGCGACTGGCCGCCGAGGCTGAAGCTGTTGATCGCGTTCTGCGCGCCCTTCTGGGCCTTGAGGCTCAGGGTCGTGTGGATCTGAAGCCCGCCGGTGTTGAGCAGAGCGCGCCGGATGTCGGCCGTCGCGCCGAAGGCCGGATTGCTGAGGATCTCGTTCTGCACATAGGTGCAGAAGTAGCCGTACTTGGAGCTCTCACAGCTGCCGCCGGGGGACTTCGGGTGCAGGCCGAGCGGCGTGACCTTGTCCGCCGTGGCCTCGGTCTTGGGGATGACGCCGTACTGCGCCATCTGGTCCAGCACGATGTTGCGCCGCTTCATCGTGCCGACCGGATTGTTGATCGGGTCGTACAGGTTGGCGTTGTTGACCATGCCTGCCAGAGTCGCCGCCTGCGTGGTGCTCAGCTGCGAGGCGTGCACACCGAAGAACCGCATCGCCGCAGCCTCGATGCCGTACGTCTGGTGCCCGAAGAAGGCGATGTTCAGGTACTTGGTGAGGATGTCGTTCTTGGTGTTGTGCTGCTCGACCCAGAGCGCGTACCGCAGCTCCTGAAGCTTGCGGGTGAGGTTCGGGGCGATGGTGGTGTTCTGCGCGAGGCGGGCCGCGTCCAGCGCAGCCTGGGCCTTCTTGATGTCGGCCTTGGTGCGGGCGCGTCCCAGCTGCTGCTCGGCTGCGAGGACCGGCTGGCCTGCGGTCTCGAACAGCACGTTCTTGACGTACTGCTGGGTGAGGCTGGAGCCGCCCTGCACCTGCCCGCCGTTGGCCTGGTTGCGGACGAGAGCGCGGATTGTGCCCTTGATGTCGATGGCACCGTGCGAGAAGAACCGGTTGTCCTCGATCGCCACGATCGCCTTTTGCATGATCGGCGCGATGCTGGCCAACGTCACCGGGGACCGGTTCTCGTAGTAGAACGAGGCGATCCGGCTGCCGTCTTCCGCGTAGATGTTGGACTTCTGAGGCAGCGCCGGTTCCTGGAGTTCCTTGGGTGTGGCCTGCGACGAGACGTTCTTCGCCGCCAGCCCCACCGACCCGAACGCGGGCACCAGCACCAGGCCGGCGAGCAGGCCCGCGACCACCGCCGCGCCCAGCAGCTTGACCAGCCCGAAGACCTTCGTCACCACACCAGCATCAGAACTCACCAGGACAGACTAAAGGTAGACAATGCATGCTTACGGGCGGTATGGCCGAAAAAGATGATTCAGTGCACGCTGACCACCGGTCCCGCGGACGACGCGGCCACATACAGCGGGCCTCCTGCGAAGCGGGTCTGCAGGTACGAGCTGCCCTGCAGCTGGACCTTGAAGGAGTACGAACCGTCGCTCTTGGTCTTCAGGGTCACGCCCGAGTAGTTCCACCGGCCGTCGATGGCGATGTGCCGCCACCACAGGGCCACCGGCTGCCCGCTGATCCCGGAATAGTTGCCGTCCGGGCGCCAGCCGAGCAGCTTGCCGTAGATCGTGAACCACTGGTTCTGCGTGACCTTGGTGGCGCTGATGTTGATCGACACCCTGGGGACCTGCTGGGTGGTGAAGGTCCCGGTACGGGCGGGGTCGGCCACCCAGGAGCTGCTGCTGCCGGGGGTGTAGGAGGTGGTGACCGTCCAGACGCCGGGGCGTGACTGGCGGGCGAGTGGCGCCCAGCCCTGCCAGACGCCGTAGTCGTTGTCGCCCCCGGACAGGACCAGGTGCACGACGGTGCCGGTGGTCCCGGGGGGAGTGACGGTGACCTCCGCGGCCTCGACGTGCCGGTCCCCCCAGAACGCCCGTACGGTCACCCCGGATCCGGACGGCTGGATCACGACCGAGCCAGGCGTGATCGAGAAGGGTTGCTGCGGGGCCCTGGCCACGGTGAACGAGGCCGCGTTGTCGTGGTGGCTGACCTGTCCCTTGGTCGAGGTGGCGGTGAAGCTGACCTTCCAGAGGCCGGTGGGCGCCTGCTGGGAGAGGCCGAGTTGTCCGCTCCAGGTGCCCTTCCTGGTGCTGCCGCCCTTGTTCAGGTGCAGGCCGATCGTCTGCGAGGCGCCCTGCGGTGGTGTCACTTTGGCCTGCAGCGATCTGACGGCCGGGTCCGAACCCTGCAGCCAGAGGTGGGCGGCGAGGTCCACCGTCACCTTGTCCAGGTTGATGGTGGTCGTCTGGCCGGTCGGGGAGGACCACGTCCAGTGTGGCTTCCAGGATGCCGCGAAGGCCACCGGCGCGGTGGACAGGACCATTGCCGAGGCGGACGCCACGATCGCGCTGCGGGCGGCGAGTCTCACGTGTTCTCTCTTCCGGTGCGGTCTACGGGCACGGCACCACGACGGAGCCGCTGGGGTGGCCGTGCTCGTCGATGAGCGGTTTTGTGCAGACCTTGGGTTTGGGCTTGGGCGGCTTTGTGGTGTGCTGCGGACCGGTGTGCTGCGGGCCGGCGTGCTGTGGCGGATTCGGTACGGCGTTGGTGCCCTGGGGCCGCTTGGACGGCACCGCTGCGGGCCGGGTGGGGGCCGGGGCGGCCATCGCCGTGGAAGGTGTGGCCGTCGGGGTCGCAGGGTCGACGATGTACGGAGCAGGGGAGTCCGGTTGCTGCTGGGAGACGTTCAGCGAGCCGTCCCGGTGCAGGCCCGGGCCCGTCGGCCAGACGGCTGTGACGAGGGCTGCCGCACCCACGGCGCAGGCGAGTGCCGTGCCGGCGACCGCCACACCGCTGCTGATCCGGCGGCGTGGGCGCCGGGCGGGCCTGGCGTACTTGCCGATGCCGAAGCGGGGCTCCGGAGCGGGCTCGGGCGGCATGCTCCAGGTAGGCGGGGTGGCCCGCCAGGGGTCGGCGAGGCCGGGGGGTCCCAGGGTGAACGGGCCGTGTGGATCGGGCCCGGCAAAGGAGTCGTCGTCGTACGCCGCCATCGGGAGCCCTCCCGCAGATCACAGATCCCGGCCATCAAACCAGCCCCGCCCGCACCACGGCAAGGTCTCGTCTCAGGCCAGGAACTCGACGTAACGGCGGCGGTCGAGGACGACCTGGTGCAGGCGGGTGATGCGAGCGTCCAGCATCGGGGTCTTGAGCAGGTCCAGGGACGCGGCCTCGCTGATCTCCGCGGCGAGCGCCTCGGACTCGCAGACCAGGGCCCAGTCGAACTGGACGAGTTCGTGCAGACCTACGCCCCGTACCCGATCCCAGACCTTGTCCGGGTTGAGCAGCGGCAGCCCTCGCACCGCGGAACAGACCTCCTCCAGGTCGCGGAGCAGCCGCTCGCCGGCCCGCAGCGGCTGCATCACCGTGGCGGGCGGGAACGGCTGCTCTCTGGTGGAGGGCGGAACCCGGTCGGCTCGCCAGCGCGACGAAAGGTCCCGTACCTTCCCCGCGGCGAAGCCCAGTGCGTGCTCGACCCGCTGCCGGATCAGCAGGTCGTCGCTGCGCAGCCGCCCGCGGTCGTTGTAGACGTCGGAGGCGAGCAGGCTGCGCAGCTTGTCGGCGAGAGAGTCGGTCACGGGCTGGGGTAGTACGTGGCGCGGGTGGCGGGGTCGACCGGTACCGGGTTGCTGACGGATTCGGGGATGTACGGCACGGACGGGGCGTACGTCCCCATTGTCATGCCGATGTTGAACGGCTGCCCGACGGCCATGTTCGGCGCGGAGACCACGCCGTTCTCGGCCATCTTCATGGCGATGTAGTACCGGACCGCGTCCAGCTCGGACAACCCGAACGCGCGCAGCGAGATGAGCTCGCGCATCCGCTCGTCGCGCGGCCTGATCAGGCACTTGACGTCGTTGAGCACGATCCCGTAGATCGCCAGGAAGTCCTGCAGATGACCGCGGACCAGCTCGACGATGTCGCTGATGCGCTCGTTGACCTGCTCCAGCGGGGTGAGCTGGACGATCTGGTTGACGGCCTGCTCGACGACCGGGCCCGCGTAGGTGTTGAGCTGGTCGGTGGTCAGCACATGGCCGGAGTACGGCATGTGGGTGACCAGGTTGACCGCGCCCTGCGGGGTGTCGACGTGCACGTAGTACTCGACGTCGTAGACCATCTCGGCGAGTTCACGCGACAGCGCGAGGCCCTTGGCCTTCACCACGTTCTTGGCCCGCGTCACGAACAGCGCCTCGTACTGCCACGGGGACTGCCCGCCGTAGAAGGCCTGCTGGATGCTGCCGATCAGCACTCGCTGCGGGGTCTCGACCTGGAACTGGCCGGTCTCGTAGACGTTGAGGATCGCGCCCCGGGACTTCAGCACGCAGAAGTGGTTGCTCTCCACGGTCAGCAGGCTGCCGTTCATGATGTCGTTCCCGGGGTAGTGGTACATGAGCACCCCTGGGCCCATGACCTCTGTGCCGTCCCCGGCGAGGGTGCTGACGACGTTGCGAATAGCCATACGGTGCCTCCGGCACTGCGCGATCCCCCGATGCGATGTGCGTCCATCCGCGACCGTAGTGCTGATATATCCCGAAGAAACAGGGACTTTACGTTCTCGTTACCTTTTTTCCACCCAGGAGAAGGCGGTGACGGTACGGCCGTTCAGGGAGGCACTGCCCGAGACCGGCGGGCAGCCCCGTAGGCTCCTGCGAGAATTCCGCTCTGACGGTAGCCCGATGACCGGCGGGAGACCGGCCGATGAGTGAGAAGCCGACGCTGGGCGTACGAGAACCAGTGGGCGAGGTGCGGGCGGTCGCGCTGGTGCTGCACGGCGGCCGGGTGAAGAGCCGCGTCCCGGCGAGCCCGTGGCAGCCCGCCGCGCTGCGGATGATCCCGTTTGCCTGGGTGCTCCAGCGGGCTGGGCGTGATCAGGGCCTCGCGGTCTGCTCGCTCGGCTACCGGCTGCGGGGCTGGAACGGTGCGGAGGCCTCGCCGGTGCCGGACGCGCGCTGGGCCCTGGATCGGGTACGGGAGCGGTACGGCGAGGTACCGGTGGTGCTCGTCGGTCATTCGATGGGCGCGCGTACGGCCCTGCGCGTCGCCGACGATCCGCACGTACGCGGCGTGGTCGCGCTCGCCCCCTGGCTGCCCGACGGTGAGCCCGCGGGGGCGGTGGCCGGACGGGAGATCCTGATCATGCATGGCGCCAACGACCGTACGACCGAGGCGGCCGCCTCACGCGCGTACGCGAAGAGCGCCCCGGCCGACCGGATCGCGTTGATCGAACTGCGTGACGAGGGCCACGCCATGCTGCGCAGAGCGGGGGTTTGGCACCGGCTGACCACCGGGTTCGTCCTCGGCCTTCTGGGTTTCACCACGATGCCCAAGGTCGTGGAGGTGGCCTGGAGCAGGGCTCTGGTGATCTAACTGTTGAGGACCTGCTGGATGTGCGCATGAGAGGGCGGGCCGTACAACCTGCTCACCTCGCCCATCGCCGAGCGCAGTGCGAGCAGCGCCCAGTCCGGCGGGAACAGCCGCGCGGGCAGTGCGGGGCTGCGGAGGGTCTCGACCAGCACGGAGCTCATCGGCGAGGCGACCAACGCGATCATGGCCCAGTTCGAGCGGCACGCCCAGGAGAAGAACGAGGGCTGAGTGTCGTTCGCTCACCCTGTGCAGTCACTCCCGTACAGTCCGCAAGGTGAGCCGAGTTCAGGACGTGACCGCCGTGCTGGCGCTGGTGGGAGCGCTGGGCGGGTGCGCCCAGCGTGCGGCCCCGGCCGCGGAGACTCCCGCTGACGGCATCGACGGCGGGGTCGGCGGTATCGGGGTCCGGAACATGTTCGTCCTCGGCCCGAAGCCGGCCATGGTGCTCCCGCCGGGCAGGGACGCGCCGCTCTACCTGACGCTCGCCGGCGGGGCCACGGCCGACCGGCTGATCGGCGTGTCCGCCCCCGGTACGGCAGCCTCGGCCGCCATCGCCGGCGGGGGCATCACGGTACCGGCCGGCCGGGCTGTGGTGATCGGGCCGAGGCCGGTCATCGTGCTGCACGACCTGCGGCGGCCGCTGCACGGCGGTGACTACACCTGGATCACCCTCACGTTCCGGACGGCAGGGAAGGTCAGGCTCAACACCCCGGTGATGCCGTACGACACGTACTACACCACGTACTCCACCGCGCGAGCGGAGCGAGCGCCAGCAGTTAGATCCAGCTCTGCAGCCACATCCGGGCGTCCCAGTCGCTCCACGGGATCACCCTGGCGGCCAGTACCGGGTAGAGGTATCCGAAGTTCACCAGGACCACCAGCATGAACGCCCCGGCCGCCGCCGAGCCGAGGACCCGCCGGAGGCCGGTGTCGGTGGCCGGACCGATGATCATCCCCATCACCAGGACGAGGGCCAGGCACATGAACGGCAGCATCGGCGTGGCGTAGAACAGGAACATCGTCCGGTGGCCGAACGCGGACGGGAACCACGGCACCCACCCGGCCAGGTAGCCGGCCAGGATCGCCCCTGCCCGCCAGTCCCGGTGCAGCAGCCAGACGACCGCCAGGACGACCAGGGCGACGACCGCCGACCACCAGAGCACCGGGGTACCGATGCCGAGGATCTCCCGTGAGCACTTGCTCGCGCCGCAGCCGGTGCTGGGCTCGGTGTAGAAGAACGCCACCGGGCGGCGCAGGACCGGCCAGTCCCACGGCCACGACTGATACGGGTGCTTGGTCTTCAGGGTCGTGTGGAAGTGCCACATCTCCTGGTGGTAGCTCCACAGCTTCGGCATCGCCTCGAACGGCCGCCACAGCGGGTTCGAGGCCATCGTGCCGCGTCCCCAGCCGCCCGAGGTGAAGATCCACCCGGACCAGGAGACGAGGTAGGTGATCCCGGCCACCAGTACCAGGGAGACGACCGAGAGCGGTGCCTCAAGCAGCAGCGCCCCGCGCCCGGGGTTCTGGACGCCCGCGGCGCGCCGGGCGCCCCAGTCCCAGAGCACCGTCATCAGCCCGAAGGCGGCGATGTAGAAGATCCCGTCCCACTTGGTGGCGACCGAGAGCCCCAGGCACACGCCCGCCGCGATGCGCCACCAGTGCATGACGAACGGCCCGAGGCCCGGCACGACCGAGCTGATCCCGGTGCCGAGCCGTGGGCCGACCCCGGCGATGGTGTTGGCCTCGATCTTCTCGGCCAGCCTGGCCCGCGACCGGTCCCTGTCGATCACCAGGCAGCCGAATGCGCACAGGATCCAGAACATCACGAAGATGTCGAGCAGGGCCGCGCGGCTGGTCACCAGTTCCAGGCCGTCAAGGGCCAGGAGCAACCCGGCGGCACAGCCGAGCAGCGTGGAACCGGTCATCCGCCGGGCGATCCGGGCGAGGACGAGGACCGCCAGGGTGCCGATCAGGGCCGGCATGAAACGCCAGCCGAACGGGGTCGCGCCGAACAGCCACTCGCCGATGGCGATCATCCATTTGCCGGCGGGCGGGTGGGCGATGAAGCTGCCGCCGTCCGACCAGATCTGCGGGTTCCACTTGTCGGTCCCGGGCGCCAGCAGGATCGAGTCGGCGTTCTGCACCGTGTTGTGCTCGTACCCGAACTTCAGCAGCGCCAGGGAGTCCTTGGCGTAGTAGGTCTCGTCGAAGACCACCGCGTGCGGGAGGGCCAGCCGGTCGAACCGCAGGAACCCGGCGAACACCGTGACCAGCAGCGGTCCCAGCCAGCCCCAGAGCCTTCCGCCCGGGATCGGCGGGCTGAGCCAGCTCCGCAGGGATGGCGGCTGCTCGCGTTCCATCGCCTGTCCCGGCAGGGTCTCCGTCGTCGCCACCCGGACATCGTACGGGCGCTTCCTGAGAAAAGTGTTCAAGTCGGTCCGGCCCGTCCCCGTTGACTCGTGGCGTTTACCGCACCCTTTACCCTTGGGGTGGGGGTTACGCCACGAGTCAACGGGGTGATGTAAAGGTGTTGAATTTTGGGGGGGCGCCCATTTGGCGGG
>JAOPYM010000391.1 GCA_025964615.1 Actinomycetes bacterium
CGGCCTCATCGCCCACACACCGACACCTACCCCTGAGGCCGCCGCACGGGCCCAGGCGATGCCGCGCCCGGCACCGGCCGCGGCGACGGAGCAGTCCACGATGTTGGGGCAGACTGCCCTGGCCTGGCTGGCCGAGGAGATGCGCACCGCGGGCCTTCTCCTGGAGGATCCTCCGGACCTGCTCGAATGACCTGCCGCGAGGTCGCCGAGCATGGCCAGATCGCCGGCCAGCCCGAGTGCGCAAATCAGGGTGAGGTGATGGTCGGCGCCCAGCGTGGCGGTGAGCTGTGCGAGCGAGGTCTCGTTGAGCGCCCGCGCCTTGTCCGGGTCGCCAGGCCAGCCGGTACAGCAAGGCCAGGTTGCTGCGGCAGGCATGGGTGTACGGGTGGTCCGGCCCGTACACCCGTTCACCCAGCAGCCGCTGGAAACGTCGCAGCAGATCCTCGGCGAAGGTCACGGCGACCGGCGATCCGCCTTCCACCAGTCGGATCGAGATCGCCAGGTCCTTCGCGCAGCGCAGGGCCGTGGGATGATCCGCGCCGATCATGTCGATACCGGCGGCGTGCAAGTCCTCGCCGAGTTCCCTAGCCCAGTTCGTCGATCCGGTGCCGCGACGCCGATGCGGCGACCGGGTTGCTGGTACTCACCGGACGTACGGTCTGGGCAGCGGCGGCGAGTTCGGGAAGGGCCGCCCACGCGCCAGGGACATCTAGCTTGCGGGCGGCATAAGCGGCGGTGCGTAGTTCGTTTCCCAGCATCTCGTCGTACTTGTCGATGTTCTTCTCAGGTATGAGGGCGGCCAGCCGGGTGGCGTCAGGCGGGGGAGCTGTGGCCATTTCGGTCAGCAGGTCGGTGGCTTGTTGTGGAGTAGTGCCTTGCAGGGTGAGTGCCAGCCCGTTCTGTTCGTACGAGATCCCTTGCTCGTGCAGTGCGAGCCCGAGTACGGACATGATCGCGTCGCCGCGGAACGGGAACAGCAGTGTGTCGCTTCCCCATCCCACGAGGGGATTGTCGGCGAGGCCGAGCCGCCGGTAGGCGTCCCGGCCGTCGTACAGGAGCTGCTGGGCCGTCGTGTCGAGATAGCTGGGGACGTCCGCAGCCTCGTATACGACGCGCATCTCGGTCCGTATGCGGTCATGGACGTCGGGTCCTGCGCCTCCGAATAGGGGCGGGCGCCCGCCGGAGGCGGGTGTGAGCTCAATGATCTTCGCTGTGGTGTCGACAAGCCTGATCTTCCAGCGGCGGCCGGCGAAGATCATCAGCTGATCGGGGAGTAGCGGACGGTCGAGGGCGAGGCTGCCCAGAGTCCGTCCCTCGGCCATCAGGCGGTACTCCGTTGGTGCGGCGAAGGCGGCGAAGAAGGTGTGGTGGTTGACCAGGCGCTCACCTGCCCCGCCGTGGAGCAGCAAGCCGTCGCGTTCTTGGCGGAGCAGGTCGGCGGTTCCGAGGTCCCGCAGGAGGGTGGAGAACGTTCGCCGGTCGATGTGGCGGAATGGACCCTGCTCGCACAGGGTCCGGTAGGTCTCGATGGGTGTCACGCCGCCGTGTTGAGCGATCAAGGAAAGGGTCTGCTGGACGAGGGTGGATAGATGCATTCCGCCTGCGCTCGGTGGTTCGCACCAGCGGGCAAGCAGCAGGTTGATGGCCGCGATCGATTGGACGAGCTGCTCTCGGAGCAGGTCCGCTGGCGGTGTCTTGTCCGTGACTTCGCGCTCGGACACGTACATGCGCAGGATCGCCGGACCGTCTCGGCGGCCGGACCGGCCGAGACGCTGACGTAGCGCGGCGACCGAGGGCGGGGCGCCGACCTGCGCTACGCAGGTGACCGACCCGATATCGATGCCCATCTCCAGAGTCGACGTGCAGATCGCCGTCACCGGGACAGCCCGGTCTTTGAGGCGGGATTCGACGTGTTCGCGGATCTCCTTGGAGAGGTTCCCATGATGCGGGACGAACTCGTTGGGGACGTGGGCCTGCTCGCTGAGGCGGGTGAGCCGGTCGGTCAGGTCCTCTACCCGGCTGCGGGAGTTGGCGAATACCAGGTTGTCGGTGCCACGCACCGTATGGAAAAGGTGAGCCGCGATGTCGGCGTCGCCCTCGGGGGCGAGGTAGCCGCGTAGTTGCAGGCGGAGTTCCTGCCCGTCTGCGGTCGAGGTGATCTGGTGGATCTGGTCGGCTGCTCCGGGGCGTAGGAACTCGGCGGCGGCGGTCATGTCTCCCAGGGTCGCGGACAGGCCGATCCTGGGCGCGCGGTGGCGGATGGCGAGTTCGAGCCGGTGGAGGAGGGACTGGAGCTGCGCGCCGCGTTCGATGCCGAGAAAGGAGTGAAGCTCATCGACAACGACGTAGCGCAGGCCTCTGAAGAGCGAGGCCACCTTGGTGCCGCGGGTGACGAACAGTGCTTCCAGTGATTCCGGTGTGATCAGGAGGATTCCGTCCGGACGGTCGAGGACCCGGCGCTTGCGGGATGCGGGCACGTCGCCGTGCCAGCGGTGCACGGGAAGGTCCAGATGCTCACACAGTTCCTCGAGCCTGCGGTACTGGTCGTTGATCAGGGCTTTGAGAGGGCTGATGTACAGAGCGGAGATCCCTGAGCCTTCGGGAGCCCGCTCGGTGACCAGCGCGGAGCAGATGGGCAGGAAGGCTGCCTCTGTTTTGCCCGAGGCCGTGGCGGCGCTGATGATGACGTCGGTGTCGCCTGCCAGGATCGGCGCAACGGCGGCTTCCTGGGCGTCGCGTAGTTCGCGCCAGTTCTGCTGCCAGATCCAGCGGCGGACCTCGACGTGGAGCAGATCGAAGGCGCCGGACTCAGAGCCGGAAGCCGGCGAGGTCGTCATCGTCGTTCCGCCTCAGAGTGTCGTCTTCGGCGCCTTCGTCGAGTGGCGCCAGATCGGGGTTGGTTTCCGGGGTCAGGGCGACGGTGCCCAGGATGTCGTGCCAGTTCACGCCAAGGTTCTGGTCGAGTACGGCTAGTAGATCGCAGAACGCTTTGATCGTCGTACGGGGTGTGCGGAAGTAGGCGTCTCCGACCTTGTCGGAGCAGTGCTGCATGAAGGCCACCAACGCGTCGTCGGGCAGCAGGTACGCGTCCGGGTCGCCGGAGGCGTACACATGGCGGAGCTTGGTCAGCAGCACGTAAAGGTCCTCCGGCGTGAGAGCCGTCAGCCGGATGACCGGACCGGACAGGTCCACGAGCCCGTTGGAGACGAAGGAGTTCTCGGCGAGGCGTGACTGCAGGGCCGGGTAGCTGAACAGCCCGCGCCGGGTATCGGTGAGCGACTCGGGTGTCCCGCCGAAGACGAAGCCGAGGTGTCCGGCGCTGCCCTGGAGCACATCGTTGAGGATCCGCAGGATCTGCTCGTAGTTGGAGTTGCGGGCCTGGGTGGAGGAGAGCTTGTAGAGGTTGACCAGCTCATCCACGCAGACCAGCAGACCGTCGAAGCCCGCCAGCCGCACGAACCGGCTCATCAGCTTCAGATGGTCGTAGATGGTGCTGTCGTCGATGATGGTCCGTACGCCCAGTGCCGTACGGGCATCGGTCCGCGTGGCGAACTCACCGCGGAGCCAGCGGATCGCCGATGACTTCAGCTGCTCATCACCAAGGTCGTGACCGCGCCAGTACGCTCCGACCACCTCAGCGAAGTCGTAGCCACCGGTCATCTCCGACAGATCCGCGAGCCGTGTTCTGATGACCTGGGCGGGGTCGGTCTCCGTCTCGTGCGCCTCGGTCAGCGCCGTGGAGACGAAACGCTCCACGACACTTGGCATCGCGCCACCCTCCGGTTTGGCGCGGGTGGCCAGATTGCGCATCAGCTCCGCATACAGGCTGCGTGCCTGCCCGCCGGTCGCATGCAATCGCCGGTCCGGATTGAGGTCGGCATGCGCTGTGACCAGGCGCTTTTCCATTGCGACCGATCGGATGAGATGGAGGAAGAAGGTCTTGCCCGCGCCGTACTCACCGACCATCATCCGTACACCGGAACCACCGTCGGCGATGCGCTCGATGTCGGCCAGCAGTGCACGGACCTCCGCCGCCCTGCCGACCTGGACGTGGTGCTGCCCGACACGCGGCACCACGCCGGCGCGTAGAGACTGGATCAAGGCGTCGCGTTCCCGAGGCCGGATCCGGGTGTTGGCAGTCATAGCAGTTCTCCCATCACATAGCGGTTGATCTCGATCGGGTCGTCGCCTTCGGCAAGCGGCTCACCGGTGACCTCGTAGGAGGCTTCGTTCAGCCGGTCGAGTGCACCGTCAGGCATCAGCCGCGACTGCGACGTCAGCTCTGACCATTCGGCACGGGAGATCGTGTCCCTCTCAGCAAGGGCACGCAACAAAGCTGAATGTGCTCCATCCAGACCAGCCACGGGCTGCGCCGTCGGCGGAACCGGTGGGGAGGGTGCTTCGTTCGGTTCGGCGAAGACTGAGCCGAGCAAGGCCGCCACTTCCGCAGCCTCGGTCAGCCGGGCGGCGAGGACGGACCTGTCGAGCTTTACCCGGCCTTCTTCTGCCGGGATGGCATAACCGGGCGAAGCCCGCGCTTCTCGTATGGTGACCGGTTCGGCTGCGGCGGTGTGCAGACTCGAATGGACCCCCTCAGGATCGAGGCCGAGCATCTTGCGGATCTGCTTGAGCAGCGTGACCTCTGCGGGATCGATGACCCCATCGGCTGCCGCCACCGCCGCGAGGAACTCAGCGATCTGCTCGCGCTTCACCTCGTCCAGTGCGTCGATACGGCCGGTCAGCCCAGTGAGCTTGAGCTCGGCGGTCAGCAGCCACATCAGGTGCGCGCGCAACCGGGTACGTTCGACTGCTGACAGGTAGAGGGCCTCTTCGAGGTGGCTTACCAGCAGTTCTTTCTCGTCCGCCGACACCTGGCCGTCCGCCGCGCTGACGGCCGCCCCGAGATGCAGAAGGACCGTTGCCGCCTGATAGACGTCGCTGGGCGTCACGCTGACGGTCTCATCAGAGCGGAACAAGACCATCGAGCCTGAACCCGGAACTGGGCCACCGAGCCGCGGGTCGGGCTCCATGCCGATTCCAGCGGCCGCCAGCAGCCGAGCAAGAGTGACGGCCTCTTTCTTCGTCGGTGACTGCCCTAGTGGCAGATGAGCCTGCAGCTCTGACGCCGGCACCGTGACGGTCGCTGAGCGGGTGAGGTGAGAGCGAGCCCAGCTGATCAGCGTGCCGACCTCGCCCCCGGTCAGGTCCACCAGCTCCGGAGGAAGCAGCGCGGTCGCCGCGACGCTGCCGCGCCCTTCCGGACTGCGACCCAGGAATCGGCTGAAGGCGTCCAGTGCCTCAGCGCACTCGTCGGCGAGCGCCACCAGCTCACGCAGCGGGCCCGTCTGGCCGATGACATCCGGCCTGCCATAGAAGACCAGCCTGGGCCATCTAGCGAGGCCGCCGCTCGCCGGACGGTAGTCGATCGTGAGGTCGCTGGTGCCGGTCATCGGGATGACGATGCCCGCGCCAAACTGGGCGGCGTAGCGCGCTCGGAACAGCTCAGCGAACTCTGGGCCGCACCGGGTCATGGGCGTTCGCGGATAGAAGTCCGGCTGCGACATCAGCCACGCCATCGCCCACCCCGCAGGCAACGGCCGACGGCCCGCTGCGAATCCACCCAGGCCCAGCCGGAGCCGGATCGGCGGCGACTCCCGGTTCGGCACCGGGACGGGCTCGGCACAGACATCCGTGCCGAGCAGACTGATCGCCTCCAGCACCTCCCGGAAGCGCCCGGCGCAACGGGCGAAGGAGGAGTTGCCGCCGAACAGATTGAGCAACTGATCCACCTCGGCGCGGATCAGCGGCAGCTCGGCTCCCTGAACCTGGGGCGCATGCGGCCAATCGACCAGGACTCGCCGTTCCAGACCGTAGAAGAAGAGGAAGACGTACCCGATGAAGACATCCGGGTGGCGTCTTCCTGTCGACAGCCAGTACAAGTAGGCGGCCCTGCTCTGAGGGCTGATCGTCGAGTACGACGGCCAGTACCCCATCGTCTGGCCCGGCCAATCAGGCGCCTGCCAGTCCACGGGCAGCCAAGGATCGATCAGCGCAGGTTCCTGAAGACCACCCGATCCTGCCGCCAACCCACGGCCTACATAGAGCATGTCACCGGGAATGGTCAGCCCGGCTGCCGTCACCGGATGCTTTGCCACCGACCAGCCGACCGGGGGCGCGGCCGGTGCCGTGCTCAGCCGCGGTCCGGCCGGCCACGGCGCTTGGGGCGCCGATTGCCACGGGGCGGCGTAGGGGCCAGGCGGAGAGGTCATGGCATTGATG
>JAOPYM010000418.1 GCA_025964615.1 Actinomycetes bacterium
CGGCCGAGGACGTGGACCGGTTCCTGGCGGAGCCCGGGCATCTCGCCCGGGCCGACGGATGGATCGATGCCGCCAGCCACGGGGGCCGGCGTCAGATCGAGCGGGGCTGGTTCAATCTGTTCGCGCCCGCGGGCGCGCCGGATCGCCGGCTGATGAAGTACCGGCTGTACTTCACCGACGGCGACGGCCGGCCCCGCACTCTCGTCGGCCAGAAGAACGTCTTCCACGGGCCCGCGACCGACATCTGGCCGGACACCTCGACCCTGTACTTCCGGGTCCTTGAGGGGCACCTGGTCGAGGACCAGGACGAGCACTCCCACGTCACCGGAGCTGGGGTGCTGCACATCCTGCCGGCCGACTTCGCCCACCAGATGACCACGTTCCGCACCACGGGCCCGCGCGGCCTGTCCGCTCTCGCCAGGTTCGGTGCCTTCTTCGCCGGCCGGCTCTGGGACGTCTACAAGCCCGCGCATCTCTAGGTGCTCGGGCCGCGTGGCCTGGACTGAGGAGCGAGGGAGCGAAGCGACTGAGTGACGAGGGAAGGCCGCGCTTCAAGGCCCGAGCGCCGCGTGAGCGGAGCGAGCGCGAGGAAGAACCTTTTTTTGCGCCTGGAACGTGTCAAATCCCTTCTGACTGGCCTGGCAACTCTGAAGAAACCTTTGTGGCCTACCGTGGGAAGCAAGATCCCGGGTAGGAGAGGCAGGTTCCCTTCGTGGCGAGCGAGAGCGAGTTCGTCGTCGTCGCCAACCGGTTGCCGGTCGACAAGGTCGCCGGCCCGAACGGTACGGCGTCCTGGCGGCGCAGCCCGGGCGGTCTGGTCAGCGCGATCGCCCCGGTGATGCGCAACCGCAAGGGCGTCTGGCTGGGCTGGGCCGGTGTGACCGACCAGAAGCTGGATCCCTTCACCGAGGACGGCATGGACCTGGTGCCGATCCCTCAGTCGGCCAACGAGGTCGCGCTCTTCTACGAGGGTTTCTCCAACGCGACCCTGTGGCCGCTGTACCACGATGTGATCGCCCCCCCTGTGTACAAGCGGACGTACTGGGACGCCTATGTGCGGGTCAACCGGCGGTTCGCCGAGGCCGCGGCGGAGGCCGCCGCACCCGGCGCGCTGGTCTGGGTCCAGGACTACCAGCTGCAGCTGGTCCCCGCCATGCTGCGGGCGCTGCGGCCGGACCTGCGGATCGGGTTCTTCCTGCACATCCCGTTCCCTCCCCTTGAGCTGTTCCAGCAGCTCCCGTGGCGGCGGCAGATCATCGAGGGGCTGCTCGGCGCCGACCTCGTCGGCTTCCAGCAGCCGGGCGCGGCGGCCAACTTCCTGCGGCTGGCCCGCCGGCACCACGGGGTACGGGTGCAGGGTTCGTTCGCCGAGGTGGCCGGCCGTACCGTAAGGGCGCACGCGTTCCCGATCTCGGTGGACGTCAACGAGCTCGCCGACCTGGTCAGCCGCCCGAAGGTGTGGCGCCGGGCCGGGGAGCTCCGCAACGACCTGGGCGCGCCGAAAATCATGCTCGGCGTGGACCGGCTCGACTACACCAAGGGCATCAGCCAGCGGCTGCAGGCGTTCGGGGAGCTGCTGCGCGACGGCGACCTCAAGCCGGGCGAGGCGGTGTTCGTGCAGATCGCCACCCCCTCCAGGGAACGGGTCGAGCAGTACCGGCTGCTGCGCGACGAGATCGAGCAGCAGGTCGGGCGGATCAACGGGGAGTACGCCTCGATCGGCTCACCGGTGATCCACTACATGCACTCCTCGTACGACCGCGACGAGCTGACCGCGCTCTACCTGGCCGCCGACGTCATGGTGGTGACGCCGCTGCGGGACGGCATGAACCTCGTCGCCAAGGAGTACGTCGCGACCCGGCAGGACCTGCACGGCGCGCTCGTGCTCAGCGAGTTCGCCGGGGCCGCTGACGAGCTGAAACAGGCCTACCTGGTCAACCCGTACGATATCGACGGGCTCAAGCTCGCGCTGCTGGCCGCCCTGCGCGCCGACCCCGCCCAGCAGGCCCGCCGGATGCGCGCGATGCGCCGCCAGGTCACCACCCACGACGTCGACCGCTGGGCCCTCGAGTTCCTCGCCGCCTTGGAGGAGTGACCGCTCCCGCGACGACGTCACCCACCCCACCTCGGAGCGACCACGATCCAAGGTGGGGTGGGTGGTCGGTGCCCGCACGCTCAGCCCTGCTGGGGGCGGGCCGGTACGAACCGGTCCGGCGGAGATTCGCGGGTGTCCCATCGGGTGCTCGCCAACCTCCGTTCGGTGAGAGCGAGCAGATCGAACACGTCTCGGGCCAGATATCCGGTGGCCCCCCGGTCGACCTGTTTGCGGGACAGGATTCCGGCATCAGCCAGCTCTTCGAGGGCGGCGCGCGCGGCGGGTGCGGAAACCTCAAGGAGCCGCTGTACCGTACGGGCCGTCAGCATGGGGGCCTCCGGCAGGATCGTGAGCAACCTCGCCACGGCCGAAGTCGCCCGGGGTTCCGCCCGGAGCCCCTGCGCAAGGCGGTACGCCGTATGCCGCTCGATCCACTCCTCCCGCAGTTCGCCGACCTCCGCACTGAAACGTGTCGCCTGTTCGACCGCGACGGCTGCGGCTCCGAGAAAGATCCCGAACCACGTATCCAGTCCGTTGGCGGCCTGGGGGCTGTCGCTTGCTCCGATGTACCGGTATGCGGTGAGCCCTTCGACGTAGGTGTCAGAGAGGGTCAGCAGGACCAGGCTGATCGGCAGAACCGCAGTCGGTGTCAGTCCGCGCCTGGTCAGGACGGTGTGGATGAGCGATCGGCCCACCCTGCCGTTGCCGTCAGTGAACGGGTGAATCGTCTCGAACTGAGCATGCACCAGGGCGGCCTGGACCAGTGGGGCGTGGGCTGCCCCGCTCGCGTATGCGGCCAGGTCATCGAGCAGCTCGGGCACGAGCCCCGGCGGCGGCGGTACGAACTCCGCGTCCAGCGGATGCCAGGCGCTGCTTCCCCCAACCCAGTTCTGGATCATACGTAGTCCCTGATGCTCCTCGTCGGGCAACAGCGATTGGTGCAGGGCGACGATGTCTTCGGTCGTCACCGATGGTGCACTGACGAGACCGGTGACTGCCTGCCGCATCGCCGTGACATTGTTCGCGACGAGGCGTGCGCTGGCAGAGAAGCCGGTACGAACGCCGTCGCCTGTGGCGGCCAGCTCTGCGAGGGCGACCTGTTGTGGAGACACCTGCAGGCCCTCTATCCGCGACGACGCGATCGCCTCCGAGCGCAGCAGGAACCGGGCGAGGTGCTCCAGTCCATTCGAATCCCCGGCGCTCTCCAGCCGGCGGATCAGCCTCTCCACCTCCGCGGCACGCTGCGCGGTCTCGGACGACATGGAGATCTGGCGCGTGAGCAGCGGATCGGGTGCATACGGGTGGAAGAGACCACCTCGGCGGTCCCGCCGTACGGGTGCGTCCCACCGCGCTTCCCAGTGCGCCTCCAGGAGCTCCGCCATCCCGGAATCCTTTCCCATCGACGAGATCCATGAAAGGTTAAGCTCTATCCTTTCACAGATTGTCCGTCGCGGGCGTCGCCGAGGGGAGGCTCAGACCTCGGCGAGCTTCTTGAGTTCGTCGAGGGCGTCGGCGAGGTAGACCATCAGGTTCCAGACGTCGGGCACCATCTCGGGGCAGGCCGTGAGCCCCACGTCGATATGGCCGTCGTAGGAGAAGACCGTGATGTTGAGGCCGCCGCTGACATCGCTGATCACCGAGACCGGGTAGTACGCGAGCACCCGGGCGCCGCGAAGGTAGAGCGGCAGCTGCGGGCCCGGCACGTTCGAGACGATCAGGTTGACGGCGCGCAGCAGCGAGTTCGGCGCGAGCTGCAGGACCGTCCGGGTGGCCAGCCCCGCGATCGGCGCGGGGAGCATGCCACTGACCTCCTGCACCCAGCTGCCCGAGGAGGCCACGAACCGGCGCTTGACCGCGCGCATGGCGGCCCGTACGGCCTCGAAGCGCTCCGCCGGATCGGCGACGTGGGTGGCCAGCGGGGCGACCATGAGGGACAACTGGTTGCTCCCCTGGCAGCTCCCGCCCTGCCGCAGCGAGACCGGCACCGCGGCGATGAGCGGCTCGTCCGGCAGCGCCCCGTGGTCCTCCAGCCACCGGCGCAGCGCCGTCGCGCAGAGCGCCATCACCACGTCGTTGACGCTCCCGCCGAGGGCGCGGCGGACCTGTTTGATGTCCTCCAGCGGCAGCGAGCCGTACGCGAAGACATGCCGGCCGCTGATGGCCCCGTTGAAGGGGGTGGCGGGCGCGCTGAGCCGGGGCATGTCGGGCAGGTTCCTGGTGTCGCGGCGCATCAGGATCTGCAGGGCGCGCGACGCCCGGCCCATCCCGGGCGCGGAGCCGAGCCCGGGGATCTCGTCGAGGTACGGCGCGAGCCGTACCAGCGACTGGGCGGAACGGAACGGATGGGTCAGGTTCTTGACCAGCCCGGCCCCGAGCATCGTGAGCGTGCCGGGCGCCTCCACGGGTGCGTCCGTGCAGGCGGGCAAGGCGCGGGGTTCGGGAGACAGGTCGAGCAGCGCGGCCAATGTCTCGGCGGCGAGGACCCCGTCGATGGCCGCGTGGTGGACCTTGGCGTACAGCGCCGAGCGACCCTCGGCCAGGCCATGGATCATGCACATCTCCCAGAGCGGCCGGCGCCGGTCGAGGGGCCGCTCGTGCAGCCCGGCGATCGCGTCGGCGAGCTGCCGGTCGTTGCCGGGGAGCGGCAGCTCGATCTCCTGCACATGGCCTGCGGGGTCGAAGTCCGGATCGTCGATCCAGTATGGCCGGTCGATGCCCAGCGGCACCTCGACGAGTCTCTGGCGCAGTGGCTTGGCGAGATGGGCGCGTTCACGGACCAGCTCGACGATATCGGCCAGGCCGAGCCGCCCACCTGGGCACGCGGAGGTGTCGAGGATCCCGAGCCCACCGATGTGGGCGACGGTCCGGCCCCCTTCAACATTGAGGAATGTCGCGTCCACTGTGGTCAGCTGGGTCATCTGCAGTCCCCTACTCGTCAGCACCTACCCCCTGGTTATGCAGTACCGGACGGTAGATCAATCCTCGTTACGGGGAAATAACGGGGAGTTAACAGGGCGCCGCGGGCCCGTTACCTCGTTCCCACCTCTCGTTCATCGGATGGTCCATTTTTCCGGGAAATGCCCCACATCCGTCCTGTTACTTGAAGCGGGTTCAGCCGCGTGCGTAACCGAGAACTTCGGCCATGTCGTTCCACCACTGCCGGAAGGCGGGAACCTTGCGCAACTCGGTGATGCGCACACTCGAGCCATCCGGCTGAAATGATCGCGAATCCGGTGATCGCTCGTCGCTCTCGGCCCCAGGACCTTTTGGAGAATCGTGAGCCGCGAGGCGTTCACCGGTCTCCTGGTGCGGATCAAGAACCACGACCTGGACCTGTAGTCCGACCCCGTGCCCGATCATTTCGATCTTGAGGTGATGATCCGCCAGGGCCGCTAGGGTGGCTGGGCATGACGGGACGTCCGCTGACCGAGATCGTCGAAGCAGGGTGGGCCGCGGCCCTTGAGCCTGTGGCCCCCAGGATCGCCGCGATGGGCGACTTCCTGCGCGCCGAGGTGGCCGCCGGCCGCCGCTATCTGCCCTCCGGGGCCAACGTGCTGCGCGCCTTCCAGCAACCCTTCGCCGACGTACGGGTACTGATCGTCGGTCAGGATCCGTACCCCACTCCCGGTCATCCGGTGGGGCTCAGCTTCTCGGTGGCGCCGGACGTACGGCCGCTGCCCGGCAGCCTGATCAACATCTTTCAGGAGTACGGCCAGGACCTCGGGTACCCACCGCCGGCGAACGGGGACCTCACCCGGTGGACCGAGAACGGCGTCCTGCTGCTCAACCGCGCGCTGACCGTGGCACCGGGCAGGCCCGCGTCGCACCGGGGCAAGGGCTGGGAGGAGGTCACCGAGCAGGCCATCCGGGCCCTGTCCTCGCGGGGTACCCCGGCGGTGGCCATCCTGTGGGGCCGGGACGCCAAGAACCTCAAGCCGATGCTGGGCGACATGCCCTCGATCGAGTCGGCGCACCCGAGTCCGATGTCCGCCGACCGGGGCTTCTTCCGCTCCCGCCCCTTCAGCCGGGCGAACGCCCTGCTCGAACAGCAGGGCGCCC
>JAOPYM010000438.1 GCA_025964615.1 Actinomycetes bacterium
ATTCACGCGACAACGCTTCTGCTCGCCGGAGTGCCGGTCCACGGCAAAGAGGCCCCTTCCATGATCGGAAGGGGCCTCTGACCTGGAGCCGCCTATCGGAATCGAACCGATGACCTATTCATTACGAGTGAATCGCTCTGCCGACTGAGCTAAGGCGGCATGGCCGCAGGGACACCCCGACGACCGCGTACAGATTACCAGCCCTCGGCCCCGATACGGGCCGGGCCCTCAGAGGGCCACGAAGACGAGGCCGCGCTGCTTGAGGGCCGGGATCACGGTGCGCAGGGCCTCGATCGTCTCGGTCCGGTCGCCGCCGCCGTCGTGGCAGAGCAGGATGTCCCCGGCCTTCGCGGCCAGCAGGGTCCGCACGATATGCGCGGTGCCGGGCCTGGACCAGTCGCGCGGGTCGACCTGCCAGTCGACGCAGATCATGCCGTGCGCGGCGGCGACCTCGATGACCTGCGGGGACCAGTTGCCGCCGGGGGCGCGGAAGAACTTCGGGGCGATGCCGGTGACCTGGGCGACCCGGTCGTGGCCACCGGCGATCTCTTCCTCGATCCGGGCGGCGGACAGCCGCGGCAGGTTGAGCGGGTGGGTGACGGTGTGGTCGGCGACCTGGTGGCCGGCGTTGGCGAGCCGCTGGACCAGCGCGGGGTTCTCGGTGACCTGGGTGCCGATCATGTTGAACGTCGCGGGCACCTGGAACTCGGCCAGCAGGTCCAGCATCATCGGGGTGTACCTCGGATGCGGGCCGTCGTCGATGGTCAGCGCGATGGCGTTGAGCGGCGCCGCGGGGGCCAGATCGTGCAGGTTGTGCACGGGCTTGGTCTTGTCGATCACTTGCAGCGGGCGGCCGCGGGCATATCCGGGATCGGGTCGTACGGTGAGCCTGGGTGGTCCGGGGGCGCGGGCGTGCGCTGATCGGCCTGGTACGGCGAAGCGGTAGAGGTCGGGCGCCCCACCGAGCAGTGCCGCGACTCCGGCCGCGCCGATCGACGCGAGTGCCTGACGCCTGTCCATCTGTGCACCTCGACTACTTCGTGGACCCCGAGTGGACCCGAGTGCCCGCCGGCCGCGCGGTGTGGTTCACCGTGCTGTTCGTCCGTTCGATGCCGCCGACCATGGGCCGGTTCGGGATAAGTATCCCGTAAGCCCGCAAAGATCAACCCGGGACGCGCTGACGATTCCCCGAGATGGCCACGACCTGGTCAAAGCCCTTGAAGAATCACCTCGTGACCGGGACGCTTTCGGCATTCCCGAGGGAGGGCGGACCAGAGTGCGGGCCAGAGACGGCGGTGCGGGGGCCTCCGCGTGGGCTCGCTACCGCCTGCTGTCCGGCGAGTACCGCCACGAGCGGATCGTGCTGCGGCTGCTGCTCACGGTCGCGGCGGGGACCGTGGTGGCGGGGTTCATTGAGGTACCGGCCGGGGTGGCGGTCGGCGCGATCCTCTTCTGCGCGCACACCATCTACGTCCGCAACCGCCCGGGCCCGGTGACGAGCTGGCGCCTCGGCGCGCAGGCCGAGCGGCGTACGGGCCGCAGGCTCGCGACGCTGGAACGCGGCGCGTACCGCGTGCTGCACGACCGCGCGCTGCCCGACGCGCCCGCGACCAACCTCGACCACCTCGTCGTCGGTATCACCGGGGTGTACGCGGTGGGGTCCCGGCGCTGGTCCCCTGGCGTACGCCTGTGGGCCGACCACCGGCGGGTCTGGGCGGGCGGCAGCTCGCTGGCGAGCCTGCACGCGGCCACGGCGCGCGCCGCGCGTACGGTCTCGGAGGCGCTGGGGGTCGAGGTCGTCGCGGTGGTCGCGGTGCACGGCGCCCGGCTGCCGCGTGCGGGGTTGCGGTTCGGGGAGGTGGAGTACCAGCGGGTACGGGCACTCGCCGGTTTCATCCGGGATCATCCCGTGGTCTTCACCAGTGCCCAGGTCGAGACGATCACGGCTGCCGCGGAAGAACTGCTACCGCCAATGCAGGAACCCTACCGATTTGGCGAGACTGGTCGGTAACCTCCGACTATGGCCCCCCGCGTCGTCCTGTTCGGCGCCACCGGATACACCGGTCGGCTGACCGCGAAGGCTCTGGTGGCCCGCGGGGAGCGTCCGGTTCTCGCGGGTCGTGACGCCCGCGCCCTGGCGGTGCTGGCGGCGGAGCTCGGCGGGCTGCCGACCGCGCTCGCGCATGCCGGTGATCCGGCGTCGGTACGGGCGCTCGTCGAGGCAGGGGACGTCCTCGTCACCACGGTCGGCCCGTTCGGCAGGTACGGCGCGGTCGCGCTGGAGGCGGCGGCGGGCAAGGGTGCGATCTACCTGGACGCGGCCGGTGAATCGCCGTTCACCCGGCAGGTCTTCGAGACGTACGGCCCGCGCGGCGGGACCCTGCTGAGCGGGTTCGGGTACGACGCGGTGGCCGGGAACCTCGCGGCGGGACTGGCCCTGGAGGGGATCGGGGAGGATGCCGCCCGCGTCGACGTCGCCTACTTCGTCGGCGGTGGAAGCCTCTGGCCGGCGGCCAGCGCGGGCACCCTCGGGTCGCTGGTGCCGGTGCTCAGCGCCCCCCGCTACACCTACCGCAAGGGGATCGTGCCGGAGCTGCGGCCCCGGGTGCGGGACTTCGCCGTGGGTGCCAGGATGCGCCCGGCGCTGACGGCCGGCGGCGTCGAGCACTACACGCTGCCCAGGCTCGCCCCCGGACTGCAGGAGGTGGACCGCTACGTCGGGATGCTCGGCCCGGCGACCCGGGCGGCCGCGGCGCTGCCTCGGCCCCTGGTGGCCTGGGCCGGCGGGATCGCACTGAACCTGCTGGCCAAGCAGGCGAGGCGGCGGCCCCGGCAGCCCACGCTCACGGCGCGGGTCGTGGCGATCGTGTACGACGCGGTGGGCACGCCGCTCGGAGAGGTGCACCTGTCGGGTGTGGACCCGTACGACTTCACCGCCCGGTTCCTCGCCTGGTCCGCCGTCCGGGCGCTGGAGGGGGTGTACGGAACGGGTGCGCTCGGGCCGGTGGAGGCCTTCGGGCTTGAGGCACTGCAGGCGGGCTGTGCGGAGGCCGGGATCGTGCGCGTCTCGGGATGATGTACCACAAAAATGTCACGTGCTGCGATCGGACGATAGCTGATTGTGGCGAATCGGTAGAGGGCGGTGTGGCCGACGCTTTACCTTCGGCTGCATGGATGACCGTCTCCTGGTCGAGGCCGTGCGCTCTCGGGACCCAGGCGCCCTGGGCGCCGTCTACGACGCGTACGCCGTGCGGCTCTACGGCTACTGCTGGTTCCGGCTGCGCAGTCAGGACGCCGCGCAGGTGGCGCTCAGAGACACCTTCATCGTGGCCGAGGCGCATCTCGACCGGCTCCGCGCGGCGGACCGGTTCGGGCCCTGGCTGTTCGCGATCGCCCGCCTGGAATGCGGGCGCCGGATGCCGCTGTACGGGCGCCCGCCCGATCTCCAGGTCGCCAGCCACGATCAGCACGACGTCGACCAGCGGGTCCTGGCCTGGCGGGCGGTGCAGGGGTTGCCGCCGCTCAGCAGGGAACTCCTGGAACTGAATTCCAGGTACGGCCTTGGGGCAGCCGACGTCGCGGCCGTACTCGGACTGTCGGCGAAGGAGGTGCCGGAGGCCATCGACCAGGCCACCGCCGAACTGTCGGCGGGACTCATCGCGGAACTGCTCGCGCACGAGGGCCCGTACGACTGCTTCGAGCGGTCGCAGCTGCTGCGCGGGTTCACCGGCGAGCTCGGCGCCGAGCTGCGCGGGCAGTTGCTCGTGCACGCCCGCGAGTGCGGGATCTGCGGGGCCTTCCGATCACACGCGGTCTCGGCGGCCAAGGTGTTCGGGCTGCTACCGAGGGTGGAGCCCCCACCCCAGCTGAAGCTGCGGGTGATGTCCTGTTTCAGCGACTCCGGGCTGGTCAGCTACCGGCTCTTCGCCGCGACCCGGGTCACCGAGTTCACCACCGCCGGATTCCCGCGACAGACCCGCAGGGAACTCCCGGCCGGTACCTCCTCAGAACAGGCCGCCGAGCGGCACTGGCGGGCGACGGCGGTGACCGCGCTGGTGGCCACGCTGGTCGTGGGCCTGGGGCTTGCGCTGACCTGGCTGATGTCCGAGCACCACGGACGGGCGGTCACCGTCGCGACCGTCCTGCCGTCCGGCACGATCGCCCAGTCCATTCCCCAGTCCGCCCCGCCCGTCCCAGCCCCGCCCGTCCCAGCCCCGCCCGTACCCGGGTCGGCTCGGCCGCCGGGCAAGGGCAACACCGTCACCCCGTCGCAGCCGGCCCGCCCCGTGCTCCCGCCCACTCCGCCCGGCCACGTCCACCAGGTGGATCCCGGCGCGTCGCCCACACGGTCCGCTTCGCCGCCCGTGACCCCCAGTCCCTCACCCAGCCGCACCCCGTCCGCATCGCCCACCGCGACCCCGATGTCGGCTCCCGTCAGCGTCCAGCCGCAGCTCTCGGCGCGTTCGCAGCCGGGCGGATGAGGGTCTTCAGCTCGAGGATCCAAGATCACAAATGGCCGCGTCTCCGGTGTGAGTGGTGTGGCGCAGGGTAGTCAGATCCCTAGATTCGTGTGACAGACGTGATCTGTGGGCCCTGAGTCCACTACTGTCGGTTCGAGTCTGACTACGTTTCGTCACTTAACGGGGAGGTAGCCGGTGTCACAACCACCGCGAACTGTCACCGGGCGACGGCGACTCCGGCTCACGGGCAGGACCGCGAGCGCGGCGCTCGCGCTCACCGTACTGACCTTCATGGCAGGGCCCGCCGGGGCCAAGCCGGGACCCACCGCCCAGGACTTGGCCAAGGGCAAGCGCCAGGTACAGGACCGGGCAGCCGCCGTCGGCCAGATCAGGTCCCGCCTCGCCCAGGCCGCAGGCGAGCTCACCCGGCTCGCGACCAGCGCCGAGGTCGCGGTGGAGCGTTACAACGGCCAGCTCGTCCGGCTCGCCCAGACGCGTACCGCCTACCAGCTCACCCAGCAGCGGCTCACCATCGCACAGCAGAACTACGACCAGACCCGGGCCCAGGTTGCGGCCTTCGCCGCCGAGGCCTACCGGATCAACAGCGGGCTCAGCGACATGTCCCTGCTGACCGGGCCGGGCGGGCCACAGGGCTTCATCGACAGGGCGGGCATGATCGAGGTCCTCGCCCGCAGGCAGGCGGACACGAACCGCCGTATGTACGCCGCCCAGATCATCGCTGACATGTACCGCCGCCAGGCCAAGGATGGCCTCCACGCCCAGCAGCAGACGACCGGCGCCGCCGAGCAGGCCAAGATCGAGGCAGACGCCGCAGTCGCCGCGCAGCGCGCCGCGGTCGACCGCATCAAGGCCGACGAGGCCGACCTCGTCCGGGAACTCCGCACCGCCCGGGCACACGTCGCCCTGTTGAAGAGGCAGCGCGAGGCCGCCGCCCACTTCACCCTCGGAATGCTCAAGGGATCGGGCCGGGGCTTGCTGGTCGCACGGGCCGCCCTCGGCCGGCTCGGCACCCCGTACTCCTGGGGTGGCGGCACCGCCTCGGGGCCGACGTACGGCAGCGCGCAGGGTTCCGGCACCCGGGGCTTCGACTGCTCCGGGCTCGTGGTCTACGCCTGGGCCAAGGCCGGCGTGTCCCTCGACCACTGGACCGGCACCCAGTGGAACTCCGGGCCGCACATCCCGACCGATCTCCTCCGCCCCGGCGACCTGGTCTTCTTCGCCACCGACACGGCGAATCCCGACACCATCCACCACGTCGGCATCTACATCGGCGGCGGCCAGATGGTCGAGGCCCCCTACACCGGCGGCCAGGTCCGCGTCTCCAGCATCTGGCGCCCCGACCTGATCGGCGCCACCCGACCTGTCTGATTGCCGCGCCTCCGGCACGGCAGGCGGCCGGGCGCTCGACCCGGCCTCTTCCCTCGTCGTTCGGTCGCTGCGCTCCCTCTCTCCTCAGTCCAGGCCGCGCGCGCCCAAGCGCGGTGGGCTTGCGTTCAAGCGTGAGGGTGCACGTTCGAGCGCGAGCGGAGCGAGCGCCGTATTTACGGCAGCTTCCAGTCGATGGGCTGGGCGCCCTGCTGTTCGAGCAGGGCGTTCGCCCGGCTGAAGGGGCGGGAGCGGAAGAAGCCCCGGTCGGCGGACATCGGACTCGGGTGCGCCGACTCGATCGAGGGCATGTCGCCCAGCATCGGCTT
>JAOPYM010000447.1 GCA_025964615.1 Actinomycetes bacterium
CACCACCACCAACACCCAAGCCGCCGTACTGCTGGCCGAAGTCCTGCTGTTCTGGATGGCGGCGGTCCTGCACCTGCTACGCCTGCTCAACGACGCGGCGCTGCCGGACGCCGACCCCGCCACCGACCTCGCGCACACCGCGATGGGCGCCGGGATGGCCGCCATGCTGTTCCCGGGCACACCACCGGGGATCGACCTGCCGGCCGCCGTGCTGTTCGCCGGCATCGCGGTGTTCTTCGCCCTCCGAGCCCTCACCCGCCTGGCCGACCTGACCATGAGCGTCAGTGCCGCCGCGATGACCGTCATGCTTCTGGCCGGGCAACAGGCGGGTACCCCCGTGATGCTGCTCATCGCGGCCTGCCTGATCGGCTGCGCCGTGGCGCAGACCCGCGGGCTGATCACCCACCACCGGCACACCGGCTCCCTCAGCACCGGCCACACCCGCCCGCTGACGGTGGCCCCCCAGCTGAGCGCGATCGGCATGACGCTGGCCATGGCCTATTTGTTCACCGTGTGAACAGCCGTACCGCGATGTGCCCCGCACCACATTGGAGTTGATCCTCGCGGGTTGACGAGTGTCACCCCGGATACGGCCCGGCGGGTCGTCCCGTTACGGCATCCTTGTGTGCGGAATAACGACTCGGGTGGGAAGGGATCTGTTGACCGAGACGCAGGTGGTGGACGAGGCTCCGGCGGAGAATGGCTTCGGGATCGACGCGTTCACCGTCGACGACCGGCTCCGGCTGTTCCACTTCGCGGCGGCGGAGAAGCGCCACGAGTATCTGTGGCTGCTGCGCGCCTTCGACCGGGGTCGGGCCAACTACCAGGTGCTGCTGCACGCCGCCGACGCCCATGAGCTGCTCGGGCAGCTCGGCGCGGAGCATCCGGGCTGCCCTGACTTCGGCCCCGACACCAGCGCGGTCCAGTCGCTGCTGGACTCACTGAACGAGTGGCGGGTGCTGGACCGCAGCTATGACGGGACCCGCGCCGCCAACCTGGCCGAATACCGCAACCGGCACTATGTGTACCAGTTCTCCCAGGCGGGTTACCGGGCCTTCCAAGCGGTCGAGGACGTCCTGGGCGCCAGCCTGGAGGACGCCCAGCTCTCCCGGTTGATCTTCCTGGACATCCTGGCGGACCTGAAGGCCCTCGCCGCGGCCAACTTGGCCGGCGACGCCGAAGAGGTCTACCGGAAGCTGAGCCGGCTGGACGGGGTCCTGTCCGACATGGCGCAGCGGGCCGCCCGGTTCTACCTGATGCTGGGCGATCTGGCCCGTACCAACGACACGCGGCCGGAGGTCTTCCTCTCCCACAAGGACGCCCTGCTCACCCACATGCGGGAGTTCTCCGCCGAACTGGCCCGCTACTCGCCCCGGCTGGCCGAAGCCGTACAAGAGGTGGCGGAGACCGGCGTCGACCGGCTGATCGGGCATGCCGCCGGCGCGGACGAGCGGCTGTTCCGGAGCGCTCCCGACCGGGAGGAGGACTGGCGGCAGCGGTGGGCCGGGCTGACCCAATGGTTCGGCGACACCGACCGGGGCCGGGACGAGTACTCCGAGGCCGAGCGGCTGCAGACCGCGACCGTGACCGCGATCGCGGGCGTACTGGCGCTGCTGCGGCGGGTCACCGAGGCCAGGCGCGGCGGCGTCAGCCGGGAAAGCCAGCTGCGGCACCTGGCCCAGTGGTTCACCTCCTGCCCCGATGACGAGGGAGCGCACGCCCTCTTCCAGGTCACGTTCGACCTCGGCGGGCCCCGGCACATCGCGGTGCCGTACGAGGACCCGGAGCTGATCCCCAGCCGGCTCTCCTGGTGGGACGCGGATCCTCCGGCGATCTCCCGTACCCTGACGCAGTCGGGCCGCTCGCCCGCGATGGGGGGTCCCGGGCGGATCCAGCGGAACGAGCCGGAGCGGCAGCGGCTGCGCGCCGAGCAGCTCAAGGCGCAGGCGGAGCGGCGGACCGCCGCGGCGGCCCTGGCCGGCGACGGCGTCTACGACCGGGTGCTGGACGAACCGGAGACCTCCGCACTGCTCGGCCTGCTCGACCTGGCGCTGTCGGCCCGGGTTCCGACCAGTATGAAGGCCAGCGGTTCGGCACACGGCGTACGGCTGACGCTGCGGCCCTGCGAGGGATCGACCACGGTCCGGACCGTCCGCGGCAGACTCCACCTGGACGGCGTTCGCCTGGAGGTCAGGTGACCGTCGCCGCCGAGGTCGGCCCGCTGGAGCTGGCCGATTACCAGAAGGCGGTACGGCTGGTACTGCGCTACCCGCTGATCACCGAAGGCCACCCGGACCGGGGTGCGTTGCCGCTCGTCAGGCGCTGGGCGGACCAGCTCCGCACCGACCTGTTCGAAACGTTCGGCTACCGGCTGCTGACCACGGCGAACACGGCGCGGCTGATGCGCGTCCAGGACGAGCTGGACTCGACCAGACCGGCGCTGACCCGGACGGGACGGCCGTTCGACCGCCGCCGCTACGCCTACCTGGTCCTCACCCTGGCCACGCTGGGCCGCTCGGGCACCCAGATCGCGCTCAGCGAACTGGCCGACGCGGTCGCCGCCGACGCCACCCGGATCGACGGCCTCGGCCTCGACACCGAGCGCAAGACCGACCGGGATGCCTTCGTCGACGCGGTGACCTGGCTCACCGAGCGGGGTGCGCTGGCCCTGGCCGACGGTTCCGCGACCGACTGGGCGAGCAACACCGGCACCGCCGAGGCCCTGTACGACATCGACAGGGAGATCGTCTTCGCGGTCTACCGGCCGAGCCGGGTCCTTCAGCACATGCGGTCGGTCACGGCTCTGCTCGACTCCGCCGGCCTGATTGGGCAACAGGGGCCCGTCCAGGGCGTGCACACCGTCCGCCAGGCCGCTTCCCGGCGGGCCCGGCGGCTGGTGCTGGAGCGGCCGGCGGTCTACTACGCCGACGTGAGCGAGTCGCTCCGTGGCCAGCTCCGCCACCCCGGGCTCGCCGACGACCTGGAGCGGCTGACCGGCCTGAGCGTGGAGCGCCGCGCCGAGGGACTGGCGATCATCGACACGTCCGGGCGGCTGTCCGACGTCCGGTTCCCCGGTGGCGGCACGGTCGCGCAGGTCGCGCTGCTGCTGTCGGTACGGATCGCCACCGCCGTGCAGGCGGGGCAGCTCGCGACGCTGCCCGCGGCGACGTCGGCGGAACGCCTGGAAGCGCTGGCCGCCCTGATCGATTCGGCGCTGCCGGCCCGCGGCCTGCTGGACGAGCTCGCTGATGCGGGCACCGGCGAGGAGCCCGGGGAACGGGAGGAGACCGCACCGGCCGCCTACCCGTTCCTCACCGACGCCTGGCTGCGCTCGGTGATGAACCAGCTCATCGGGCAGTACGGCAAGGCCTTCGGCGCGAAACAGTCAGCAGATCCCGATCGGCTGCTCGGCGAGGCGCTGCGGCTGCTGGCCTCGCTGCACCTGATCGCCCGGGTGGAGGGCGGCGTGCTGGCGCTGCCGCTGCTCGCCCGTTACCGGGGCGCCGTCGCCGAGGTGAAACTCCGCCCGCAGACCACACTGTTCGATGTCGAGGACGCCTAGTGACCCGTTATGTGCCGACCCGAGCCGGGATCATCAACTTGTGGGACTACCGGGACGAGGAGTTCACCTTCGCCAACGGGTGGCTGATCCTGCGAGGCCCCAACGGCTCGGGCAAGACCAAGGCCCTGGAGGTGCTCTTCCCGTTCGTGCTGGACGGGCGGATCGATCCGAAGCGGCTTAATCCGTTCGCCTCCGAGGACCGGACGATGAAGTCCAACCTGCTCTTCCGCGGGCAGGACACGGCGCTCGGCTATGTCTGGCTGGAGTTCCGGCACTCGGGCACCGGGGAGGCCGTCACGGTGGGGGTGGGCCTGCATGCCCAGCGCCACCGGGACACGCCGGTCCGCTGGCACTTCGTCGCCGAGGGCCGGGCCGGGGTGGACTTCTCGCTGCTCACCCCCGACGACCGGCCGATGACCAAGAAGCAGCTGACGGCCGAGCTCGGCGAGCACGCGATCGTCACCTCGCCCGTCGAGTACCGGGCCGCAATCGATCACCGCCTGTTCGGCCTGGGCCGGGAACGGTACGAGCAGCTGATCACCCTGATCCTGACGCTCCGCCGCCCGCAGCTGGCCAAGAACCTCGACCCGGGCAAGCTGTCCGACACCCTCACCGAGGGACTGCGCCCGGTCGACGACGATCTGATCGCCGAGGCGTCCCGCTCCTTCGATGACATGGAGGCGGTGCAGCGGACCCTGGAGGGGCTGGTCGCCGCGGACGAGGCCACCCAGGCGTTCCTGTCCAGCTACACCACCTATCTGCGCACCCATTCGCGGTGGGCGTCGGACGCGCTGACCCGCCGCCGCGCCGACGTCACGGCCCGCCGCGCCGAGGTGCGTACCGCCACGGCCACGCTGACCACAGCCGAGGAGGACAGCGCGCAGGCGGAGGGCCGGCTGGTGTCCGCAGAGGACGCCCTCGCCGGTCTCCGGGCCCGGGTGGAGCAGCTGAAGAGCAGCGCCGCCTACCAGGCGCTGGAGCAGCTCGCCGACCTGGAACGCCTCGTCCGGAACTGCGCGGACGCCGAGCGGGCTGCGACCGTGGAGCTGGAGCGGCGCGCCGCCGCCGCGCGGCGGGCCCGGGCCGACGTGGAGCAGGCCCGCCGGACCCTCGACGAGTTGACGGCGGCCGTCTCCCGGACCGCACTCGAACTGGCCGACGAGGCATCCGCCGCGGGGATCGCCTGGAACTCCGCTGACGCCGCCGCCGACGGTTTCGCCGTGCGGGTCGGCGGCCGGGTGGCCGCTCGCAGCGGCGACGTACGGGAGGTCCGTGCCGCCCTTACCGCCCATCGGGTGGCCGAGCAGGCCCGTGACCTGGCCCGCCAAGCCCTCGACCGGGCGCTGGAGGCGGTCGGGGAGGCCGAGCGGGCCGAGGCCCTGGCCGCTGCGACGGTGGAGGCCGCCCGCCAGGAGGCGCGGGCCGGGCTCGCCGCCTGGACCAGGCGGCATGGCAAGACCCTGCCCATCGGAGCGCTCCCGGAAGAGGCACTGGGAGAGGCGCTGGAGGAGACGGGGGAACCGGAGGCCCCCGGTCTCGACGCGGTCTTCGCGGCCGCGGCCGCAGGAGCCGTACAGGATCTGCGCGACGAGCAGGCAGGGCTGCGCGCCGAGCGCGGCCGGGCCGAGCGGGACAGGACACAGGCGCAGGCCGAGCGGGCGCTGATCGCCGCCGAGCGGGACGACGCGCCGCCCGCGTTCGCGGCCCGCGCCGCCGGACGCGACGGCAAGGCGGGCGCGCCGCTGTGGCGGCTGGTCAGGTTCGCCGACGGGGTGGGGGAGGAGCGGGCCGCGGCGGTCGAGGCCGCGCTCGAAGCGGCCAACCTGCTCGACGCCTGGGTCACCCCGGCCCCGGAGGCCGTCGCCGCCGGGGACTCCGAGGGGTACCTGGTGGCGGGGACTCCGGTCGCCGGGCCGAGCCTCGCCGACCTGCTGGTCCCCGAGGAGGAGACCCCGGTCCCGGCGGCGCGGATTACCGCGGTACTCCGTTCGGTGGCTCTCACCGGCGACGGCCCGCACGCGATGATCGGCGAAGACGGCCGGTTCGCCCAGGGCGTGCAGACCGGCGCCCACCACAAGGCCGCCGCCGAGTATGTGGGGGCCACTGCCCGGGCCCGCCGCCGCACCGCCCGGATCGCCGAGTGCGATGCCCGGATCGCCGCCATCACCGGGCAGATCGCCGGCCTTGACCGGCAGATCGCCCGTATCGAGAGCTCCCTGGAGGCGATCGCCGAGGCCCGTGCCGCACTGCCCCGTACCGGCGCGATCGTGGCGGCCCTGCGTGACCATGAGCGGGCCGCGGGGCGGCTGCGTGCCACCCGTGAGGGCGCCGACACCGCCCAGCGCGGCTTCGACGGAGCCGTCGCGGGCTGCGGGGCGGCCGAGCGGGCGCTCCGCCGGGCGGGGGCCGAGTACGGGATCGACCCGATCGCGGTCGATGAGGTCGCGGCGGCGATCCAGCGCTTCGAGACCCTGGCGGGGACGCTGACGGGCAGGCGGCGGGAGGAGGAACGGCAGCGGGGCGCCGCTCAGGGCGCCTCCGATCGGCTGGACGAGGCGGCGGGTGATGAGGAGTCGGCGGCGATCGCCGAGCAGGCCGCCCGGCGCAAGCACACCACGGAGGCCGCCAAACTGGACGCGCTCCAGAAGACGATGGGCGCGGACGCCCGGCAGGTGATGGCGCAGGTTCAGGAGGCCGAGACCGGGATCACCGCCGCCGAACGGGAGATGGAGGCGGCCCGGGCGCTCGAACGGGAGGCGATGAAGGAGGCCGCGGCCGCCCAGGCCAGGCTGGCCGCCATCCGGGATGCGCTCGCCGTGGCCGCCAGGGAGGAGCGGGAGACCGCCCGGGGCCTGGCCCCGTACGCCCAGCGGGAGCTGCTGGACGTGCTGAAATGCCCGCTGGGTCTGGCGTGGCCCGCGCAGGAGGCCGATTGGCTCGGCGAGGAGCTGCCCGCCGGGGTGACCGCCGTCCATGAGGCGATCCTCACCGTCACCCGCGATCTCACGCCGACCGAGATCTCCCTCAAGCAGTCCACCACGCGGCTCACCAAGGCCCTGGACGATCTCCAGGCGCAGCTTTCCGCGGCCGGGCAGGACTACCGTCCCGAGTGGGACGGCGCCGACGGCGTGATCGTGGTCCGGATCTCCGACGAGGAGGGCCCACTGCCGGTGGGCGCCTTCGCCGCCAAGATCGCCTCTAGCCGGAGGGACCAGCAGCAGCTGCTCAGCGAGTCCGAGCAGCGGATCCTGGAGGACGCGCTGCTCACCAGGCTCGCCCAGCAGATCCACGACCGTACGGTGGACGCCCGCGACCTGATCCGCCGGATGAACGCCGAGATGCGCTCCCGCCGGATGTCCTCGGGAACCACGGTCGGGGTGAGCTGGCTGCTCGCCGACGGCCTGGACGACGAGCAGCGGGCGGTCTGTGCTCTGCTCGACGCCGACGCGGCCAGGCTCGGTCCCGAGTCGCTGACCCGGATGCGGGCCCACTTCGCCACCCAGATCAAGAACGCGCGGGCGCGGCACCGCGACAGGCCGTACCGGGAGCTGCTCTCGGAGGTGCTGGACTACCGCCGCTGGCGGCAGTTCGCGTTCCAGCTCGTACGGCCGGGAAGCGGCGAGGAGCGGCTCACCCGGGCCCGGCACAGCCGGCTGTCCGGCGGCGAGCAGTCGGTCTCGCTGCACCTGCCGCTGTTCGCCGCCGCGCACGCCATGCTGAACTCGGCCCGGCCGGAGGCGCCGCGATTGCTCGCCCTGGACGAGGCGTTCGCCGGCGTGGACGACACCGGCCGCGGCGAGCTGCTGAGTCTGGCCGCCCAGTTCGATCTGGACCTGTTCATGACCGGGTACGACCTGTGGGCCACCCACGCGAGCGTGACGGGCGCAGCCCACTACGATCTGGCCCACTCACCGGTCGAGCACACAGTCAGCGCACTGCTGCTGGTGTGGGACGGCGCGGAGCTGCTCGCCGACGACGCGGGGGAGCTGGCCACGGCCCTCGGCTCGCCAGGCACCCGCCGCCGGGAACCCGTGGAGGCGTTCGCGAGCGGTGCCGGTGAGTGATCTGGCGGACCTGCGCGGCGAGGGCTGGACGCGGCTGCTCGCGGCCGCCCGGCGGAAACTGGAGCGCTCCGGCGGCCTGCTGAACGGGTCGATCGGGCTGACCGGGCCTTCCGAGGCCGAGCGGCGCGTCGTGATCGGAATCACCGGGAGCTACCGGCCGGAGACCGTGAAGCGGCTCACCGTCGAGCTCTTCGAACTCGATGACGCACTCTCCGAGATGTACGGGATGGGGCTGCTCAAAGCCCTGGCCCGGTTGGACGGGCCGGTACGGGACAGGCCCGCCGAACGCGCGGCCGAGGCCGGGATCCGGGACGAGGTGCTGGTACGGGCGGCGGGTGCCACGTCAGCGGCCGAGCCCTGGTTCACTCCATGGCTGGACGCCATCGCCGCAGACGGCACCCTCACCCGGCTGCTCCGGCGGGGCGACGCCCATCTGGTCGGCTGGGCCACGGCGGTCCTGGACCGGCTGCCGGTGCGGGCGCTGCCGCTTCCGGTGCTCGCGGAGTGGACCACCGGGGACACCAAGGCGCTGGTGCCCGGCTCGCCGCTGGCCGTGCTGGTGCTCCGGGCGCTCGCGCTCCGCTCAGGTGTGCCCGGCGTCCCGTCCGACCGGGCGGGGCAGCGCGCTCTCTGGGAGAGCGCCGGTGTGATCGTGGACGATCTGGCCAGCCAGGTACTGGTGCTGAACGTCCGCGTCTCCGGTGGCGATGTCGTCTCCGGCTGGCTGAACGACGCCGCCGACTTCGGCATACCGTTCCGGCTGACCCTGCATCAGCAGGCGGCCGACCCGATCGTGCCGTCCGCCCAGGAGATCTTCGTCTGCGAGAACCCCGCGGTGCTCCGCGCCGCCGCCGCGGACCTGCGGGAGGGGAGCATGCCGCTGGTCTGCACCGAGGGCGTGCCGTCCGTGGCGTGCCAGAAGCTGCTCGCTGCGGCGGTCACGGCCGGGGCACGGCTGCGCTGGCGGGCCGACTTCGACTGGGCCGGGCTGCGCATCGTGGGCGCCGCGATGGCGCGGCACGGTGCGCAGCCGTGGCGGATGGCCGCCGCCGACTACGCCGCCGGCCTGGAAGAGGGCGAGTCGGTGCCACTGACGGGCTCCCCGGCCGACAGCCCCTGGGACCCGGCGCTCGCCGGGCTCATGTCCGCGAAGGCTCAGGCCGTCATGGAGGAACGCCTGATCGGCGCACTGCTCACGGACCTGGCCTGAAGCGGGATGTGGCCCATCCGGCCTGCCGGCCGGGTCCAGAGCACGACTCCGTTACCGTTTGGCTACACCGACTGTGATCGGCACGGCCTCGCCGACGGTGCCGACGAAGCCTTCGTCCAACGAGTCCACGAGCGTCACTGACGTCGCCAGGGTCTCGTGGGCCACGAAGCCCTGATGTGCGCGCACCGCAGCGAGGACGTTCTCTGGCGCTGCGACTGTCAGCGCGATGCGGTCCGCAACATCCAAGTTGGTATCTCGGCGGGCCTGCTGTACGACGCGTACGACATCACGGGCTGTCCCTTCTGCGGCCAATTCGGGGGTGATCTCGGTGTCCAACGCGATGGTCACCCCTCGCTGGGACTCGACTACCCATCCGGTGCGAGGCAGCTCCGTCACCACGACTTCGTCTGGTCCGAGGGCGATCTCCGCTCCGTCGAAGGAGATCTTCGTCTCGCCCACGGAGCGCAGTTGCTCGACCATCTCGCGCGGGTCGGCGGCGAGAATGGAATTCGCCACTTGCTGCGTCTGCTTGCCGAAACGCTTGCCGAGGATCCGGAAGTTCGGTTTGACACTGATGTCGACGATCGCCCCGGTGGAGTCCAGCGAGGCCAGCCGCTTGACATTGAGTTCATCAGCGACGTCGTCCAGCAGTGTTTGCGGCAACTCGGTTCCGGCGGGGAGGCTGATGAAGGCACGCCCGAGCGGCTGGCGGATCCGTATGTTGCTGTTCTTCCGCGCCGCCCGTCCCGCTTCCGCCAGAGCCCGTGCGGTTCGTACCTGTTCGGTGAGGACTGCGTCGATCAGCCCCGGGTCCGCGTGCGGCCAGGTCGCCAGGTGGACCGATTCGGGTGCGCTGGAGTGGCCCGGTCGGATGACTTGTTGCCAGACTTCTTCGGTGATGAACGGCACGAAGGGTGCCAGCAGGCGAGTCAGTATGTCCAGGCACTCATACAGGGTGGAGAGCGCGTCCTGGTCGCCCTCCCAGAATCGCTGCCGAGAACGCCGTACGTACCAGTTCGACAGGTCGTCGACGAAGTCTGCCAGGAGACGTCCCGCGCCTGCGGTGTCGTAGCTCTCCATCTTCTCATCGACGGCACGCGTCAGCGCATGCACCTCGGCGAGCACCCATCGGTCCAGAATGGGCCGATGTTCCGCCGCGTTCGCGGTTTCCGGTGCCCATTGCGTGTGGCTGGCGTACAGGGTGAGGAAGGACGCGGTGTTCCAGTAGGTCATAAGGATCTTACGGACGATCTCGTTCAGCGGGCCCGGCCCGACCAGCCGCTGCGACCATGGCGAGCCGGAACAGGCCATGAACCACCGGAGGGCGTCAGCTCCGTGGGCGTCCATGAGAGGTATGGGCGCGAGAATGTTGCCCAGATGCTTGCTCATCTTGCGCCCGTCCTCGGCCATGATGTGGCCGAGACAGACGACGTTCTCGTACGCAGAGCGGTCGAAGACGAGCGTGCCCACCGCCATGAGGGTGTAGAACCAGCCCCGGGTCTGGTCGATGGCCTCGCAGATGTACTGCGCTGGGTACGTGCTCGCGAAGACTTCCTCACTGCCCGGCAGGTGTGGGTAGCCAAGCGCGGCGAAGGGCATCGCGCCGGAGTCGTACCAGGCGTCGATCACCTCGGGTACCCGGGTGGCCGTTCCGCCGCAGTCGGGACAGGCGAAGGTGATCTCGTCGATGTAGGGCCGGTGCGGGTCGAGGTCAGACAGGTCGGTACCGGTCAGCAGACCCAGCTCGGCGCGCGAACCGATCGCGGTGATGTGGGAGCTCTCGCATCGCCACAGGGGGAGTGGCGTTCCCCAGTAGCGTGTACGAGAGAGCGCCCAGTCGATGTTGTTGTCCAGCCAGTCGCCGTACCTGCCGTGCTTGACGTGCTCGGGGTACCAGTTGGTCCGCTCGTTCTCCCTCTGCAGGGCGTCGACTACCGTCGTCGTCCGGATGTACCAGGACAGCTGCGCGTAGTACATCAAGGGGGTGTGGCAGCGCCAGCAGTGCGGATAGGGGTGCTCGTAGGTCTCGTACCGGAACAGCAGGCCCTGCCGTCTGAGGTCCTCGACCAGGATTGCGTCCGCATCCTTGAAGAAGACCCCGCCAACCAGCGGAACGTTGTCGAGGAAACGACCGTTCAGGGCTACGGGGTTGACGACGGGTAGATTGTTCGCCCGGCACACTACAAGATCCTCGGCACCGAATGCCGGGGCCTGGTGCACCAGACCGGTGCCGTCGACTGTGGTCACGTAGTCGGCCAGTACCACCACGTGCGCATCGGGGATCTCTACGAGGTCGAACGGGCGCCGGTAGTGCAGGCCGGCCAGCTCGGCTCCAGATACTGTCGCCAGCATCTGAGCTTTGTCGCCCAGAACGGCTGCGAGGAGCGGTTCGGCCACCACGAAGGTGCCCTGCTCGGTGCGGGCCACCACATAGGTGACGTCCGGGTGAACGGCGACCGCGGTGTTGGATACCAGCGTCCACGGGGTCGTGGTCCAGATCAGCAGCTCCACGTTCTCGTGGCCGGCGAGCGGTTCGAGGAGAGGGAACCGGACGTACACCGATGGATCTGTCGCATTCTCGTAGCCCTGGGCCACTTCATGGTCGGAGAGCGTTGTGCCGCATCGCGTGCAGTAGGGCGCTACACGGTAGTCCTCAGACAGTCGCCCGTCGGCGAAGATCCGCTGCAGAGACCACCAGACACTGTCGATGTACTCCGGTGACATCGTTCGATACGGGTGTGCAAGATCGATCCAATAGCCCATCCGCTCAGTGAGTTGCTCGAACTCACCGACGTGGCGCAGCACCGATTCCCGGCAGAGGGCGTTGAACTCGGCCACACCCATTTTCTCGATGTCCGGTTTCCCGTTGAGCCCCAGTTCCTTCTCGACGGCCAGTTCTACGGGCAGTCCGTGGCAGTCCCAGCCGGCTCGGCGGGGCACCGAGTAGCCCTTCATGGTCTTGAAGCGCGGGAAGACGTCCTTGAAGACCCGAGCCTCAACGTGGTGAGTACCAGGGGATCCGTTCGCTGTGGGCGGTCCCTCGTAGAAGACCCAGGCGGGACCGTCAGCGGTCCTTGCCAGGCTGCGGGCGAAGACGTCGTTTACCTGCCACCACTCGATGATGCGCCGGTCCAGCTCGGCAAGATCGACTCTGGTCGGCAAGGCGGTGAACGGGGACTCTTGCGTCATCTCCGCTGGGCTCCTAGGCTCCGTCGCTCTCGTACGGGCAGCGAATCACCGCCCACACGGGGACGAAGTGCCGGACACCTGAGCCCGGACCCCGCGGTACCACCCCGCTTGCGCCCACATTCCATGAGCACCGCTCTTTTACCGCTGTGACGTGCGGCCGACGTCCGGCTCTACTTAGGCAGCAGCGGTGCGCCGCTCCCTGTTCTTCCGGAGGCTCCCCGGTGATGGCCGGATCGGCGCCTGTGAGAGAAACTATAGCGCCACAACGCGAGCCACCACGGTCGAGCCGTGGGGGTGCAGCTGGAGCCGGGCGCTTCTAGGTGATCATGAGCAGATACTCGCTGAGCGCCTGGTCCACGGCGGGCATGTCGTAACCGCCCAGGACCACGTAGAGACCGAGGCCGGTGAGCTCGTCCCGCGTGACGGGCCGGTCCAGGCCGGGAACGCTCTCGGCCTGGCCGACCGTGATCCAGATGCGGGCGACCAGGGACTCGACCTGGCGGCGGTCGTAGCCCCGCCATCTGACCGGAAAGGCATGTTCCTGCTGGACTTCTTCGATCAGTGAGAACGCGGGCATCGGGGGCACCTCCAAGGGTGCAACCTACCCTGCGCAGAGTAGCTGGATGGTGTCGTTGCGTGAGGTTTCAGCCTTTGAAGAGCTGCGCGGCGGTCGGGGCGGAGATCGAGAACGGGTGGTTCCAGGCGGTGAAGTCCATCCGCCCTGCCCCGTGCGGCGCGATGGCGCGGACCAGGTAGTGCGGGTCGCTCTCGGATATGTAGAACATCTCGCCCGTCCTGGCCTTGAACGCCTGAACCTTGATGCGGCCGATGGTGGTGGCCGCGCCACCGGTCAGGCCGGCCGGGATCTGGCCGACCAGACCGCCGACGAAGGTCGTGTACGACAGCAGTGGCCTGAACGCCTTGGCCATCCCCTTGCCCGTCGCCGAGTTGGAGGAGATCCATTTGCCGACCATGGCGGCGGGCACCTTGGCGGCCTTCAGCACCGACGTCGTGAACTGCAGGTAGGCCACGCCGTGCACGAGGCGGATGGGCATCTGGGCGCTCTTGTAGGACACCGTCCCCCCGGCCGAGCCGTTCTTGTCGAGCCGCAGGTCGAACGTGCTGGTCTGGCCGCCCTTGGTCACCCTTCCGATGATGTGCACCGCGGTGGCCGACCGGTAGGCGGCCTTGACGGCACCGGCCGCCGTCGCCGCGGTCAGCTTGGCGGCCGGTGGCGACGACGCTGTCGTCGTCGCGGAGGGTGTGGAGGAAGGCGAGGCCGACGTGCCCGAAGAGCAGCCGGTGGCGAGGAGGGCGAGCGCGGTACCCGCGGTACCCGCGGCCAGATGGCGGTGGTGCATGCCGAGAAGATAGTGCTCTTTGTCCGGCTTGCGCTACTTGGTGCTGCGGGTGGTCTGCAGGTGCAGGGTGGCGTCGCGGAGGTCGGCGAGCTCGGTGTCCCAGTCCGCGGGCCGGTGTACGGGGGCCAGCACGAACTTGGAGATCCCGGCGTCGATCAGCCGCCGCAGATGGGCGTCGAGACCTTCCAGCGAAGGTACGACGTCGTCGGGCACGGCGGGTCCCCGGACCGCACGGGCTCTGGCGAACCGTTCCCCGGCCGCATCGTCAAGGGGTCCCCGGTGGTACGGGACGACGGCGCCGAAGTGCTCGTCCTCGATCTCCCGTCCGGCCTCAAGTGCCGTGCGCAGCACCAGTTCGCGCCCCCTGGCCGCCTCGGCCGGGGTGGTGAAGGCCGCCAGCCAGCCGTCGGCCAGGCGTCCTGTGCGGCGGAGTTCGGGGTCGGAGGCACCGCCCATCCAGACGTCGAACCGCCGGGCGGCGGGCTTGGGCAGGACCCGCAGGCCGGTGTAGTGGTAGCGGGGTCCGTCGTGGGTGACGGAGTCCTCCGACCACAGGCGGCGCAGCAGCGGCAGCACCTCCTCCAGGAGGGCGGCGCGCTCATGCCTGTCAACGCCGAACGCCTGCTGTTCACCGGCGTTGCGGATCCCGAGCCCGAACGCGGGCAGCAGCCGCCCGCCCGACAGCAGGTCCAGGCTGGCCAGCTGCTGGGCGAGCAGCGCGGGCTGCCGTCCTGGCACGGTCAGGACGGCGGTGCCCAGCCTGATCCGGGAGGTCAGGGCGGCGGCATAGGTCAGCACCACGACCGGATCGCCGACCGGTCCGGTCGCCCGCTCGGACACCCAGAGCGAGTCGAAGCCCTCCCGCTCGAGCCCGAGCACCAGGCTCGCGAGCCTGGCAGGGTCCGGAAGGTCCGAGCCGGGGGCGTACCCGATGCGAATAATCACAACTCGACCCTAGGTGCTTGGGCCGCGGCGGTTCAAGGTCCCGTGGTCATGCGGGCCCGCATGACCACGGGACATAAGGGGTTGAGAACTTCTGCCGTTTAAGTGTGCTTGAGTGTGTATAGCCTTATTCTGCTTGTGTTAGTGTCTTGGTGTGAATCTTACGGAGTGGGCGAAAGCGCAGGGGATCAGTCCCCATACGGCGTATCGCTGGTTCCGTAACGGCACGTTGCCGGTGCCGGCTGAGCGGGTCGGGCCGCGCATGATCCTGGTGAACATCGAGGCGAACACCGCACCGGGATCGATCGGCGGTGTGGGGTTGTATGCCCGCGTGTCCTCTCATGAGCAGAAGGCTGATCTGGATCGTCAGGTCGCACGCCTGTCGGCGTGGGCGTCGAAGGCGGGGCATCGTGTGGTGCGGGTCGAGTCGGAGATCGCCTCGGGCATGAACGGGGGGCGCGTCAAGGCCGAGCGTCTGCTCGCCGATCCCGAGGTGACCGCCGTGGTGGTGGAGCACAAGGACCGGCTTGGCCGGATGAATGTGGAGCTGGTCGAGGCCGCGTTGTCGGCGGCGGGGCGTCGTCTGGTGGTGCTGGATGACGGCGAGGTCGAAGACGACGTGGTGCGGGACATGGTGGAGGTGCTGACCTCGTTGTGTGCCCGCCTGTATGGCAGCCGTTCGGCGAAGAACCGGGCCAAGGCCGCGCTGGAGGCCGCCGGACATGGCTGACCTGCGCACGATCGACCCGCCG
>JAOPYM010000459.1 GCA_025964615.1 Actinomycetes bacterium
GGGTTCTTCAACCTGTCCACCTGGATCACCGCCATCGTCGGTGCCGCAGTGCTGCTGCTGGCCTTCCACCTGTTCAGCGGGCAGAGCAGCGGCCGGCGGTCCAGCCGATGGGCGGGCCGCAGATGACACCGTACGGCGGAACCCGCACCTCACGCCCCGGTCTGCGTACGGGCGGGGTGATGACCACCGCCGAGGACGTCGCCGCCGTACGGAGCGACGACCAGTACTTCCGGTACGGCCCTGGTAACCAGCAGGACGAACTCTGATCCCATGGCCAGGCGGCCCGTTCGGAGTGCCTCTGGAGGTGCCCGTGGCCAGCGCGAACGGGTCGGCACCGCATTGCGAGCACCTGGACGGGCTTGAGCCGGTCACCCCTCAGTCGAGTTACTGCCAGGACTGCGAAGCCGGCTATGACGAGCGCGCGACCCTGCTGATCTGCTTGACCTGCGGCTGGGTGGCGTGCTCGGACGGCTCACCGAACCAGCACGCCAAGGCCCACTACGCCGAGACCGATCACGCGATCGCCGCCGCCTTGGAGACGCGATCGCGCTGGAGATGGTGCTATGTCCACCAGCGCCTGGTCTGATCGGCCAGCGCCCATCCACTCTCTCTCATTCGTACAATCCATCGAATCAATTTCCCGCCCGACGCCTCGTCCAGGGGGGTGCCGAGCTGCACGGGAAATGACGAGGGCCTCTCACACCACTTCTCGTCCGGTTTCGGCTGGTTCCATAGGCGGATGCCGACCGGCGGACGCCAGGAACCCGGTCACCGGCTCTGGCGCGCATACTTCGAAATGCCGGTCCAGCCCGGTAAGGCACAGCAGGCGGGTGACACACGGGTGCGGTGCGGCCAACTGCAGGCGGGCGCCGCAGGCATGGGCGTGGGCTTCGGAACGAAGCAGTGCGGTCAGGCCGCTGGCGTCCATGAACCTCACGTGCGACAGGTCCGCCACCAGCACTCTGCCCGCCTCACCGGCGCCCGCGTTGACGGCGTCGCACAGGTGGGCGTGCAGATCCGTGGCGGTGGCCACGTCGACGTCCCCGGCCACCGCGACCACGCTGCGGCCCGGCGCGTGAGTGGTGCTGAACCGCAGCGCCGGCGGTGAGTAAATCGGTGAATCCATGACGACCCCCTGGCCCAGGAGGCAGACGGGGCGGCAGCGTCGCTGCTACGGTGCCGTGATTCCGTCAGGAACCCGGCGTCCCCTCCTGCACCCTCGAGAATGCGTGAGTGATCAGGATGCCGCCGGGGTCTAGGGCAGCCACGTCCGGCCGCAACGCGCCCTCGCGCCGTTCAGGGGCGCCGGCGTGACGCTACGACCAGATGTTCGTGCGCGTTCTGTGCGCAGTGTAGCGGTACGACCCCGGACCGTACCCTGCGATTCAGGTGACACTCACTATTCCCGACCAGGCAGAATGCACCCACTTGGACGACTACGTGTAGAGGTGACCCGCTGGCACGTCACTACCGGCCCAGGTCAGGCGCCAAACGGCTGTGGAGTTCCGTCGTCATGGCGTGGATGGCCCGGGTCAACTCGGTGTTGGTCTTGAGCTCCAGTTCCTGCTCGACAAAGTCATGATCTGCTTTGGACTGCTGGAATGCCGCCTGCCGGTTCTGGCCGATCATGACGAACGTCGACAAGAAGATCGCTTCCAGCGACACGACGAGGGTCAACATGGGCCAGGGGCTGCCCTCGGCGAACAGCATCCAGAGCGCAAAGCCAACGGCGTGGATATAGACGAACATCATCGAACCGGCGAACGTGGTGATCTTGTCCGCGATGCGCAACTGGACGTCGGCGGTACGGCGGGCCTGGTGCGCGACGACGGCCGGATGGCGCCGCGTCCCATTGTCGGTATGGCTCATCTCTGTGAACCTTCCTCGTACTGGTCGCCGTGCCGGGGGTTCGGCATAGTGCGTCCCCAACGCCTACCCCTGATCGCCCAGATCACCCCTGATCACCCCAGGCGCGCATTAGCCACTCACCGGACAGAGCCGGGCTGATCATTTTCCGTCAGGTGCGGTGCCGCCAGGATGGGAGGGTGCGGCCGGATCGCCGCCCGCCGTGTCGATGGGGCCGGCCACGGGCCGGCCTGCGGGTTGATCTGTGGCAGGCGGGCCCTGGTCCGCAGGTTGCCGTACAGCCTGCTTCCGAGCGAGGCGACGCAACTGGATGATGCGCCCGGATCCGGGGATGGCCACGATCAGCACCCCGGCGGTCACCGCGAGCAGCAGCGCGACGCCCAGAGGCAGGTTCCCGCTCAACCACAGAAAAGAGACCTCGACACTGCGGCCGTTCTGCAACACGAAGATCAGCAGCAGGAGCAGGACGACCGCCGCGGCGACCAGAGCCACCCACCAGCTTCCAATGCGGGTCCGCCCCACAGACAAGCCACGCCGCCCACCCGGCCGCCGCACCGCCGACCGCGTCGGCTCACCCGGGCCAGGCAGGTCATCGGATGGGTTGCTGTTCATGAGTTTCACCTCGGTCGGTCCAACGTCGCCGAACTCTCACGCCCGCAGCACACCAAATGACAGATCCGGAAATTCGATGGTCCCGCAGATCTCTCGAAACACGCTGTTCACCCGTACCCGTGCCAGACGCGTTATTCTAAGCGCAAGCATATTCGGATTCTCCTGGTCCTGACAGCACATCACCGCCCCCCGGCTGGTGTGCGGCCCCGCCCAGACCCTGCTGCTCCAGACCCTGGCGGCGTTCACCGCCAACGCGCCCCACGATGCGGGAGGCCGGGTCACAGCAGACCCTGCAGCCGTGCCGGCAGACCGCTGAACCTGCGGTACTACGGCTCTGCTGCATCGATGGGCAGGAGAGGCAGCCATGGACCCGCAATCTCCCTACCTCCAGCTCACCACCGAATCCGTGAACGGCCACCAGGTCATCGTCGTCGCCGGTGAGGTCGACCTGTGCACCTCTCCGGTCCTGCACGACTACCTGCACGACGCCACCGACGGCCCCAGCGATCTGGTGCTGGATCTCAGTGCCCTGACGTTCATGAACAGCAGCGGCCTGGTCGTCTTGATACAGGCCGACCAGCGAGCCTGCCGCACCGGAGGCCGTCTGCGGCTGGCGGCCCTGACCGCGCCGATCACCCGGCTCCTGACGCTCATGCGCCTGGAAGTGCACTTCGATCTCTACCCCACCCTCAGCGCCGCCACCACCGCGC
>JAOPYM010000470.1 GCA_025964615.1 Actinomycetes bacterium
GCCGGGAGGCCGGCCTCGATGATCCACTCGGCCAGCAGATAGGTGTCCAGTGGTGTCTCGGGAGCGGGCTTGACCACGACGGTGCAGCCGGCGATGAGAGCCGGGGCGAGCTTGAGCATCAGGGTGAACTGGGGGACGTTCCACGGCACGATGGCCGCCACGACGCCGACCGGCTCGCGGATCACGGTCACCGGGCCGAGCATGCCGGGACGCTCGTCCTCCCAGGTGTAGGTGGAGGCGAGGTCCACGTAGTACTGCATGACCATCTGCGGGATGGCGGCCTGCCCGAAGATGGAGAAGAGCGCGGGGGAGCCCATCTCCGCGGTGACGAGTTCGGCCATGTCGTTCTGCCGCTCGGCGTAGATGGCCGAGAGGCGGCCGACGATCTCGGCCCGCTCGGCCGGGGACATCCTCGGCCAGGGTCCGTGGTCGAAGGCCTGACGTGCCGCCGCCACGGCCCGGTCGATGTCGGCCTCGGTGCCCTCGGGTACCCGGCCGATGACGGCTTCGGTGTGGGGGGAGATGACGTCGATGGTGGCGGTGCCCGCTGGGGCGACCCATTCGCCGCCGATGAACAGCCGATCATGCTGACGCATTGCTGTGCCTCCTGCCCGGTGGGGTGTTCCGCCGGAGGTAATTGACCGAATGCTTGCTTGGTCACACTCTCTCACGAAGCCCGGTGATGTCCACAGCTCCACCTGGATGCGTCGCAGACATTGATGCCATTACCGCAGCCGTCGCCATGTGCGGGGTGACCGGTGGCGACCCCGGCGAGGCGCGCGCTCACCTGGAGAAGCGGCTCGCCGTGGTCACGGAGCGTGCGGCGCAGATGTACGTGGGGATGACGGACCACGGTATAGAGACTCATACCGGGATTTTTGCGTAATCGATTGAATGTTGCACTGCAATCCGGTCGGCGGGGTGGACGGTGCACTCCTGCCGTCAGTTGACGCAGGCGATGCCGTTGGTGGCCGCAACCGCGCCACCCTGCATTCCGGAGGCCGGCGGGGTGTAGGTGGACTTGGTCGAGGTGGCCTTCGGCTTGACGGTGGTGGCCGGAGGGTTGGTGGGCATCCGGCCGTTGGCGCCGACGTCGACCTCGACATGCCCGGCCTGCACCGTGGCGTCGGCGACGGCCCGTGCGCCCATCATGGCGGCGATCCGTTTCGCGTCGGTGTCGGCGCCGCTGCCGTACCGGACGACGGTCTTGGTACGGGACGCGCCGCTGGCGACGACGCCCTTGGTGTAGCCCTTGGCGACCAGGGCGGCGGAGATCCGGGCGGCCAAGCCGGTCTTGCCGCTGCCGTTGTAGACGTCCAAGGTGGAACTCGTCGTGGCCGACCCGGTGTTCCCTGCCGTCGGGTAGCCGAACGTCCGCTGCACCATGTCCTTGATCGCGGCGGTATCGATGAGGTTGACGGACTGACTGTTGATCGTCGTGAAACCCTTGATCGGCAGGGTGTAGAACTTCACCTTGCCGCCGGTCAGGTTGGTGGCCTGCTGGGCGAAGCCGAGCACGTCGAACTGCTTGTCCATGACCACGTCCCGCTTGGCCACGTCCAGCAGGCTCGACATCTTGCCCAGGTCGCTGAAGACGCCGTCCTGTTTGAGCTTGTGGGTGACCGCGGTCAGGAACGCCTGCTGCCGGTGGGTACGGTCCAGGTCGCCGTTGGGCAGCTGGTGCCGCTGCCGGACGAAGGCCAGCGCCTGGCTGGCGTTGAGGTTGTTGAGCCCTTTGCGCAGGTTCGCGCCGGAGTAGGAGTCGGAGGTGGCGTGCTTCACGCACACGGTGATGGTGCCGAGCACCTTGGCCAGGTCGTAGAACCCGCCCAGGTTGATCTCGGCGAAGTGGTCGATGGGCACGCCCACCAGCTTCTGCACCGTCATGATGGTGGCGTGCCGGGCCGCCTCCCGGCCCAGGTGCTCCAGTTCGGCCTTGGTGTAGTGCTGACCGGCGGCGACGAGTGCGTTCTCCTTGTAGGCCTTGGTGACTCCGTAGGCCTCTTTGATCTTCCCCTGCTGCTGGGGTCCGATGGCGTCCACATAGCTGACGTAGTCGTCGCGGGGGATCGAGAACGCGGATGCCTGGCTGCCGTCGTTGGGCACGTGCATCAGGATCAGCGTGTTGGTGTTGTAGCCGCCGACGCCGTTGTCGATGCCGGCCTTACTGCCCGCGTGCAGCGCGTTGATGACCGCCTGTGGGAGGTCGTTGCCGTTGTTGTCCTTACGGCTGTCCAGGCCGATCAGCAGGATGTTCTCCGAGCCGTCTTTGGACTTGGGCGCGCTGGGACTGATCGCGTTGGAGGACCCGAGGCCGTTCAGGTTGCCGACGACGAAGTAGGTGATGCCACTGATCGCCAGTACCGCGACCGAGGCCAGGCACGCGACCCCGTAGGTGACCAGACCGGCCACCCGTGCGGCGGCCGGTCGCTGCGCGGGCCGCCGGGTACGCGCCGGGGGGCGGTTGCGCGGACCACCTGGATCACCTGGTCTGCCGGGTTGGCGCCGGTCGCCCGATCCGGCCTGGATGCGCGCCTCCCGTGGAGCTTGCGCACGAGGCCTGTGGCCGTCCGACATCTCACCGCCCCCAACGCATTCCGTTCACCGCTCCTGCCACCGGGCATCCCGGCCTGACTGCGGTCACAGCATGATGATCAAGCATACGGAAACAGTTGCGCGCTTGCCTGAGTATTCCGAAAACAGCAGTCGGCGGTAAGACCATGTCAAACCAGGTGCCGAACACACGGCGCGTGCCGCGCGCCCATGGTGCGGTTCCCGAGCGCTACGCCGTTGTGGATAGATTGCCGCGAAACGGTGACCTTGGAGGGTGCGTGCGTACTGCCGGGACAAGTCCCTACCTGCGGGACATCACCCGATTGAAGGGCCTCAACAGCGTGCTGGTCCTCGTCGGCATTACGGCCGTCGGCGCGCTCATCGCCGGGCTGGCCGGCGGCGGACCAGGGCTGGTCCTGGAGCTCAGCCTGCTGGTCGGGACGGTGGCCGCGGCGCTCACCATCGAGGCGCGGCTGAGCTGGCTGGTCATCCCGGCGCCCCCGCTGGTGTACGTCGTGATGGCACTCGCGGCCGGCCTCATCGGCAAGGCCGGCGCCGCCAAATCGGCCACCGCGCTGTCGGTGAACGCGGGGACCTGGATAGGGCATGGATTCTTCGCCATGCTGGCGTCGACCCTCCTGGCCATCGCGGTCGCCGCAGTCCGGATCACGATGGTGAGGAGAGCCGACGATCCGTACTGACCCGGGCCTCCTCAAACCCTCCAGCCGTACCCGAGACTGAGCCATGACTTCACGCACGAGAGGAACGGAGGCCGACGTCATCAGGGACGATGATCAGAGAGGCACCGCGCCGGACCCCCTCTCACCCGCCCTGCTGCAGGAGGCCGCCGGGCGGTTCGGAATGCTCGCGGCCACGATGCGCCTGCACATCGTGTGGGTGCTCTCCTTCGGTGAACAGGATGTCGGCTCGCTCGCCGAACAAGTCGACGGGACGGTCGCCGCGGTCAGCCAGCACCTGGCCAAACTGAAGCTGGCCGGGCTGGTCCGGTCCCGCCGTGAGGGCCGTCACCAGTTCTATGTCGCCGATGATCCGTACATCGTGACGATCGTTCGCCAGATGGTCGCGCACCTGAGCGGAGCGGGCACCATCGAGCTGAAGCACACCCATGGACTCGGCGCCTGACCCGCTTGCGGCACCGCGTGCTCCACTGGCGCCCGGCTCCGCGGTGTCCGCGCCGGTGGTGCGGGGCGCGAGTGTTCCGCTGGTCCACGAGCGCCTCGCCCGCTGCGCCGACCAGCCGCCGCTGCTGCTCCTGCGCCAGCTGGACTCTTCCCCGCGCGGGCTCGACGAGGCTGAGGCCCAGGAGCGGCTGCTGCACCAGGACCGCGGCCGCGCTGGCCGCCCTGACCGGCCACGGCGTCGACATCGTCGTGATCACCGGAGACCATCCCCTGGTCGCCGGCCGGGTCTGCGGGGACGCCGGTCTGCGGATCCGGCGGATCGTACTCGGTTGTGAGGCCGATGCCCTCGACGACGCCTCGCTCGCCGCCCTGGTCCAGCCCGCTCCAGCGAAGGCCGCATCGGGCGGCCCGGTCGCCTCCGCCGTGGGTACGACGGTGTTCGCCCGGGTCGGCCCGCAGCAGAAGGCCAGGATCGTCCGTGCGCTGCGCTCCGCGGGCCGTACCGTCGGGTATCTCGGAGACGGGGTCAACGACGCGCCCGCGCTGCGGGCTGCCGACGTCGATATTTCGGTACTGGGCGCGGTGGACATCGCACGGGAGTCCGCCGACGTCATCCTGGTCCGCAAGGATCTGCGGGTACTGGAGCAGGCGGTCGCCGAAGGCCGGCGCACTTTCGGCAACGTCATCAAGT
>JAOPYM010000478.1 GCA_025964615.1 Actinomycetes bacterium
CCCAAGGAATGCGACCGTCGTTGACCGTCACGGCAGCCCCATCACACCAGATACGGCAGATGTACCGCCGCTGGTTCGGCCTGTCGATCGTCCTGCTCGCCACCTTCATGGACCTGATCGACGTGACGATCGTCAACGTCGCCCTCCCCAGGATCCAGCGTGAGCTGAGCGGGTCGTACGCGACCGGCCAGTGGGCCGTGGCCGGTTACTCGCTGGCGTTCGCGATCGTCCTGGTGACCGGGGGCCGGCTCGGCGACATCCACGGCCGGCGCCGGATCTTCATGATCGGCGTCGCCGGCTTCACCGTGGCGTCGATCGCGGCGGGCGCGGCGGTCAGCCCCGGCATGCTCATCGCCGCCAGGATCGTCCAGGGCGCCTTCGGCGGTGTGATGGTGCCGCAGGTCATGTCGGTGATCGCCACGCAGTTCCCGCCGGGCCGGGACCGCACCGCGGCCCTCAGCCTGTACGGGGTCCTGATGGGTGCCGCCCAGGTCAGCGGGCCGATACTCGGCGGTCTCCTCACCAGCGCCGGCGGCCTGGGCTGGCGGGCGATCTTCCTGTTCAACGTGCCGGTCGGCGTGCTCGCGCTGGTCGGCGCGAAACGCTGGGTGGACGAGTCACGCTCGGAGCACCCGCTGAAGCTCGACCTGCCCGGCATGGTCATGATCGGCCTGGCGTCGCTGCTGTTCACCTACCCCCTGGTTCAGGGCCGGGAGTTCGGCTGGCCGGTCTGGACCATCGTGCTGCTCCTGGCGAGCGTCCCGATGCTGGGCTGCTTCGTCTGGTACGAGAGGTACCGGGCGGCCCCGCTGGTTCCCATGCGGCTGTTCGCCAGCCGCTCCTTCGCAGCCGGGCTGCTACTGATGCTGGTGCTGTTCGCCGGGATCTCCTCGTACTTCCTGGCTCTCACCTGGGCGCTGCAGTTCGGTCTCGGCTGGACGCCCCTGCACCTGGCCCTGACCATCCTGGCCTGGCCGGCCGGGGTCGCCCTGACGGCACAGCTCACCCATCGGCACGGCCGCCGCCGGGGGCGTCTCCTGGTCGGCGCGGGCACCACCATCATGAGTCTGGGCATGGCCGGCCTCGCGCTGACCTTCGCCACCGGCGGCGCCCACCTGACCTCCGGCGACCTCGTCCCGTGGATGGTCGGCAGCGGGCTCGGCATGGGGCTGACCATCCCCGTGCTGTCCGACCTGGTCCTCGGGGACGTACCCGCCGCCGACGCCGGCGCCGCCTCCGGCGTCCTCAACTCGGTGATCCAGATCGGCGGCACTGTCGGCGTCGCCCTGGCCGGAGTGATCTTCTTCAGCGGTCCCGCCGGGGCCGGCCTTACCCTCGCCTTCAGCGCGGCCGTCTTCCTGCTCGCCGCACTGCTCTCCCCGCTGCTCCCGCACCGAAGCGCACAGTAGGCTCCCCCGACATGGCAGTTCATCGCGCCACGCTCGCCCGTTCCCTACGGCTGCTCAGTGCCTTCCGCAGAGAGCAGGCCGAGCCCGAGTACTTCTATGGCCTGATGGCCCGTGACACGGTCGACCAGCTCAGCTCCTACCTCGATCTCAACGGCGCGCTTGTGATCGACGTGGGCGCCGGTTCTGGCTTCTTCACCCGGGAGATGACGGCGGCGGGGGCGGTCTGCGCTGGTGTCGACTACGACGCGGGAGAGCTGACCGCGCACGGGCCGCCGCCTGCCGGAAGTGTGCTCGGCAGTGCGCTGGCGCTGCCGTTCCGGACCGGGTGCGCCGATCTCTGCTTCTCCTCCAACGTGCTTGAGCACGTGCGCGACCCCTGGCAGATGGCCGCCGAGATGGTACGGGTGACCAGGCCCGGCGGGATCGTCTACCTGTCGTTCACCAACTGGCTGTCCCCGTGGGGCGGCCATGAGACCTCGCCCTGGCACCTGCTCGGCGGCGACCGGGCGGCCCGCCGTTTCGCGGACCGCAACGGCGGACCACCGAAGAACCTGTTCCGGGAGAGCCTGCACGCCGTCTCGGTCGCCGACGCGCTCACCTGGGCCCGCGGCTGCGCCGACGTCGAGGTCGTCGACGCGCTACCGCGCTACCACCCCGGATGGGCCAAGGGGATCATCCGGATCCCCGGGCTCCGCGAACTCGCCACCTGGAACCTCGTCCTGGTCCTGCGCAGGCGCTGATTCGGTCCGCGGGCGCCAGTCCGGGCGCCAGCGCAGGTCGGTGAGACGCGGCGGCTCAGGCGGCGGATCCTCGCGGGCCAGCTCGGCCACCACCCGGCCCGCGATGATCAGGCCGCAGAGCTGCGGGAAGACCTCGCCGACGAGATCGCCGGGGCCGCTCTGATGGCCGTGGACCCGCAGCCACATGCCGACCGCCACGGAGAGGGTGCCCACCAGCATCGAACCCGCCACCAGCCAGGGCGACAGCACCGCCCGTCCGGCCCACGAGCGCTGTGCCCGCGTACCGACGAGCACCACCACGACCATCACCGCCGCGCCGGGGACCCCCGCCGTCCAGAGCCCCAGCACAGCCGCGAGGCCGAGGACCCCGAGCCGCAGGACCGGCTCCGCACGGGGCGCCGGGGAGGGCGTGCGCGCCGGGCCCCGCAGCCACGGCCAGACGGAGCCGATCAGCAGCACGAGGAGCAGATTGAGCCCGACGAGCAGCGAGAGCCGGTAGAGGAAGTCGGGTGTGTACGTCAGCTCGACCGTACCGACCGTACCCGCCGGGACGACCCACGCCTGCCGCCAGCCGTCCAGCCTCGCCGGGGTGAGGACGTGGCCGCCGATCCGGGCCTCCCAGCCGGCGTTGAAGTTCTCGTTCAGAGTGAGGTACGACCGGTTGGGCGCGTTGACGTCGATCCTGCGATCGGCCGCCGTCCACCGCGTGACGGTCACCGCGGAGACGTTCCGGGGCGCCGCGGCGGCCAGCGCCCCACCGGTGTCCACCACGACCGTCTCAAGCCGGAAGTGGTCGAACGCGGCATCCGCCAGGTGGTCGGTGCCTGCGGTGACCTTGACGGTGCGGCACGCCTCGAACGTCATCGGCCGGCTCTGGAGCAGGTCGGTGGCGGTTCCGGACGCCTTGGTGGCGTAGGTGGTCCCGTTGAACTCGATCCGCGGCCCGTATCCGCACGGCAGCACGATGGGGGTGTCCCCGGTGTACTTCAGCTGCGGTACTCCCGGCAGTACGACGTCGGTGACCTGGAGCGGGAGCTGGGTCGGCTGGAACGTGATGGTCAGCCGGCTGGTCGTCATGGGCGCGAAGCGCAGCCGGCCAAGCGTGTCGATCGCACCGGACCTTGTGTCACCGGCGGAGCCGCGCACCTCGACCGCGAGCGGGGCACGGGCCAGCGGCGGCCGCAGCACCTCGATCGAGCTGATCTTCAGGCGGTGCCCCCAGGTGACGGTGAACGTGGGAGTACGGTCCTGCGGGGCGGCGATCCACGTCGTCTTGGGGTCCCCGTCGAAGGCCGAGAACGCCTGGCTCGCCGGGTCACGGGAGATGCTCGAGCTACCGCTCACCACCGGCATCTTCGGATCCACCCGGAGATAGCGCTGAATCTGCTCCGGGTCGATGAGCGTCGCGGTCCCCGACAGCACCGCAGGCGACGCGGCCGCCGCAGTGAAGATCCGGTCGAATCCGTAGCCCTCCTCGTCCTGGCGCTCCAGGCTCGGTGAGCAGACCCAGCGGATCGAGCCCAGCATGCACGCGGGGGTCGTGCCGGTGCTCCTGGTCATGACGTACGAGCTCGGGCCTGGCACCGTCGGCAGTTGGTAGTGCCGGACGGGGCGCAGGCCGTCGATGTTCAGCTCGGTGATGCCCACCCGCGAACCCAGGACCACGCTGGGCTGCCAGGCGAGGTGCCTGATCCTGATGCGCAGCCATCGGGTCGCGCCCGGCGGCACCCGGAGCGTCTGCTGCGCGGAGGTCTGCCGCACCGGCTGCTCGATGCTCCCGGCCTCGGTCTCCACGGAGATCCGGTCCGGCGGCGGCCCCAGCAGGGGGTCCTGGGAAAAACCGACCGAGACGGTGTGCGGGGTGGTCGGTCCGGTGAACTGGACCTTGAGCCACTGGTTCACCGGCCCGCTCCAGCCCCCGGTCTCCCACTGCGTGAACACGTTCCCATCCATCGCGGCGTACGGCAGGTTTCCGGGATCGTTCAGCTGGGCGATCGAGGTGGTGTCGGAGGTCGAGGTGGACGCGGTGATGTCCTGGATCCCGGAGTAGGTGGCCACCGTCGAATAGCGGCTCCAGCCCGGTTCGAGGAGGTCGCTGGCGGTGCCCACCAGCCGCGCCCCCTCCTGCGAGGTCATCGTCGGGGAGATCTGCGTCCGGATCTCCCCGAAGTTCCGCTGGACCAGGCGCAACGTGTCGGAGACCACCGAGCTGCCGCTGCCGGAACCGTCACCGTTCAGCAGCACCGGCCGGCCCTTCAGCAGCCCGTTGTCGGCCATGGCCAGGAGCGCCTCGGGCGAGCCGGACAGCTGCACGGCTTTGTCCGCGTCGACCAGGCTCGCGATGTCGTCGGCGCCCTGCACCTCGTAGATCTCCAGCGGCGCGTACGGCTGGTCGAACAGCGAGACGCCGTCATTGGGATCGGTCCCGCCGACCTGCGCGCCGCCCTCCTGGGATCCGCCGAACTCGGCGACCTTCCTGATACCGGGAGAACTGTCCAGCGCCTGGTGGATCCGGGCCGGCCAGGCGCCCCGCAGCTCGGACCGCTGCAAGTCGTTGCGGACCAGCAGGTACCGCACCCCCATGCGGCCGAGGACCTCGGTCAGGCCGGCTGAGCCCTGACCGGCGGTGACCCGCTCGTCGATGGCGTCCAGGATGCGCGTGTAGCCGGGCGATCCCGCCGGTACGAGCGCCCGCGCACCCCACCGGGTATGGAACAGCGGCTGCATCACGTCGTCCATCGGGCGGCCCCAGGTGTACTCGCCGAACCGCGAGCCGGGCAGTGCGAGCACGGCCTGGTCCCCGGCCCTGCTGTTGACCCACTCGGCGGCGTCGCGCCAGTACTGGGGCACCTGCGGGAAGGACCCGGCCCCCGACAGCCCGTTGGTCAGCGCCGGGAGCAGGGTCACGGCCAGAGCCAGCCAGGCGGAGGCGATGACGCCGAGCCTGGCGCCCGGTCGGCGGACCACGGTGAGCAGGTGGATCAGGCCGAAGGCGAGCGGCAACCGGACCAGGGCGTCGAACTTGTAGAGGTTCCGCAGCGGGGCCAGCACGCCGTCCAGCACGTTCCGGATCGCCGGGGCCAGCGGGCTCTCCACGGAGCTGGTGTGCCCGGCGACGATGATGAACAGCCCGGCCAGCAGTGTCAGCAGCAGGAACCTGCTCTCGGGCAGCCGCCGGCGGACCAGACCGGCCAGGCCGAGCCCGGCGATCACCCCGGTGAACAGGACCGGGAAGAACTTCACCGACAGGCCGTTGCCGACCGGCCACCAGGGCTGCCCGTCGATGAGCAGGTAGCTGCCCCAGCGTTCGCCGCCGCGCAGGATGTTGATCAGCCCGGTGGGCCCGGTGGTCGTCGCGGCCTTCTCGGTGTAGGTGAGCCAGGAGAAGGCGTACTTGCCGTCGAGTACGAGCGGGACCAGCCACCAGGCGACCGCGCTCGCCACCGCCGCCGACCACCAGGCCAGGGTACGGAGCCGGAACGCCGCACGGGGCCGGGTCAGGATGTACAGGAACGGCACGATGAGGACCGCGACGGTCGCCGTCGCGTTGATCCCGCCGCACAGCGCGACCGCGAACCCCGAACGCGCCGCCGCCCTGACCCGGCTGCCCCCTTCGGCGGCGCTCACCAGCGGGAGCACGATCCAGGGCAGCATGGCCAGCGGCATGTACTCCGCCGAGATCTGCCCGAGCGTCGCCTGCCCGCTCGGGGCCAGCGCGTACACGAGCCCGCCGATCAGCTGGGTCGCCGGGCCGCCGATGCCGAGACGGGCGGCGAGCCTTCGGACGCCCAGGAAGGCCGTGCAGAGCAGCACCGCCAGCCAGAGCCGCTGGGTGATCCACGCCGGTACCCCGAGCACATCGCCGAGCGCGTAGAAGGGGCCCATCGGGAACAGGTAGCCGGCCACCTGGTTCTGGAGCTGGCCGAACTGGTCGGCGTCCCACAGATGGAGCGCACGGCTGAGGAACCCCATGGGGTTCACCGCCATGTCGATCTTGGTGTCGGCGAGGATCTCGCCGGGCCGGGTCAGCATCGCCAGTACCGTCAGGCCGACGCAGCCCAGCAGGACCCGGAGGCGTTCCCGCAGGTCCTCGTCGATCTCAGCGGCGCCGTCGGGCACCGGAGTGAACCGCTGGGCGAGCACGTCCAGGCGGTCCATCAGAGCCATGGCCGCGCTCGCCTCCTCTCCCGGTCACGTTCTCTGGCGCCTAGGCCGTCACCGTACCGGCGGAAGGCAAATACGTCGGTATCAACCCGAAAGGCTCGCGTAACATCAGGGCGGTCTGTGGACGACGTACGGGACGGAGGCGCGGGTCGCATGAGCAGCCAGACGCAGACCGGCCCGCCGCAGGTCGCCCGGGCCGCCGTCCCGGGGATCCCCCGGACCGACGCCCTGGACGGCATCCGCGCGATCGCCGCGTTCATCGTCCTGACCGTGCACGTGGGGATGACGGCCGGCAACGCGAGCGGCCAGACCACCGCCTGGCACGTCGTCCTGAACTTCGGCGTCGGAGTACCGATCTTCTACACCCTCTCCGGGCTGCTGCTCTACCGGCCGTGGGTCAAGGCGGCGCTGGGAAGCGCGCCGAGGCGACCGGCCGTGCCGCGCTACCTCTGGCGGCGGGCCCTGCGGATCCTGCCCGCCTACTGGGTCGTGGCCGCCACCGCGCTGATCGCCTTCTGGTCCGTCCACATGGGGTCCGTCTGGTCCTGGGTGCAATGGCTGGGCCTGATCCAGATCTACGACCGGCACCCGTGGTGGACGGGGCTCGGCCCGAGCGGGCTTGGGCCGATGTGGAGCCTGGCCACCGAGCTGTCCTTCTATCTGGCACTCCCGCTGATCGCGGCCGCCCTCGCCCGTCTGGCCCGCGGCGGGGACGTCGACGCGCGCGCCCGCCGGTTGCTGTACGGGATCGGGGTGCTCATCCTGCTGTCGTTCCTGTGGGTCCTGTGCGTTCACTTCGGCGTGAACTTCTTCGACGCGGCGTACCTGGAACAGTTCCTCCCCCGCTGGATGGGCTGTTTCGGCGCCGGGATGGCCCTCGCGGTCCTCGCGGAGTGGGCCGTGCGGTCACCGGCGCACCCGGTCGCGCGGCTCACCCGTACGATCACCGCGTCACCTGGCGTGTTCTGGTCGGTCGCCGCGGCCCTGCTGCTCCTGGTCGCCACGCCGATCGGCACCCCGATCACCATGCAGCTGCTCAGCGACGGCCAGTACCTGGCCCGTGTCGTGCTGCACCCGCTGATCGCCGTCGCGCTCATCGCGCCCATGGCGTTCCCGCAGGTCCGGCCGGGGCGGCTGCGGGCCTTCCTGGGCAGCCCGGTCATGCGCTTCCTCGGCCGCATCTCGTTCGGGATCTTCCTGTGGCACAGCGTCGTCATCGAGGCCTGGGACCGGCTCACCCACCAGCCGCTCTTCTCGTTCGACTTCTGGACCCTGTTCACGGTGACGGTCGCCGGGACCCTGGTCATGGCGACGCTCAGCTACTACCTCATCGAGAAGCCGGCCCAGCGGCTGGCGAACGTGGGCCGTACCCTAGTCGCCGGTACGGCCAAGGAGCCGCTCCAGCGGTGAGGCCGGGCGCACCGCCGTCAGGCCCGCCTGCTGCCCTACCAGGCCCTCCACGACCAGTTCGGGCCCGTCGTCGTACCCGCGTACGACATGTGCGCCGTCATCGGCCGAATGCGACGAGCCCGCCCGCACCGAAGCGGTCAGCAACTGACCCATCCGCTCGGCGGTGCGCGACCAGTCGAACCTGGCCGCCCAATCCGCGCACGCCTGCGCCAGTTCGGCACGCCTGACCGGGTCGGCCAGCTCCTTGAGAGCCCGTTCCACGACCTCTTCGAGTGACTCGCCCTCACGGACCAGCCAGCCCGTCACCCCGTCCCGTACCGCATCACGAAGGCCCTCGACGTCGTAGGCGACGGTCGGCACCCCGGCCGCCGCGGCCTCCACCACCGACAGTCCCCACCCCTCGCCCCGCGAGGTGCTGAGGTGCAGGTCCGCACCGGCGACCAGCGCGGCCTTGACCTCCTCGGACACGAACCCGGTCAGGTCGACCACGTCACCGAGACCGCGCTCGGCGACCTCCTGCGCCAGCGGCCCGGCGAGCGGGCCGTCTCCGATGATCTGCACGCGCAGACCCGGCAGCCGATCTCGCAGCCACTCCGCGAGGTCGAGGACGTGACCGACCTGCTTGTGCGGGACCAGCCGGGTCACGCAGACCAGCCGCGGTCCCTCGCCGGAGGCCGTGGCGGCCGGGACCTCGGTCGACGTGACGCCGTTGGGGACCATGTAGATCGGGCCGGTCCAGGCCAGTCGTTCGCGAAGTGCCAGCAGGGTGGACGGGGAGCCCGCCACGCAGGCATGCCGCCGGTAGGCCAGTCGCGCGACTGGTCCTTCCAGCGTCCGGCCGACCCAGGCCAGCCACCCCGGGAAGTACAGTGCGAACTGCTCTTCGTGGACGTGGTGCACGACGCACAGGACCGGCGTCCGACGGCGGAGTGCCCACGGGGTGAAAAATGGGATGCCGTTCTGGCAGTCGATCACCGCGTCGTACGACCGGCGCCGCAGGAACATCTCGATCAGGACCAGCGGATAGACGGTGAACCGGCCGCCGAGCCGGACGAAGTCGACCCCGTCGACCGCGTCCCGGCGAGGCTGCCCGGGGGCCCGGGAGGTCACGTACGACACTTGCGCCCCCTGCGCGGCGAGCCGGCGGGCTAGCTCCCAGGCGTAGCGTTCGGCGCCGCCCGCGGCCGGGTGCCACGGATCGCGCCAGTTGACGACCGCCAGCCGCATGCCTGCGACGTCGACCAAGGTGTCGGTCATCCGGCGCGCGTCCCTTGGGTCTCCGGGTACGGCGTGAACGCGGCCCTGGGTGGCAGCGCCGCGGCGACCATCCGCATCCGCAGGAGTTCCCGCAGGCAGTCGAACGAATGGCGGCGCACGGAGAACGTCGAGCCGGCCACATCCACCCAGTTCACCGGCAGGTCGTGGATCTGCGCCCCGTGCCGTAGGCAGTGCATGAGCAGTTCGACGTCGAACGCGAACCCGGTGGTGCGCAGGTCCGCGGCCGCCGCGCGGGCGAGCGGCCCGGCGAAGAACTTGAACCCGCACTGGGTGTCGGCGATGCCACCGGCCATGTCACGGGTGAGCGCGTTGAACGCGATCGCGCCCATCCTGCGCAGCGGGCTGCCACTGGCGGTCACCACGGAGTCGGTGTGCCGCCGCGAACCCACCACCACGTGAAGTCCGGCACCGAGGAGTTCGAGCACGTGGTCGAGCGCGTCGAGGTCGGTCGCCATGTCCGCGTCGCAGAACCCGACGTACGGCGCGGTGGTCGCGAGCAGGCCTGCCCGTACGGCCGCGCCCTTGCCTCGCTGGGCGCAGCTCAGCAGCCGTACCGGCACCGGACCCCGCCACCGCGCGGCGATGTCGGCCGTGGTGTCGGTACTGCCGTTGTCCACCACCAGCACACTGGCGGCGATGTCGAGTTCCTGGAGCTTGCCGCAGAGCAACGCGAGGCCGCGAGGCAGGCGCTCGGCCTCGTTGTACGCGGGAACGACGATCTCCAGGAGCACCGGCAGGCGGTGCGTCACCGGTGGTGCCACCGGGTCACCGCGTGCCGTAGTTGTTCAGAGTCTGGAGCGGCACATCCTTCTTGGCGGATGTCGCGGCCTGGACGACGCCGACGGAGATCACGCAGGCCAGCAGGGCACCAACGACGGCAGCGATGGCAATACGCATCAGGGGGTCCTCTGGTGGAGGGGCGGGAAGAGTGTCACCAGAGTAGTAGTGGGCGCAACGAATGACCAGAGAGTCAGACTAAGCATCACAATCCAGGCGAGAACCGCGATCCACCTGGGGATTTCCGGCTCCGGGACCGGCCGCAGGTCCTGGATGCGGTAGAGCTGGAGGTCCGGCCCGTTGACCAGAAGCTCCGCGCCGGCCAGCCTGCCCCGGTCGAAGGCCGCGTCGACGACCACGTACCTGACCCCCTCCCGGCCTAGCGCCACCGGCAGCGGCCCGCCCGAGCGGATCACCGGATCCAGTGCGCGGGTGCGGGAGTCCTCCGAACCCATCGTCGTGGTGCCCACCGTCACCGCGTCGTTCCAGATCACCCGGCGGTCCAGGTACCGGGGAAGCGGGTCGAGCACTCGCCGCCCACCGTTCCACGGGTAGCTGCGGTAGCTCGCCCAGGGCAGGACCAGCACGTCTCCCCGGGTCCGGTCCGCCGCGATGATCTCGCGGGCGCTCGCCCAGTCCGCCGGATAGCCGACCGCGTGCAGCCGCCCGGCCGCCCCCCAGGCCAGGGCGGGCAGCACGGCGATCGGCGCGAGCACCGCGAGCACGCCGACCGCAGTCCAGGCCTGGTTCGCCCGGACCATCCGATCGACCGACACCCCGAACCCGACCGCGATGAGCACCGCCAGCGGCGCCACGTACTGCTGCCCGTCACGCAGCACCGCGAAGGCGGGCCACAGGCCGATCGCCACGCGCAGCAGGCCCGGTACGGCCGCGCCAAGGCCGGCGATGAGCAGTCCTGCGATCGCCGCCACCCCGAGCCCTCGCCACCAGGCGCTGCGGCACCAGAGCGCGTAGCCGGCGACCGCCATGACCACCAGGCCCAGCCAGACCCCCGCCGGGACGATCGAACCGTAGCCGGAGGGCACCGTCTCGGCGTTCCAGAGACCGCTGAGCGACAGCAGACTGCCCATCGTCGCGAACGGGGTGTCGGCCCGTGCCGCGAACGCCCCGACCCCGGAGGTGTCGGCGGGCAGCCCGCGCAGCAGACCGGTGACCAGCCACGGCAGGCTCACCACGATGATCGCCGGGACGACGCGGCCCACCGCCCGCCCGCGGGAGGCGGCGACGATGACTGCGGTGAGACCCGAGATCAGTACGGCCGCGAATCCGCCGATCGCGGCGGGTACCAGCGCCCGGATCAACCGCCACCCGCCGCCCCGCTCCCCGGCCTCGGCCGCGGCCCTCACCACCCAGGGCAGCGCCGCGTAGCCGAGCAGCACCGCCCACTGGCCGATCAGCAGCCGCTCGGCCACGAACGGGTTCCAGGTGTAGCAGGCCCCGGCCGCCAGCCTGGGCAGGAGCCGCTCCGACGGCACCAGCGCGGCCGCCGAGACGCAGGCCATCATGAAGATCGCGAGGAGGAGCAGCTTCTGGACGACGTCACCGGGGACCAGCGAGGTGAGCGCCGTGACGACCGCGTCGCTCGGGACCTGCCGGGGCGCGGACCCGAGCAGCCCGAAGGTGGCCGGGCCGAAGACCGGATGCGGAACGAACACCATGTCGTAGGCCAGCACGAATCCGGGCTTGAGCGCCGGCCCCAGCGCGAGCAGCCCGAGGACCAGGCCGAGCAGCCCGGCCGCCAGATGCCGCATCTGTCCAGTCATGTTCCAGGGAAGGTACCTGAATCCTCGTACTGTGAGGCGTGTCATACGCTGGGCACTCCCACCGGCAGAAGGAGGCTCCATGACGGTTCCCGACCTCGTGAGGGATCCTGCGCGCCTACTGACCGGTGAGCTGACCGAGCAGCTGCGCCCGCACCTGCAGGCCGCCGCCGACGAGATCGCACACGAGATCCGCATGATGGTCCCCGAGTACGCGCGCACGCTGGAGGACAAATCCGGCCAGAAGATGAGCCAGGCCATCGCCGCGACGATCGGCCGCTTCGTCGATTCGCTCAGCCGGCCTGATGAGGGCCTGGACGACCTGATCGAGGTCTATGCCGGCATCGGGGCCTACGAGGCGCAGCACGGACGGAGCATGGACGGCCTGCAGACGGCGATCCGGGTGAGCGGCCAGGTCGCGTGCCGGCGGTTCATCAAGGACACCTACCGGCTCGGCTGGTCGAGGGAGACCCTGGAGCTGCTCACCGAGTCGGTGTTCGTGTTCCAGGAGCGGCTGGCCCGTGGCGCCTCCGCAGGCTACGCCGACACCCGGGAGCAGCTGGCCGGGCTGCGGGAGCGCAACCGGGGCCGGTTGCGTGACCTGCTGGTCGCCGACCCGCCCGCCAGCCGTGAGGCGATCATGGAACTGGCCCGTAGGGCCGGTTGGGATCCGCCGCAGACCATCGGCGTCGTCTCGCTGCCCCCGCGCGCGGAGATCGCCGTCCTGCCTCCCGGAGTCCTGGCCGACTGGGCCGATGAGGCACCGTTCCTGGTGATCCCCGACCCGGAGGGGCCGGGGCAGGAGCGCCTGATCGCGGCGCTCGTACGCCGTGGATCCGCCGCGCTCGGGCCGACCGTCGCGCTGACCGAGGGGGCCGGTTCCCTGCGCTGGGCCCGGCAGGCCCTCATCCTCATCGAGCGCGGCGTACTGCCGGGCAACGGTGTGGTGCGCTGCACGGACCACCTCTCGACCCTGATGGTCTCGGCGAGCGAGGATCTGGTCGCCGTCGCCACGACGAGGCAGCTGGCCCCACTGCTCGCCCTGCCCGCCCATCGGCGCGAGCCGCTGGCACGCACCCTGCTGGCCTATCTGCAGTGCGGGGACAACGCGGTGCTGACCGCCGAGCTGCTGCACATCCACCAGCAGACCGTGCGTTACCGGATCCACCGGCTCGAAGAGATGTACGGCGGGCAGATCACCGACCCGGAGAACCGGCTCGAGCTGATGATCACGTTGCACGCGCTGCTGTCCCTCGCCCGCCCGTAGACGGGCGAGGGGAGGCGCTATGCCGCGATGCGCCGCTGGCCGGACGGGCGCCGCCCGACGGCCACCACACCCAGCACCACGAAGATCAGGCCAAGCCCGCCGGCGAAGAGCGGGCTGGCGGTCCGCAGCAGCATGATCTGCTGGCCGCTCGATGTCGCGGTCGACACGAGGTGCTTCTGGCTCGCGTCGACCATCTTCAGGTCGAAGTCGGCGACGACCAGCATGCCCCCGCTGGTGGTGCGCAGCTCGGAGTGCACCTGCTGCTCCTGGTTGACCACGGCACCGGACTGCGGGTCAATCCAGAAGGTGACATCGGCCTTGTAGTACCGGTCGGCCGTCACGACACCGCTGTTTTTGGGCAGCCCGAGCAGGGTGCCGGGTATCGACGGCTCGGTGCCGACCTTCGTGTCCGGGATGTGCTGCACGAACTTGTACGCGGTCAGGCCGTGGACCTTGTCGGTCCCAGCGAACGTGGCCGGCCAGGGCTGCTTGGTCGAGGCGTCGAACACCTGGTAGGTCTTCTTGTCGACGCCGATGGGCCAGACGATGCCGATCCCGGCCGGCTTGATCGTGGTGTCGCCGTCGACCCCGGCCTTGCAGCAGCTGACCTGCTGGGAGCTGCGCCGGTCGAAGGCCACGCGCTGCGTGCTGTAGGCGATCCCGTAGCCGGCCGCGACGTCCTCCACGGCGGTGAAGGAGTCGTACACGGCGATCGTGTCGGTCGCGGCCTTCTTGTCACCCTTGACGGTGTTGGTCGCCGTCACCGTGGCGCCGGTCGTGGTCTGTCCCCTCTTCGCGTCGAAGTAGGTCGCGTTCTCGGCCCGCAGCGTCGTGATCTCCCCAGGGGTGGCCGGCGCGGCGATGAGCGTCGGCGCGATGTACAGGGACAGCAGCGCGGCGAAGGCCACCGAGCAGGTTCCCAGACCGATCAAGATCAAACCGATGACGCGACGCACGCTGCCTCCAAAGGGGGTGGACCCCGT
>JAOPYM010000531.1 GCA_025964615.1 Actinomycetes bacterium
TGACCCCAACCAATGAGCTGAAGGGTGGGTACCATCGCCGAACTGCCCTGGACTTTGCATAGTCCACGACCACTTTTCCGACTACTGAGCTGGTGACCATTTATTGGTCTGCTATACCGGGCCGGTAATTTTGGTCACCGGCTAAGCAAAGACACGGGCAGCGGTCACCGGCCACGCGGAGTGACAGGGAATGGCCTCGCGACCGTGCGCACGAGATTGCGGCGCGTCAGGTACCCGTTTGGTAACGCCTGGGGTCGGGCGCAACGGCGGACGTGTTCGCACCGTCTGAGTAACTGGATGCGACCGCTTCCTCCCGTACTGAAGCGAAAGGACCGCATTAGATGACACTCAAGAGAGGCGCGACGCCGGGGAACGTCGCGGCCATTCTGGCAGCCGTGGGCCTGGCGGTTGCCGTGGCCGTCCCGGCGCTCGCGAGCACGGCCCGCCCGGGCACCGTGCGCGTTCCTGACGTAGCGGCTCCAGGCGGGATGCCGCGCCTGGCCCTGATGAGGACGCAGAGCGGGATGACTGTCGAGGGCTTCCCGACCAAGAAGGGCAGCAAGAACGTCCAGGTCTTCCTCGATCCCGGCATCTGGCTGGCCGCGCTCGGGGCACCGCTTGTGATCGACGTGGGCCGTACCGCTTACGACAAGCCGATCACCGTCACCCAGGTCCTGACCTCGCCCGACGGAAAGCAGACCACGCGGAGGCTGCCCAAGGGGCTGCTCGACGGGTGGAACGGGGTCAAGGACATGGTCACCCTGACCGTGCGCGACAGCGCGGGCAAGACCGTTGCCCTCCAGAAGGAGACCGCGTGCCTGGGCAGTTACAACGTGGCACGCGCAACCCCGGACAGCCCGGACAACGACCTGTACCCACAGGGCTGCGGTGCCTCCGACCCGTTCCCGCTCGGCGCGGTCTGGGGCCTGCCCAAGAACTGGGCGTTCGACCCGACGACCTTCGGCAACCCGCTGAACCTGCTGGCCGGCCAGACCTACACGGTCACCGAGACCATCCCCAAGACGGTCGCGCACATTTTCCACGTGTCGGCCAAGGACGCCACGTCCAGCCTGAAGGTGAAGGTGACCGCCATCAAGCTGCCGCCGCCTCCGCCGCCGCCCACGACTTCGCCGACTGCGTCCCCGTCCGCGACGGCGACGGGGATCCCCTCGCCGCAGCCGACGGTCACCTCGACGGCGTCCGCGGCCGCGGCCGGCAGGCCTCGCACGGATGCGGAGGTCCCGGTGTACCAGCTGTTCTCCCGGTCGGCCCCGGCGGCACATCGGCTGACCGGCCCGCCGCCCGCACTGCCAGCGGTGCCCGAGATGAAGAATCCGCTGGCGTCAGTGGAACCGGACCTGGTACCGCTGCCCGGGTGGGGGATGAACATCTCAACCCAGGGCAAGCACGACTACCTGAACTTCTCCGCGACTGTCTGGGTGGGCGGCAACGGCCCGCTCGACGTCGAGGCCTTCCGCCACGGGACCAACCCGGTCATGTCGGCCTACCAGTACTTCTACAAGGACGGGAAGGTCGTCGGGCGGGTACGCGCGGGGACCATGGGCTTCGATAGCGCCAAGGGCCACAACCACTGGCACTTCGAGCAGTTCGCCGCCTATGAGCTCCTCAGCGGGAACAAGAAGCTCATCGTCCGCAGCCAGAAGGTCGGCTTCTGCATCGCCCCCACCGACGCTGTCGACATGCTGGTGCACGGTGCGCTCTGGCAGCCTAACTACATCGGCCTGCAGGGCCAGTGCGGCTCGCCGACCGCGCTGTGGGTCCGCGAGCTGATGCCGGTCGGCTGGGGTGACACCTACTCGCAGAACAAGGCGGGCCAGGCGTTCGACATCACGAGCCTGCCGAACGGCAAGTACTACGTCGCGGTGATCGCCAACCCCGAGCACGTGCTTAAGGAGGTCAGCTACCACAACGACGTCTCCTATCGCGCGGTCACCCTGTCCGGCAAGAAGGGCCACCGCCACTTCCGGGTCCTGGCCTACGACGGCATCGACCCAGAGCGGGGCTGAGCGCCCGGCCCCCCGACCGGGTAGCTCAGCGTGGCCAGGCCGCAGGTTGATCCTGCGGCCTGGCCACGTCACCATCCGCACATACTCGCTAGCGTCAGGGTCCCAACTGTCGCTGTTGCTGACGGCGGTAACGGCCGGGGCGGTGCCGTACTGGCGGGCGAAGGCCTTGTACTCCCAGACCGATCGCCGCCCTCGGGAAGAGGCGCTGATCGCCGAATATTTGCTTCCTTCTACGATCAAAGGTCAACCTGGGAGCCAGTACAGATTAATCAGTTATGAACGCCCGGCTCCACAGCGAGTAATTGCAGCATTTCAAGGCTCACCGACAGTCAGGTACGCCCTCACGGGATCGGCAAAGTGGTGGTTTGGGTGCGTATGGGCGCTGGCGGACGGCGGGCGCGGATCATTCAGTGATTGCCAGGACCTGGCAGGCGTCCTGGTAAACGATCATGCCGGGGGCGCTGGTGCGTGCCTGTTCCCAGGCAATTCGGTGAGTGTCCAGGATGGCGAGGTAGCCGGGGATTCGCTCAAGGAGTTCGGCGGCGGTGTCCTTGAACCAGGCGACGGCGTCCGGGTGCTCCTGGTAGTGCGATGTCGGGGAGGGGT
>JAOPYM010000551.1 GCA_025964615.1 Actinomycetes bacterium
ACTTGAGGTCCACCGTGGTGATCTTGGTGCCGTCGACGTAGATGTATGCCTGGCCGGAGGTGGAGGCCCGGGAGACGATCCAGGACACGGACCTGCCGGTGAAGGTCCAGCTGATCGAGGCTTTGGCGGCGGAGGAGCTGTAGGAGTAGCCGCCCAGGTAGCTGGTGCTGCTGCGCCGGGTCCAGGTGCCGGTCCGCGTGGTGGAGGTCTCCTGGATGATGGACGGGGTGCGATACACCGAGGCGCTCGCGGTGTTCCCGGCAACGTCGTAGGCCTTGAGCGCGAACAGGTCCGCGGTGGCCGGCTTGGCGCTGGTCGCCCAGGAGGTGGTGGTCGGACCGAAGGTGGCCGTGCTCGGCGAGGTCGCCACGACCTTGGACAGCGCCGCGTTGTCGACGGCCTTCCAACCCACGGTGACCGGGACGGCGGTGGAGTTCACGGTGCCAGTGCGCAGCTGGACGCTGGGCGGGCTCGGGAAGGTGGGCGCGGTGGTGTCGCCGACCAGGGTGGCTGCGGTGGACAGGGTGGTCGTGCCGGTGATGTGAGTGGCCCGCACCTGGACGGTGTGGCTGCCGGCGGTGACCGAGATCGCCGCGGAGGAGGTGCTGCCGGAGGTGTGCGCGACGGCCTTTCCGTCGACCAGGACGTCGAACCCGGAGATCACCGCGGACGGGGTCGCGGCGGACCAGGTCACGGTGGCCGCGCCCTTGGTGTAGTAGCTGGTGCCGGATTTGGTCGCCCCGCCGGACATCCCGGTGACGGTGGGCGCGCTCACCGGGCCGACCGCATAGGAGCGGATGGTGCCCAACTGGTTGTAGAGCTGGTTGCCGGGGCAGTCGGTGGCGTAGCCGTCGCGGTGCCCGGAGACGGCGTTGAAGGTGTAGATCTGGCCCTTGGTGTAGCCGTGGCTGTCGGAGACCCCCTCGGGCAGGGAACCGGTGCCGGTGCTCGGGTTCTCCCCGTTCATGCCGAACGTCCAAGCGGCGATCCGGGCGATGGAGCCCAGCATGGCCTGGCTTGGAGTGGCTCCGGGCAACGTGCTGGCCGTGGAGTCGCCGCCATTGAGGTCGGTGTAGGTGCCGATGGCTGCCACACCCACGCTGTTGGTGTTGAAGCCGTACGTGTGTGCGCCGACCACCGGCAGACCCATACCGCCGAAGCGGCCCTCGAAGATGGTGCCGCATTTGTCGATCACGAAGTTGTAGCCGATGTCACGCCAGCCCTGTCTCAGATGCTCGGCGTACATGCTGCGCACGATCGCGGGCGAGTCGGAGCAGGAGTAGCTGTTGGTGGTGTCCGTATGGTGGACGAACATCACCTTCACCCCCGTGCCGTACAGCGGGTAACCGGATGTGCGGGCGCATTCGTCGGCGCCCCAGCCGGCCCTGGTGACGACGGTGGGCGCGGCGATCGTTGAGGTGGTCGAGGCCGGCATCGGACTCGGCGCGGTCTGCGTCGGCGACGCGGAAGGGCTGGGCGAGGTGGTGGGGCAGGTCGGGTACGCCTGGGCCAAGGTCGGGAGCTGTCCCGGCCACGGGCTCGCCGACGCGGTGGGCGATACGGACGTGGACGGCGAGGCCGAGGCGGTGGTCGTGGTGGACGGCGAGGCCGAAGCCGAGGCTGTGGCTGTGGCTGTGGCTGTGGTCGTGGTGGACGGCGAGGCAGTGGTGGCCGGGGGGCTGGTGCTGTCGGACGGCGTGGGGGTGACGGTCGTGTTCATGGCGTACCCGGCCAGGCCCAGGGCGGGCGCCGCAGCCCCGGCTCTGGTGGTGCGAGCCTTGCCCGGGTCGATGAGGTCGACGGTGAGGCCGGCCGGCAGCGTGGCCACGCCGCGTGCGGCGACCACCCGGACCTGCACTCCGTTGGAGGCGCCGGACCACATGGGCGACATGCCGCCGCGGACCCCGGGGCGGTCCAGTTCGGCCGGGTCGGGGATGTCGTCGGGCTGGGCCATGGCAAGCCACCGAGTCCAGGTGCCGCTCGCAGCGGACCGGGTGCGCATCTCCACCGTGCCGCGCAGCCGGGCGTGCGCGCCGGACCAGGTGAGGCCGACCATGCTGAACGGGGCCGTGGACCGGGCCGCCAGCGACTTCTCCGATGCCGTCGCCCCGGTGAGGGCCAGGGAATGCACGGACGTCTTGATCGGTCCCGTCCCGGCCGGCGCGGCAGCCGCGCTGCCGTCCGATGTGCTCGCCGTGAGGGCCGCAACTCCGGCTCCGCCCAGCACGACGGCTCCCAACGCCACCCAGGTACGGGCACTCAGCCCCGCCCGCCGCACAGTCCCACCCGTCTGCTCCGGCCCCACGATCCCACCTTCCGAACTCCGGCAACCCGCGCCATATGTATGGAAAGTGGGATCATAGGGCCTTCGACGCATCGCCGAAAACCCGGGCGCCCGCCGTTACGCCGAGGCTGATACCGCCGCGGCAGCCGGCGTCGCGCTATGAGCCTCCGCCTCGTCCGCTGATCTGGCCACCCGAGGTAACCGGTCCGGATTGTGCCGCTCTACTCAGAGCGACGGGGCGAACGGACGGGTTCGAAGTCTCCTCGCCCTGGCCGTAGAACCTTTGGCCGTCAGTTCCGTCTAGACGGTGAGGAGGTACACATGATCCGAACGACCCGAGACCGTGAGTTCTCGGATTTTGTCGGGGCGAGTCGGGTGAGTTTGCTCCGCACCGCCTGCATGTTGACGGCGGGTGACAGGTTCCTCGCCGAGGATGTCGTCCAAACGGCGCTGGCGAGGGTGTATGTCGCCTGGCCGCGGATACGGGAGAGGGCCAGCACCGAGGCCTACACCCGCAGGGCCATCATTTCGGCGTTCCTGGACGAGACCCGGCGACCGTGGTGGCGGCGGGAAAAGGTGACCGACGAGCTGCCCGAGACCGCGGTGTCCGGCGACGCCTTCGGTGACATCGACGGACAGCTCGACGGCGGGGCGGTCCGTCGAGCCCTCGCGGAGCTGCCACCACGCATGCGAGCAGTGATCGTGCTCCGCCACGAACTCGACCTGAGCATCGAGGAGACCGCTTCAGCGCTGGGCTGTGCGAAGGGCACGGTCAAGAGCATGAACTCCAAGGCCCTGGACCGATTGCGGACCGCTCTGGTAGCCGCGCCGTCCTGATCGACCCAGTTGGGTCCTGCCTCACATCAACCTGTCGATTCGGTGTTGGCCGAGTCGGTCGAAAGGATTCTCGATGAACGACGTACGTTCCCTTCTCTCGGAAGCCGTACCGGACGACCTCCGCACTGCCAACCGCTGGCCGGACGCCGAGTCCGACATCGCCCGCGGCCGTGCCCTGCTGGTGCGCCGCCGCCGCCTCGCTCTTGCCGGAGGAACAGGCCTGGTCGCCGCCGGCGCTGTCGGCGCTCTGCTGCTGACGGGCCCACTCACCCCGACAGGGCACTCTCCGATCGCGGGCGCCTCCTCAACCGGCGGCTCGGCCACGGGGAGCGTCGCCCTGGTCGCCTACGAGGGGACGCAGCCGAAGGGCTACACCCTGAAGACGATCCCGCAGGGCTGGGAGATCGCCTCCGCGGACAACACGGCCCTGGTACTGCACAGGATCGGCACCCCGAAGGGTGGCAGTTTCGAGGACAAGATCCTTATTGAGGGCGACCTCAACCCGTTCCCGAAGTCCGGTGACCAGACAGTTGAGGTCAATGGGCACAAGGGCTGGTTCTTCGGCCACAAGAGTGCGGGCTACTCGGTCACCCTGATCTTCCAGACCGGTCAGCAAAGGCCGGTCGACACCACGCCCGGGAAGGCGAACCCGAGCAACCCGAAGCTCGCAAAGACCCGGCTGAACGTCATGGTGCAACTGCCGCACTCGCTCAACTGGAACGTCACGACCACGACGAAGTTCGCCTCGGGTATCACCGTGGCAGACGGCGCGGGCGGCGCCGTCGGGTGACCCGCACGACTCGAGCAGCGGGTGCCACCGAGCGGCAACCGGTGGCACCCGCTGTCATCGCGAGCCAGTAGCCGCGTCCGGTATTGCCTTGGGCTTGGTGGTGCTCAGCCTTCGTGGTGCTCAGACGTTGCGGAAGGAGCCGGCCAGATCGTGCTCCGGTCCCCCGGTCTCGGAGGCGGCCACGGAAGCGGTCGCGTCCCTGCGTGTGATCGTCAGATAGATGACGAGGACCAGGATCGCGACCAGGAAGAGCGCGCTGGTCCCGACCGTACCCAGTCCGAGGCCGCCGTCGGCGGGAGCCTGCGACAGGTAGTCGCCGAGCGAGGCACCGAGCGGCCGGGTCAGGATGTACGCGATCCAGAAGGCCACGACCGCATTGAGCCTGAACGGGAAGCGGGCGACGACCACGACCGCGATCATCGCCGCGAACAGGACCGCCGACCGCCAGTAGCCGAGGTTCAGCCGCTCGGCCACCAGGTCGCCCGCCGCCGTGCCCAGAGCGAAGGTGAACAGGATGGTCAGCCAGTAGAAGGCCTCGCGCCGGATCGTGAAGATCGTGTGGATGGACAGGGTCTTCTCGCTCAAGTACCAGGCCGCGAAGGTGGCGGCCAGCGCGACGGCGAACACTACGGTGGTCACCGCCAGGGCGATGCCCAGGCCATCGGTCAGGTTGTCGGTCACCAGCGTGCCGACCACACTGATCAGAACGACAGCCAGCCAGTACAGCCCGGGTACGTATCTTCTTGCCCTGAACTGGAAGATCAGCGCAGCGACCAGCAGCCCGCTCATCACATAGGTCGTATTGGTCAGGCCGAGCTTCATATTCACGTTCAGAAAGTCGGCCGCGGTCTCCCCGACGGTCGTGCACAAGATCTTGATGATCCAGAAGTAGAGCGTCACCTCTGGCACCTTGTTCAGTCTCGGGCGGCGCCGTGACGCGACCCCGAACGTTTCCGGAGTTGTCCTCATGACCGGCAGACTCGCACGGCCGACCTGAACTCAACCTGACTACGTTGCGGGCCTGGTCAGGCCATCGATTACAGCAGGTAATACTTACGGGTGACCAATCACCGCGTGCTCGTCGTGGAGGACGATGACGGCCTTCGCGACGTCCTCGCGCGGAGTCTGCGGGAGGAGAACTTCGAGGTGCTCACCGCCGTGGACGGGGCCAGTGCGCTGCGCACCGTCGAGGACCGGGTGGACGCGGTAGTGCTGGACATCGGTCTGCCTGACTCCGACGGCCGCGACGTGTGCCATGCCATGCGCGCGACCGGTGTGGACGTGCCCGTCGTCTTCCTGACCGCCCACGACAGCCTGGCCTCCCGCCTGTCAGGTTTCGCCGCGGGCGGCGACGACTACCTCGCCAAGCCCTTCCACCTGGCCGAGCTCACGGCTCGCGTACGTGCGGCGCTGCGCCGGGCCGGGCGCGAACCGGCGGTGGAGGTGGACTCGCTGCGGCTGGACCCGGTGGCGCACGTCCTGAAGGTGGCGGGCCGTGAGTCGGTGCCGCTCACACCCACCGAGTTCCGGCTGCTGGCCTGTCTGATGGCCGCCCCGGGAGCGGTGGTGCGGCGGCGGGCGCTGCTGCGCGCGGCGTGGCCCGCGGGCGCCTACGTCAGCGACAACACCCTGGACCAGTACCTCGCGCGGCTACGGCGCAAGCTGCGCAAGGCCGGCACCGAACGTGGCATCAGCACCGTACGCTGCGTCGGCTATCGCTTCACGTGACAGCACGGTGGCCGCGGACGGTGCTGCGGCGATCGCGCGCCGGCCTTCGCGGTCCGGCCACCCTGGGCAGCCGCCTGGCTCTGCTCGCACTGTCCACGACCGCGATCTGGGTCATGCTGCTCACGGTCGTCTTCAACCTGGCGCTCGAAGCGCGGCTCCGGGACCAGGCCAACGGCCTGCTGCGCGTCCGCGCGGCGGCGGTGGCCGCGACCGTGGAAACCCGGCCGGACGGCCGGATCGTGGTGCGCGAACCGATCGACGACCGGGCGCTGGACGTCGGAACCTGGATCTACCAGTCGCGTACGGCCGTCGAACGTCCCCGCGCCTCGGCCTCGATGCAGGCGAGCGCAGACCACCTGGCCGGGCATCGCGAGGCGTTCGTGGACACCAACCGGCATGCCGCGCGGCTGTACTCGCTGCCGGTGTCGGCCGGAGACCGCCAGGTGGGCACCGTCGTCACCGAGGTGGGGCTGGCCCCCTACAGCAGCACCGCGCGCTCGGCGCTGGCCGGTTCGACGCTCCTGGCACTTCTGCTGCTCGTCGGCGTCTACCTGGTGACGCGCGTGGTCGTCGGGCGCGCTCTGCGGCCAGTGGCCAAGATGAGCGCGCAGGCCGCCCAGTGGAGCGAGCACGGGACGACGCACCGTTTCGGCGTCGAACCCCGCCCGGCGGAACTCAGCAGGCTGGCCGGCAACCTCGACCAGTTGCTGGACCGGCTGGCCGCCGTGCTCCGCCACGAGCAGCAGCTCACGGCAGAGCTCTCGCATGAACTGCGTACCCCGCTCGCCCGGATCACAGCGGAGATCGACTGGCTCATTGCCAGGCCCCGGGACGTCGCCACGCAGCGTGCCTCGCACGAGGCCATCGCGGCCGGCGCCGCCACCATGCGGCGGATCTGCGAAGCACTGCTGTCCGAGGCGCGCAACCAGTACGAGCAGGTGCCGGGGCGGTGCGTGGTGTCCGCGGTGGCCAGGGACCTGGCCCGGCGCAGCTCGGAGGATCATCCACATGCCCCGCCCGTCATCGTCACCGGCGATGCCGTGACCGCAGGTGTCTCGGCGGTCCTGGCGGAACGCGTCCTGAGCTGCCTGCTCGACAACGCCCGCCGCTACGCCGAGCGGCAGATCACAGTCGAGTGTGCGCTCCATGCGGGCGGCGTAGAGATCACCGTCACCGACGACGGCCCCGGCGTGCCCGCGGAGATCGGCGCAGCGGTGTTCGAGGCCGGCCGCCGCGCCGACCCGCAGGACGGCCACGACGGCGCGGGCC
>JAOPYM010000552.1 GCA_025964615.1 Actinomycetes bacterium
TGGTCTGTACGAGGATGGTCGGCGCCAGGCTGGGCTGGCTGGCGAGGTTGAAGATCTGGGCGATCGGGATCGCGCGGTCCGTCGCGTCGAGACCGAGGCCTTGTAGCGTCGCCTGCATGAGGTCAGCGACCTGCTGGTTGCGTGGGTCGGTGGAGTCGTAGCCGATGTCGACCTTCTTGGTGGGCAACGTCGCAACGAGCTTGCGGAGAACGCTGGGATCGTAGGTCGCCGTCGAGGTCGTCGCCGAGGCCGGCAGTTCGCCGGCGGGATAGATCTGAGTGGAGACCGTGCCCGCGGTTCCGAATGGTCTGGTCAGCGTCGCCTTGCTGAGGGCCTGTTTGAGGGCAGCGCGAGCGGTGGCGGTCGTGAACGCACCACGGTGGGAGTTGACGAACAGCATCGTTTTGAGTTCGGTGGGGAACTCGTGAACGGCGAGCCCGCTCTCGTGGCTGATCGTGTCGACGTTCCCGGGTTGCAGGCCATGCATGATCATGTCGAGCTGGCCTTTTTCCAGCTCGAGCTGCTGGGTGCTGATGCTGGGCTGGATGGAGATGTCGACTTCCTTGAACGCCGGCGCTTTCCCCGGGTACCCGGAGAATGCGCTCAGGACGTACTTCTGCTCGGGGAGGAACGACGTGATCTGGTACGGTCCGGTCCCCACGTCGTGCGTGTGGAGCCATGCCTGGGCCTGGTCGGTTCCCACGCTGTGGGCGCGGATGGCGGTGGGGCTCACCATCTTCGGTCCAAAGGGAGACGCCAGGTAGTCGCGGAAGGCGCTGACCGGTTGGTCCAGGTGGATGACGGCGGTGAGCGGGTCGGACGTGTCGACTGACTTCACGTGGGCGAGCATGTACGCCGGGCCCTGGTTGACGGTCTTTCGGCGGGCGAAGCTGAAAGCGACCGCCGCCGAGGTGAACGGAGTGCCGTCGTGGAACTTGACGCCGGCGTGGAGCTTGAAGGTGTAGGTCAGCCCGTTCGGGGACACGGCCGGCAGATCGGCCAGAGATCCCTCGATGGTCGTGGAGTTGTTGGCGTACTGCAGCAGACCTTCATAGACCGAGTTGGTCACCATGAGGCCTTCGGAGGCGTAGAACGTGTCGGGGTCCGGCGGGCCCATGTCGGCGAGGAACGCAACTCGGAGGTTCGTCGATGTGGCACGCGCGGTGGCGGCGCCCGTCGGCGTCGAACCGGAGGCGCACGCGCTGAGGGCGGTCGTGGCGCCAACCAAGGCAGCGCCGGCCAGAACGGCCCACCGCGTTGTCAACCTGCTTCTCATGGCAACGGAGCATTGTCGACAACTATTACAGTGAGATTTCACAATGTGTTCTGAACGGAACTTTTGCACCAGTAGGCTCTCGGCCCGTGACGGATCCTGCGGATGGAGTGACGGTCTCCGGTACCCGACCAGGTGATTGGTCCGCCTGAAATGCGGAAGGTCGGCGGTTCGACCCGCCCCTGCCCATCTCGCTGACCAGCCGAAAGACCCCGGAGCTAATAGGCCCGGGGTCTTTTTGACGACAACGTCCTCAGCCGAGGGCATTCCCCAGCTTCCGCAGGGCCGCTCTTTTGTCGTCCAGCGATGCGTGAGCGTGGATCGTCATGGTGACCTCCCTGACCTCCCCGCTTACATCGACTGCTGACTATGCCATGAGGCCGAGGTGGCCTTCGAGGATGGTCTGGGTGATCGGGGGGCGGTTCCAGAGGGCGAGGAGTTCGTTGGCGATGGCCACGATCGGGAGCGGGTGCTGGTTGCCGTGTACCTCGATGGCGGCTGCTGAGAGGCTGCGGGGGACGGCTCCGGCGTCGAGGAGGACGCGCCATTCCTGCGGCCCGAGCTTCAGGAACTCCAGTCCGGTCAGTTTGGTGATCTCCAGTGGGTCGGCGAGCGTGCCGGGGTAGGCGGTGAGGGTCCGTAGTCGGGGCAGCCCGGTGACGGGGGCGAGGCTGAGCGGATCACCGTCCCAGACGCAACACTGCTTCGCCACGACCCGCGCAGCGTGGAGACGACCCTGACGCGCCTCGCCGAGGCACTCGAGGTGATGCAGCGGCACACCGGGTCGACGTCGAGTGGGAACACGCGTTCCTGCGCATCCGCTTCGGCGAGCACTACCAGTGGCTGAACCGCGGTGGCCTCGACGAGCAGCGCCTGACCTTCTACATGCCGGCGATGCGACTGTCACTCGTCGCCGGACCGCTGCGGCTCCTCGACGGCGACTTCCCAGACCGCGACGCCATGATAAGGATCGCCGAGTACAACCTCCAGCAGGCGCTTGCCTTCCTGCCTGCAGAGGACCGCTGAACCCCTTGGAATCCCGGACCGGCCGCCCCGCACACGACAGGTCCTCCTGCGTCGGTACCGGTCGTGCACTCGCGCCGACGGCATCTCGCACTCACGGCAGGCCACCGGCCCCGACCTGGTCCGGGCCACGATCACCACCCTGTCGCTTCGGCCCTCGACCCGGACGAACTCCAAGCCCTCCAGATGTGGAAACCAGCAGACGGACTTGGTCGAGTGATACCTCGTGCAGCAAAATGGACCCCCACGCGGCCGTTCTTCACACCAACGATCTTCGAGTGATCCAGATCGTGACAGAACGGCCGCGGCCAAGCGCAGCGTGTTACAAGACCGCTACCAACCCCAACAGCACCAGCACCAGAGCTCGCACTCCTGGCTCGAATCGAGAGCCACATATCGGTGAGTCTCAGAGCCAGCCATGCTCGCCGGGACCGCGTACTACGGCCGTCCGCCGAACCGCCAGTTGTGCACCTCGATGTCGGCGTACCGATCGGGTGTCAGGATGGCCCGTGCCGTGTCCGGGTCGGGTGCCCGGATCAGCGCCGCCGTTCCCAGCCAGGTGGTGTCGTCGTCGGACAGCAGCGGCCCGTAGGCGATCAGATCGTCCTGGCCGGGTGGCACGGCGAGGTCGGCGGCCTGTCCCGTGCCGAGGCCGAGTACCAGGTACCGGTTGCCGCCGGTCCGGCCGCCGGGGAAGTCCCACATGGTGCGCCCCAGCGTGTTGTGCCACCGGCGCAGCAGGACGTCCCGGTACGCGCCGGTCTGGTAGTTCGGCTCGTCGAAGGCGAACGCGCGGGCGGCGACCGGATCTGGCAGGTCGACGATGTGCACGCTGCCGGTGGGGGTGTCGCCGTCGTCGGCGAAGGTCGGGCCCCGGGCGATCATCTTCTTCGCGTACTGGTCCATATAGGCCCAGTGCTGTTCCAGCAGCTCGTGGCGCAGTGATCCGGAGCCGGGCCGGTCGCGGTGGTAGCAGAAGAACTCCATGCCCATAGTCCTAGCCCACTTCGGCCCGGCGGTGCCTCTGAATTTCGGCGACACCCACGAGCCGAGCAGTTCACCCAGGGGCACTGGATGCGGTTCTCGCCTTCATAGCCACACTCCGTAACCCCACCCCATGGAATGAGACAGAGCCCCGAAAGTGATGATGGGTGGTCGCGATCTTGGTGGTAGGCGGTCACGTTGAGCGGTGGCGGGTGGCCACGGTGCTGGCGGTGGGCGGCCAACCAGGCTGGCTCTGGCACAAAGATCGTGAATCGGTTACTCAGAGCGATGCCGTGCGTGGGTGCGGTGATCGCGATTCGATAACAGGCCGTGCGTGGGTGCGGCCGCTTCGTGAAGATCTTGTTCGACCAAGAACTGATCATCACCGAGCGGCAGCGAGGGTCATTGTGCAGCATCCCCCGGCAGGCGTTCCTCACAACCCGTGGGGAGTTCGGCCGGCATCTGCGCCGGATGCGGCCGGTGTACCGGCGGCGCAGGGACGCGCTGCTCACCGCCCTGCACGCGCGGCTGCCCGACCTGCAGGCCGCCGGGGTCGCCGCCGGGCTGCATCTCGTCACCTGGCTGCCGCCGGACCTGGACGAGACCGCGGTGGTGGAGGCGGCGGCGCGACGCGGACTGGGCGTCTACGGGGTCGGGCCGTACCGCGTCTCCGGCGACGGTCCCGGCGGCTTGATCTTCGGGTATGCGACGCTCGGCGAACCCGCGATCGGCGAGGGGATCGACCTCGCCGCGGTGATCGAGGAGGTGCGGTCCCGCTGAGTGCGCCGGCTACCCGCCGTAAGGACGGGTGATGATCTCGAGGTTATGCCCGTCGGGGTCGGACCAGTACAGCCCGCGGCCACCGTCGCCCGTGTTGATGCGGCCCGGCTGCTGGTGGAACGGGTCCGCCCAGTACTCCAGGCCCTGCGCCTGGATGCGGGCGAAGATCTGGTCGAATTCCTCCTCGCTGACCAGGAACGCGTAGTGCTGCACGTGGATCGGTCCGGCCGCGTCGGCGAAGTCCAGGGAGACGCCGTTCGCGACCTTGAGGACGAGGAAGGGACCGAAGGGCACCGGATCGGGCAGCCCGAGAATGCCGGCGAGGAATGCGGCCGACCGCCGCTTGTCCCCCGCCTGCACGATCGTGTGGTTGAGCTGTACGGACATGGCTGTGCTCCTAACTTGGCGCTGTTGGTGAGGATGTACCCGAAGGGCCGCGGACCTGACGATCACGCGTGGACGGACC
>JAOPYM010000559.1 GCA_025964615.1 Actinomycetes bacterium
GAGTGGGAGTCGGCTACCCAGGACGGCTACCGTTTTCGTGCGACGCGTGTCATCCCGTGCTGAGCGCCTCGGCATCTGGGACCGCGTAGCCGGGGATCGATGGCCAGCGGACCGTCATCACCACCGACTCCTCCTCGGCGTACCAGGAGTGATCGACGCCGTGCCCCCACACCACGTAGTCGCCCTGCTCGGCCAGGAGCACGCTACGGCCCGGCAGTTCCACCCGGAACCGCCCGCTGATCAGAATGAGCAGGGCGGTGCGCTTCTCGCCGGCGACCCACTGCGCGCGTTGGTCTCCCGGCGGGTGCACGCCCCACTTGATCTCGACGTCGTCGCTGTGCCGTACCTCGCCGACCGACTTGAAGTGCCCGAGCAGCCAGCCCCGGTCGCCGGCGGCGTCCACCGCGGCCTTGCCCACATACACGTTCTCCACCACGAGGCGCGAGGCTAGCAGGGGCAGCCTCGGAGAGACCTAAAGGGCGCGGACCGACTCCGCCTGGGGGCCCCGGTCGCTCTGGGTCACCGAGAACTCGACGCGCTGGCCCTCGTTGAGGCTGCGGTAGCCGTCCATCTCGATGGCTGAGTGGTGAACGAACACGTCCTTGTCACCGTCGACCTCGATGAAGCCGTACCCCTTGTCGGCGTTGAACCACTTGACGGTGCCCTGCGCCATTCCGACCCACTCCTGCCGTACTGTCCCCGGGAACCCGTAAGGCTCCCTGCCAAGGGCCGGTGACGAAGATACCCCTTCCAGCCGTACCGGCAGAAGACAAGCGAATGGCCGGAAATGGTCACGCGCCGCCCACCCGCAACACGGGGTGGGCGGCGCGGAGGATCAGCCGCCTGCGACGGCCGGGATGATCGAGACCTGAGCGCCCTCGGCGGTGGCGGTGTCCAGACCCTCGACGAAGCGCACGTCCTCGTCGCCGACGTAGACGTTCACGAAACGGCGCAGCTTGCCGGACTCGTCCAGGATGCGCGCGGCGATCCCGGCGTACGACGACTCCAGCGAGGCGATGACCTCGCGCAGCGTGGCGCCTTCGGCCTTCACCTCCGAGGAACCACTGGTGTAGGTCCGCAGGATCGTCGGGATGCGTACGGAGACACTCATGCCAGGCCGGCCTTTCGGAACGCGTCGTACGAAGCGGCGATGTTGGCGGACGGCCGGGCGACCGCGGCCACCGCGTCCAGGGTCTTGAGCCCGTCGCCGGAGTTGATGATCACAGTCTCGGCGGCCGGGTCGAGCTGCCCGGACTCGACCAGCTTGCGCAGCACCCCGACGGTCACGCCGCCCGCCGTCTCACCGAAGATCCCCTCGGTCTGCGCGAGCAACTGGATGCCCGCGACCACCTCGGCGTCGGTGACGTCCTCGACCGCGCCGCCGGTGCGGCGGACGGCGTCCAGGACGTACGGGCCGTCCGCCGGGTTGCCGATCGCGAGCGACTTGGCGATCGTGTCGGGCTTGACCGGGCGGACGACGTCGTGGCCGGCCTTGAAGGCCGCCGAGACCGGCGAGCACCCGGTGGCCTGGGCGCCGAAGACCTTGTACGGCTTGTCCTCGACGAGCCCGAGCTTGATGAACTCCTGGAACGCCTTGTCGATCTTGGTGAGTTGGGAGCCGGAGGCCACCGGGACCACGATCTGGTCGGGCAGCCGCCAGCCGAGCTGCTCGGCGATCTCGTACCCGAGCGTCTTGGAACCCTCGGCGTAGTACGGCCGGACGTTGACGTTGACGAACGCCCAGTCCTCCTCCTCGCCCGCGATCTCGCTGGCCAGCCGGTTGACGTCGTCGTAGTTGCCGTCCACGGTCACGAGAGTGCCGCCGTACACGGCCGTGGCCATGATCTTCTGCGACTCCAGGTCGGACGGCACGAAGACCGCGGACCTGATCCCGGCACGCGCGGCCGCGGCGGCGACCGCGTTGGCGAGGTTGCCGGTGGACGGGGCGGCAAGCACCTTGAAGCCCAGTTCGCGGGCGGCGGCCAGGGCCACCGCGACCACCCGGTCCTTGAAGGAGTGGGTCGGGTTGCCGCTGTCGTCCTTGACCCAGAGCCGCTGGATGCCGAGCGCGGATGCCAGCTGGTCGGCGCGGACCAGGCGGGTCCAGCCGGGCTCGGTGTTGGGGGTCGACTCGACGTTCGAGGGGACGGGCAGCAGGCCCTTGTAACGCCAGATGTTGTTCGGCCCGGCCTCGATGTCCGCGCGAGTGATGCCGGCGAAGTCGTAGGAGATCTCCAGGGGGCCGAAACACTGCTCACACGCGTAGCGGGGACCGAGATCGTACGATTCGCCACACTCGCGGCAGGTCAGTGCGGTGGCGGGGCCGAGTGAAGCGGCAGGGGCGATTGCCATGGTTGCGAGGCCTCTCTCCTCATCTTCCCTGCGCGCCACTTTGGCCGCAGGCCGGAGTTGGCACCTGTCCCGGCCGGCCTCGCTTCTGATCGCGAGTGCTTCATTGGCCGGGAGGGTTGCCGGGGCTTCGCAGGGCCGGTCCCTCCACCCCTCTGGATGAGCTGTATGAAGTTGTTGTCCGAGACTTTACACGACCCGGTCAGAACATCATGGATCGGTCCCGCCCCTTGAGACGGGACCACCGTCGCGAACGTCAGGCGATACCGGCGACCGTGTCGGCCTCGAGCCAAGCGGGGTCGGGGACCGGGATGGCCGGTTCATAGCGGCCCAGGCCCGTACCCCATTCCCGGTCGGCCAGCGCGAACGCGGCCACCACCATGGGGGCCACCGAGCGACCGGGCGGCACCGCGCCGGGCTCCAGGTCGAGTTCGAGCCGGGAGCCGGTCGGGAACGGACGCAGCCGCAGCGCGCCGTGCGAGGCCTCGTCCTCGGCCGCCCACCGGCACGACCAGTCGGTGAACACGATCTCGCGCCGTACCTGCTCCTCCTGCCGGACCGCCCGGACGCTCACCCCGATCATGCTGGACCGGCGCTGGTCGGCGGCGGCGAGCAGGGTCTCCTCGAACTGGATGGAGGAGACGCCGACGTCGTGCCCGGCGACCAGGGCCACCTGGACCAGCGCCAGCGGCAGTTCCGGCAGCGCGTCCTCCAGGCACCCCATCGCACCGCCGTACCTGGTGTTGATCTCGGTCGGCAGGAAACCGTCCGCGGTCGCCACGCCGTCCAGGGTGAACGTGCCCCGGTATCCGACGGAGGCGCGCAGCCACTCCCCCACCCGGCGGGCCAGGTTCCGCATCTGGTCGCGGGTCTCGGCGGGCGGGTCGTACGTCGAACCGCAGCCGGCGTAGCGGAACTTCCCGCCCACGCCGGTCCGCAGGCAGACCATCTCCATGGGACGCAGCGCGGCCGTCCCGTCCGGGAAGACCATGCCGTGGATGCTGACCGGGATTCCCTCCAGGAACGGCATCACCCGGATCTGCGCGCACCCCGGTGCGAGCGCGGCGAAGGCCTCCGCGGCCTGGTCGGCGTTCTGTACGTGGCGTACGAAGTTGGCGCCGCCGTTGATGCTGGGGCCGTCACCGGACCAGACCACCCCGGCGCCCCGGTCCAGCAGCTTCGACGCCTCCCAGAGCGCGTCCTCGTCGAGACCCGCCACCAGGGCAGGGGCCCGCGGAACCGCCAGCTCGTCCCAGAGCGCGTCGATGGTGGTCTTGTTCTCCAGCGCCACCCAGGCGGGCCGCCGGTAGTTGAGGACCGGACGGCCGGCGAACCCCGGCGCCTCGACGTACGGCGAGCCGACCACGAGCGCCTCGCCGGACGGATCGTGGGCATCGAGCGCGGTGAGCAGCCAGGACGGCGGGTCTTCAAGCAGCGCGCCCATCCAGCCCTGCTCCTGCGCGACAAACCCGCCGCCGTTCCCGACGGGCAGCCATTGGGTCACTTCCGGATCATGCAGCGGCGGATGTTCGTCGGTGGTGAGCACCATGAGCGACCGGACCCCGAGATGGTGCAGTTCCTGCACCCGACGGGTCTGCCGCGCGCCACCGGCGAGGACGACGCTACGATCACCGAAGAGACTGCCGAGCCGCTCATTGAGCGCGCTGAAGACATGATTCATGGACATGGGCTCACTTAGCCGAGTACGAGAGAAACCACAGGCGACCGCCGGGTCTCGAAATAATAGGGCCGAAGTCCGCACGCGCATAGCCGAACTCGGCGACTACCGGATGAACGTCTCTCACCCGCTTGGGCGGGCCGCTCGCGGCCGGGCCGGCGGCCGCATGTCACACTGCGATCTATGAGCGACAGTCAGGTTCTCATAGCCTCCAACCGGGGCCCGTTGTCCTTCTCCCTCTCCGATGACGGAGAGCTGACGATGCGCCGCGGCGGCGGCGGGCTCGTGTCGGGACTGTCCTCGGTGACAGCCGAGGCCGACGTGATCTGGGTCTGCGCGGCGCTGTCGGATGCGGACCGGATGGCCGCCAGGGACGCGCCCGACGGCAGGCTCGACCTGATGGGACACGAGACCGGCGGCGGGGCCGTGCGGATGCTCGACATCCCGGCCGCGACCTTCCACCGGGCCTACAACGCGGTGGCCAACTCGACGCTGTGGTTTGTGCACCATCTGCTGTACGACACGCCGAACTCGCCGCATTTCGACGCACGTGCCCGGCGTGACTGGCAGTCGTACGAGGCGTACAACGCCGCCTTCGCGGACGCGCTCGCCAGCGACGCCGCGCCCGGCGCCAAGGTCGCCGTGCAGGACTACCACCTGTCGCTCACCCCGCACCTGCTGCGGGAGCGCCGGCCCGACCTGAAGATCGTGCACTTCTCGCACACCCCGTGGGCGCCGCCGGAGTACTACCGGTTGCTGCCCGACGACATCGGCGCGCAGGTCCTGCAGGGCATCCTCGGCGCGGACCACGCCGGTTTCCTGGCCGAGCGCTGGGCGGACGCCTTCCTGGACTGCTGCGAGTCGGTACTGGACGCCAAGGTCGACCGCCTCGGGCGTACGGTCTCCTACCGCGGCCGGATCACCACGGTCGGGGTGTACGGGCTGGGCGTGGACGGCGCGGAGCTACGGGCCAGGGCGGCCGAACCCGACGTGGCGGCCCGCGCGCAGGCGCTGCGCGCGCAGGTCGGCGATCGCCAGCTGATCGTACGGATCGACCGGACCGAGCTGTCGAAGAACATCGTGCGGGGTCTGGCGGCCTACTGGGAAATGCTGATCAACCATCCCGAATGGCGCGGCCGGGTCGTACATCTGGCATTCGCCTATCCGTCCAGGCACGACCTGCCCGAGTACCGCGAGTACACGGCGTCCGTGCAGCGGATGGCCGACGAGATCAACGACGAGTTCGGCACGGATACCTGGGAGCCGCTGATCCTGCAGGTCAACGACGACTATCCCAGGTCGCTCGCGGCGTACGGGATGGCCGACGTGCTGCTGGTCAACCCGATCAGGGACGGGATGAACCTGGTCGCCAAGGAGGGCCCGGTGCTGTCGGCGCGCGGGTGCGCGCTGGTGCTGTCCAGGGAGGCGGGGGCCGCCGCGGAGCTGGCCGAGGACGCCCTGATGGTCAACCCGTACGACGTGTCGCAGACCGCGGAGGCCCTGCATCAGGCGCTCCTGATGCCCCGTGACGAACGCGCGGAGCGGAGCGCGCGGCTGTCGGCGGCGGCCACCGCGCTGCCCCCGCAGCGCTGGTTCGCCGACCAGCTCGCCGCGCTGGACTGACTCCTGTTTCGCCTGCCTTCAGGCGTACGACTCGCCGAGCGTCTGACGGACCTGCTTGCGGGCCTCGTGGATGCGGGACTTGACCGTACCGAGGGGCAGGCCGAGCTGCTCGGCGATCTCCGCGTACTCCAGCTGGGAGACGTCGCGCAGCACCAGCGCCTGGATCAGGTCGGGCTTGCGCGCCTCCAGGTCCTCCATCGCGTCGAGGATGTCGACCCGGGAGCCCGCGATCACGCTGGTACGGCGCGGGTCGGGACGCTGCTGCGGCAGCTCGCCGGCCTGCTCCACCGAGCGACGCTTCAGCGAGCGGTAGGTGGACCGGGCCGAGTTCGCGACCACGACGTGCAGCCAGGTGCTGAACCTCGACCGGCCCTCGAACCGGTGGATGTTGCGGGCCACCTGGAGCAACGCGTCCTGGCAGGCCTCCTCGGCGTCCTGCCTGCACGGCAGGAAGCGCGCCGCATGCCGCATCACGTCCGGTTCGATCTTGCGAAGCAGCTCGTTCAAAGCGCTTTGATCGCCTTGAGCGGCCTTTACCGCGAGTTCCTCGGTCTGCTCGTTGAACGCCATCGCCGTCCTGCCCTCACACATACACCCCGTTTAACGGCATGATACTGGGGTGTCCATGCCTTCAGCAGTCGGCCGTTATCGAATCGATCGAGTTCTGGGTTCCGGGGCGTTCGCCACGGTACTCCTCGGCCACGACGACCAGTTGCAGGCCCCAGTGGCGATCAAGGTCCTGGCCAGCAGCCTGCTGGACGATCTCGACGTGCGCAACCGCTTCCTGGAGGAGGCCCGTATCCTGCGCCGGGCCGACTCCGAGCGCCTGGTACGGGTGCACGACATCGGTGAACTGCCCGACGGCCGCCCGTACTTCGTCATGTCCTACGCCGACCGCGGCACCCTCGCGGATCGGATGCGCGAACGGCCACTATCGGTCAGCGAGGCCATTGCGATCGCGGAGGACATCGCGTATGGCGTGGAGGTCATCAACCGGCTGGGAATCATCCATCGGGACCTCAAACCCTCAAATATCCTGTTTCAGACGGGCCCCGACGGGCGCGAGCGGCTGCTGATCGCCGATCTGGGCCTGGCGAAGGCCCTGGCACATGCCTCCGGTGCCTTCACGCTCCCGGTGGGCACCCCGGGCTACATGTCACCCGAGCAGGCCAAGTTCGGCGGCGGTCTCGACGTGCGCGCCGACGTGTACGGGCTCGGCGCGCTCACCTACCACCTGCTGACCGGGCGCCCCCCTGGCCCGGCCCCGGTGCGGCAGCCCCCGTCACAGTTGCGGCCCGAGCTCGGCCCGGAGTTCGACGAGGTCATCCTGCGCGCCCTGGAGGCCGACCGGGAGCGGCGCTTCCCGACCGCGGAGACCTTCGCGCGGGCGCTCTCCTCGCTGCGTCCGACGGAGGCGCCGCGCCCCGCCGACGGCGACATGGCCACGATCCTGGACACGCCTCCCGCACCGCGCGGCGAGGCACCGAAGACGGCCCAGGATCTCCCTGGGGTCGGGTACGGGGCCCAGCAGGGACCACCGCCGCCCCTTCCCGGCGCCCAGCAGGGGCCGCCGCCTCCTCTCGCGGGGGCGCAGCAGGGGCCGCCGCCGGTGCCGGGCGGCCCGCAGGGCTCTCCCGACGACATCGGTACGACGGAGGTGCGCGTACCTGCGGCCTTCCGCGACCAGCGCAGACCGGGGGGCCCCGACGCATCCACTCCGCCGGGTGCCGACCGGACCGCCCTCTTCCCCGTCGTCCCCGGTGGACCTGCGGCCCCCGGCGCCGGCCCTGGTCCCGGCCCTGGTCCCGGCCCTGGTCCCGAGGCCGGTGCCGGTGCCGGTCAGGGACCCGGCGGGCCTGGGCAGGTCCGCGGCGGAGTGCCCCTGCAGCCGTACCAGGGCGGCGATCCGATCACCGTTCCGCAGGGTGCCGGACCCGGCCCGTACCGCGGGCAGCAGGGCCCGCCGCCACCGGCGCCCGGCGGTTCCGGGGGTGACAAGGGCCCGCGGAAGCTGGCGGTACCGATCGCCATCGCCGGCGGGGTCCTCGCGGTCGCGGTGGTGGGCGGTCTGTTCGCCGGCACGATCTTCAATGGCGGTGGCGGCGGAAAGCCGAAGACCTCCCCGAAACCGACCGTCCCGTCGAACTTCGCGACCGTCGCCAACGCGACCGGCAACATCACCGCCTCGGTCCCGAAGGACTGGAAGGCGGGGACCGAGTCGACCTGGGTACCGTCGACCGTGGGGCTCACCGGCACCGGTCCCGAACCTGTGCTGCGGGCCGCCCCCGACATCACCCTGTTCCGGTCCACAGTGGCCAAGACCCCCGGGGTGTTCATCGGTGAGACCACCGATCTGACGGCGGGCGCCGTGCCCCCGGCCTCGGTCTCTCAGCACGCCCACTGCACCGCGGGAAAGCCCGTACCGAAGACCGTCGGCTCCTTCACCGGCACCGTCACCACCTACACCGCCTGCACCGTCGGGGTACCCACGATCAACGAGATCGGCCTGGTCGACCAGACCCACAAGATCGCCCTTTGGATCCGCATCAAGCAGATCGACCCGGCCCACGACCTCACCGACCAGATCCTCAACACCATCGTCATCAAGTAATCCGCCGATCCTGACGCTGGACAGCGTCAGGATCGGCACGATGGCGGGGTCCGCACGTGTTCGGGGAGGGGGCCGTAGCCCACGGCGCGGGCCAGGAGGCGGCGGAACAGGGGGAATCTGCGGGCTGTTTCCAGGGCGCGGATGGACGGTTGCCTGCCGCGCAGGGCGGGTTCGATGAGCAGGTTCTGGATGCCGAGTTGTACGGTCTGCACGGCGGCCGTCGCGAGGCACCGGCGCCGCCGGACCGCCGCCAGGTCCCGGTCGCGGATCAGGCCCCGGGAGAGCGGGGTGTACAGCAGGTTCGCGGCGGCCACGGCGTCCTGGATCGCCATGTTGATGCCGACCCCGCCGATCGGCGACATCGCGTGCGCCGCGTCCCCGATGCACAGGAACCCCGGGCGGTGCCAGCGCCGCAGCCGGTCGACCCGTACCGAGAGCAGCCGGACCCGGTCGAAGTCGATCTCAGCCGCCCTGTCGGCCAGGAACGGCAGCAAGTCGGTCACCGACTGGCGCAACGCGTCCGCGCCTCCGGCCTGCAGGGCGTCGTACCCGCCCTTGGGCACGAGCCGGGCGAGCTGCCAGTAGGTCGTGCGGTTGATCGCCGCAATCATCCCGGCCGCACCGACCCGCAGGAAGGTGTCCTGCCGGTCGGTCTGCACCCTGGGGAGCCGGAACCAGGCCACGTCGATGGGCGCACCGAACTCCCGGAGCCGCAGCCCGGCCGCACGCCGCAGCACCGAGTGCCGCCCGTCGGCCGCGACGGTCAGCAGCGCCCGGACCTCGCGCTCCGAACCCTCCGAACCCTCCGAACCCTCGAAGCCCGATGAGGAGCCCGATGAGGAGCCCGATGAGCAATCACGGTAACGGACCCCGGTGACAGTCCCGTGCGAGCGGACAAGCCCGACCACCTCGGCGTTCATCCGCAGCTGGAAGTGCGGGTACCGGGACGCCTCATCGGTGAGCATCGTGAGCAGGTCCCACTGCGGAACCATCGCGATGT
>JAOPYM010000563.1 GCA_025964615.1 Actinomycetes bacterium
CCGGCCGCGTCGCCCAGGCGGCTGGGCTCGATGCGGAGCTGCCGGGTCGCCAGTGCGGTCGCCCGCTGGTAGACGACCTCCCGGACGCCCGCGATCAGCGGCTCGTACGCCCCGGCCAGGTCACCGCCGAGGACCACCACGGCCGGGTTGAGCAGGTTGACGGCCGAGGCGATGACCTCACCGATCCGCCGCCCCGCCTCCCGTACGACCATCACGACCGAGGGATCGCCGGACTGGGCGCGCCGGACCAGCTCGGCCAGGTCCGCGCAGCCGGACCGCTCGAGCAGGGCGACCCCGCCGGCGACCGCCTCGACGCAGCCGAGGTTGCCGCACCGGCACCTGACGCCGGCGCTGTCCAGGACCGGGATGTGCCCGATCTCGCCGGCCGCGCCCAGGGCGCCGCGCTGCAGGCGGCCGCCCGCGATCACCCCGGCCCCTATGCCGGTGGAGAGCTTGACGAAGAGCAGGTCTCCGGCGGCCGTACCGGCGCGGTGCTCGCCGAGGGCCATCACGTTGACGTCGTTGTCGAGATAGACCGGTACCGGGAACCGGCCGGTGACCAGCGGCGCGATCTCCACCCCGCCCCAGTAGGGGGTCGCCACCGAGCTCTCCGCGCGCCCTGCCGCGAACTCGACGGTGCCGGGGATGCCGACCCCGACGCCCCGTACCGCGCAGGCATCGAGCCCGATCTTGGCCAGCAGTTCGGTCCACCGGTCGAGGAGTGCGGGGAGCACCGTCTCGGCGCCGCGCCCGGCGGTGAGATCGGTGGGGGCCTGGAGCAGGATCTCCCCGGCCAGGTCGCAGACCGCGATGTGCCCATGGGTGTGACCGAGTGAGGCCACCAGAACGGCGCCGCCGGCGGCGTTGAAGGCAAGGCGGGCGGGCGGGCGCCCTCCGGTGGAGGGCCCGTCGGCGCGCTCGACGACCAGACCGCGCTGGATCAGCTCGGTCACGCGAGCGGTGACCGCGGGCCGGGAGAGCCCGGTGACGCGGCAGAGCTCGGTACGGGTGTCGACGCACTCCTCGCGGATGAGGCGTAGAACCTCGCCGCTCGTGGAGGGACGTCTGGTTGACGGGCGGGGCATCCACCTAGTGAACCATGGGTTACTTTCGCAGGTCGAGACGTACATCTCCGAAACTTATGTAAGTTTTCATTCCTAAGAGGGCTTGTACACCTGCGTATGTCCGGGATAGCTTCCTGACCTGCCGCCCTCACCCAGCCCTCACCCCCCCGCCACCCCGGAGCGCGCCATGAAGCACCCCGTCGTAGAAAGGGTCACCGCGCGGATCATCGAGCGCAGTGCCGAGACCCGTGCCGCGTACCTGGACAAGATCCGGGGCGCCGCCCTGCGCGGCCCCGCGCGGGGTTCGCTGGGCTGCGCGAACATCGCACATGGCTTCGCCGCGTGCGGGCCCCTCGAAAAGCTGGCCCTGCGCGCCGCGGTCAAGCCGAACATCGCGATCGTGTCGTCGTACAACGACATGCTCTCCGCGCACCAGCCGTTCAAGACCTACCCCGATCTGCTGAAGGCGGCCGTCGCCGAGGCGGGCGGGGTCGCCCAGTTCGCCGGGGGAGTGCCCGCCATGTGCGACGGCATCACCCAGGGCCGGGCCGGCATGGAACTGTCGCTGTTCAGCCGGGACGTGATCGCCATGTCCACCGCCGTCGCCCTGTCCCACGACATGTTCGACGGCGCGCTGCTGCTCGGCGTCTGCGACAAGATCGTTCCGGGCCTGGTCATCGGGGCGCTGTCCTTCGGCCATCTGCCGACGATCCTGGTGCCGGCCGGTCCGATGTCCTCCGGGCTGCCCAACGCGCAGAAGAGCAAGATCCGCAAGCTCTACGCCGAGGGCAAGGCCGGCAGGGAGGAGCTGCTCGACGCCGAGTCCGCCTCGTACCACAGCGCCGGGACCTGCACCTTCTACGGCACTGCGAACTCCAATCAGCTGCTCATGGAGGTCATGGGCCTGCACCTGCCCGGCGCGAGCTTCGTACCGCCGGACTCGAAGCTGCGCACGGCCCTCACCGAGGAGGCGGGGCGGCGGGTCGCGACGGCCGTGCCGATCGGCGAGATCATCGACGAGAAGGTGATCGTCAACGCGGTCGTCGCACTGCTGGCCAGCGGCGGGTCCACCAACCACACGCTGCACCTGCCGGCCATCGCGGCCGCCGCCGGGATCGAGCTGACCTGGGACGACTTCGCCGAACTGTCGGCGATCACCCCGCTGCTCACCCGGATCTACCCCAACGGCACCGCCGATGTGAACCACTTCCATGCTGCGGGCGGCACGGGATTCCTGATCTCCGAGCTGCTCGATTCCGGACTGCTGCACGAGGACGTACAGACCATCGGTGGCAAGGGTCTCGACGACTACCGCACCATCCCGCGGTTGTCCGAAGGGGACCTCAGATGGGTTCGCGGGCCCGGGCAGACCGGTGATCCCGGTGTGCTCAGGCCCGTGGCCGACCCGTTCTCGCCGGACGGCGGGATGCGGATGGCCAAGGGCAACCTCGGCCACGCGGTGGCGAAGACCTCCGCCGTGAAGCCGGAGCACCTCGTCGTGGAGGCACCCGCGCGGGTGTTCTCCACGCAGGAGGCCGTGCAGGCCGCCTTCGCCGCCGGTGAGCTCGACCGGGACGTCGTCGTGGTCCTGCGCTACCAGGGGCCCGCCGCCATCGGCATGCCCGAACTGCACAAACTCACCACGCCACTGTCGGTGCTGCTGGACCGGGGACATAAGGTTGCTCTGGTCACCGACGGCCGGATGTCCGGAGCGTCCGGCGTGGTGCCCGCCGCCATCCACGTATCCCCTGAGGCCGCCTCGGGTGGCCCGCTGGGCAGGGTACGGGATGGTGACGTGATTCGATTCGATGCCGTAGAAGGGGTTCTGCAGGTGCTGGACTCGGAGTTCGCCTCCCGTCCCATCGAGGGGGCGGCGCCCACCGACGCCGAGTGGGCCGGTACGGGCCGGGAGCTGTTCGCCGCCTTCCGGCGCGTGGTCGGCCCTGCCGAGCAGGGCGCCCGGGTCTTCTGATGCAGGCGACGATCAACCGGCCGCTACTGGTCGCCGACATCGGTGGCACCAACGCCCGCTTCGGCCTGATCGAGTCGCCCGGCGCCGCGCCCTCCCGGGTGCGGGTGCTCGCGGGCTGCGACTACAACGGGCTGACCGAGGCTGCGCTCTCCTACCTGGACGGGGTACGGCCCGCCGCGGCCTGTCTCGCCGTGGCCGCGCCGATCACGGGCGGGCGTTTCAAGATGAACAACGCCCCTTGGGCTGGTTCGGCCGCGCAGATCCAGGTCGACCTCGGGCTCGACCACGTCGAACTGATCAACGACTTCGAGGCGCTGGCCCTGTCCCTGCCCTCGCTGCACGGTCCCGACATCGTGGCCATCGGACCCGATCTGCCGACCGGCGGAGCGCCGATGGCGGTGCTCGGCCCGGGCACCGGGCTCGGGGCCGCCGCTCTCGTGCCCACCGCGCGGGGCTGGCTCCCAGTCGCCGGTGAGGGCGGTCACGTGGACCTGTCGCCCGGTAACGACCTCGAGGTCGAGGTGATGCGGCTGCTCCGTGCCGAGTGCGATTCGGGTGGCGCCGAACTGTTGCTGTCCGGTGCCGGTCTGGCCCGGCTGCACCGGTTGCTCGGGCTTGTCCAGGGCCTCCGTTCCGAGCCGCTGACCGCCGCCGACATCTGTGCCAGCCGTTCCGACCCGCGGTGCCTGGAGACCGTCGGCGTGTTCTGCGCATTCCTCGGCTCGTTCGCCGGGAACGCCGCGCTGACCATGGGCGCCAGGGGCGGCGTCTTCCTCGGCGGCGGGATCCTGCCCCGGATCGCAGACCTCCTTGAGGTCAGCACGTTCCGCCGGCGCTTCGAGGACAAGGCCCCGCAGGTGAGCGACTATCTCGCCGCCATCCCGACGGTGCTCATCGTCGCCCCCACCCCGGCGCTGGCCGGTGCCGCCGCCAAGCTCGACCAGACATTGGAGTACGCGTGGACGCCCTCGAACTGATGGACCTGTGCCCGGTGGTCCCGGTGGTGGTCCTGCACGACGCCGAGACGGCGGTGCCGCTGGCCCGGGCGCTGGTCGCGGGCGGCCTGCCGGTCATCGAGGTCACCCTTCGCACGCCTGTCGCGATGGACGCGATCAAGCGGATCGCCGCCGAGGTTCCCGGCGCAGTGATCGGCGCGGGCACCGTGGTGAGCGCGGACCAGGCCCGTGCCGCGACCGGCGCCGGGGCGCATTTCCTGGTCAGCCCCGGCTGCACCGACGGCCTCCGGCAGGCCATGACCGACACCGGGCTGCCGTTCCTGGCCGGGGTGTCCACCGCCTCCGAGGCTCTCGCCCTGTTCGAGCACGGAGTCACGGCGATGAAGTTCTTCCCCGCCGAGGCCGCCGGGGGAGCCCCGTACCTGAAGGCGCTCGGCGGCCCGCTCCCGGACATCCGGTTCTGCCCGACCGGCGGCATCACTCCCCGCAACGCACCCGGCTACCTTGCTCTCCCCAACGTCGGCTGCGTGGGCGGCACCTGGCTCACCCCCGAGAACCTGATCGGGACCGCCGACTGGACCGCCATCGAGTCCCTCGCCCGCACCGCCGCACTTCTCCGTTGAGTCGTCCAACAAAGGCAGGCGTTTCCCGCACCGAATCGCGATTCGGTGCGGGAAACGCCACGAGTCAACGGGTTATCCGGCGGCGAGGGAGGTCAGGCTGCTGGGGGTCGCCGGCGGGGTGAGACCCGTGAAGTCACCGATGACCTTGGCGTCGTAGGGCGCGTTGAGCTTGTTGAAGCCCATGGTGTCGGGGCCGTTGGTGGTGTCGATCACGCCCTGCGTGAAGACGATCTGCCGAGCCGAGTTGATCTCGATGACCTGGTCGTTGAACTGGTCGCTGATCAGGGTGTCGCCGTTGCGCAGCCGGACCGCCCTGGTGGGCAGCGGCGCGGAGAAGCTGCCGGGACGCGCGGCGGTGTTGTA
>JAOPYM010000571.1 GCA_025964615.1 Actinomycetes bacterium
AGCGCCACATCTTCGCGCTGGGCACCTGGGGCGGGGAGTTCCACCCGGACTTCCAGCCCGCCGACGGTGACGTGATCGTCCAGGAGCACTGGGCCCAGAGCGGCTTCGCCAACACCGACCTGGACCTCCAGCTCAAGCAGCACGGCATCACCCACGTCATCGTCATCGGCATGCTCGCCAACACCTGCATCGAATCCACCGGCCGCTACGCCATGGAACTCGGCTACCACGTCACCCTCGTCCGCGACGCCACCGCCGCCTTCGAGCCCGAGATGATGCACGCCGCCCACGAACTCAACGGCCCCACCTACGCCCACGCCATCACCACCACCGCAGAACTCCTGCAGGCGCTGGAGAACGGAGAGCACTGAGATGCCACTGACCGCAGACATGCTGATCGGCTCGTCGTCCGACCCGCCGCGAAATCGTAAGGGAGACAGGGATGCCGACTTACCTCTGCTACGCCCAGCGTGACACGCTGACGCCTGCGCAACGAAGCGACATCGCCGACCGGGTCACCGGGATCCACAGTGAAGTCACTGGCGCCCCACGATTCTTTGTCCAGGTCTTGTTCCACGAGCTGGGTGAAGATGGTCACTTCATCGGCGGCCGCCTGGCCGACCCGCGCACGGTGTGGGTGTACGGACACATCCGGGCAGGGCGCAGCGACGAGGCGAAGAACCGCCTTCTCCTGGGCATCCGTGACCACGTCGTCGCCGTTGCCGATGTCCCCGAGCACGCGGTCTGGGTCTACCTGTCTGACCTGGCACCGACCGACATGGTCGAGTTCGGACAGGTGCTGCCTGCACCCGGCAAGGAACAGGCGTGGCTCGACGCACTGCCCCGTGACCTGCGGGAACAACTGCTCGGTTTCGGCGAGTCCGGCAAGGACTTCACGTTGTGAGCCTTTCACCTGTAGCCCCAATTCGTAAATATGTCCAAATAACTCGCAAAGTCCGAATGGTTGATCACCGATTGGATACGCAAAGGATGGAACATGCGAAAGGAGCATTCAACCCTCAACATGCAGGAAGGCTCACCGCCATGAGTATCAAGTCCTTCCTGCCCGGCCGTCTTGGCTTCGGCAGCGCGCCGCTGGGCAACATGTACCGCGCCATCCCCGACGAAGAGGCCGCAGCCACCGTTGAGGCCGCTTGGGACAAGGGCATCCGCTACTTCGATACAGCTCCCTTCTACGGCGCGGGCCTGGCGGAGATCCGGCTCGGTGAGGTACTGGCCGCTCATCCCCGTGACGAGTTCGTGCTGAGCACCAAGGTCGGCCGGATCATTCTCGATGAGGTCGAAGACACCTCATCTCGTGACCTCGGCGAGAAGGGCGGATGGTTCGAACACGGCCGCCCGAACAAGATCGTCTACGACTACAGCGCGGACGGCACTCACCGATCGATCGAAGACAGTCTCACGCGCCTGAAGAGGGATCGCCTCGACATCGTGTGGGTGCACGACGTCTCCCAGGACTTCCACGGCGATGAGTGGCTGGCCGTTTACGACATTGTGGCCGGCGGGCCCTACAGCTCCGGGGTCCTCGTGGGCGGGACGCACTTCGAGTACCCAAAGGCGCCTGCCAACATCATCGCGAAGGTGAAGCGCATCACCTCACTCGCCGAGCGGCACGGCGTCGGCATCAAGGCAGCCGCCCTGCAGTTCTCCCTCGCTCACCCCGTCACAGCAGCGGCCATCCCCGGCGCGTCGCGGCCAAGCCGCATCACCGAGGACGTCGCCGCACTCAACGAGACCGTCCCGGCGGCGTTCTGGGCGGCACTGCGCCAGGAGAAGCTGCTCGCACCGGACGCCCCGTACCCACCGCTTAAGCACACTTGGCTCCAGGAGATCAATATGGCCACCACCACGACATCCATCGACCTGCCCGTCTCGCCCGACCGTGTCTGGCGGCTTATCGGCGGCTTCGGCTCCCTGCCGGACTGGCTCCCCTTCATCCCCACCAGCGAGCTCGACGAAGGCGGTCGCGTTCGCAGGCTCACCACCGAGAAGGGCGATGTCCTCGTCGAGCGCCTCGAGGCCTTCGACAACCAAGCCCGCACCTACACCTACTCCGTCATCCAGCACCCCTTCCCCGTGACCGATTACCGCTCCACCATCGCGGTGCACGAGGTGCCCGAAGCACAGGCATCCCAAGTGGAATGGTCGGGCACCTTCACGCCCGTCGGCGTCAGCGACGAGGAGGCCATCACACTCTTCCACGGCATCTACGCCGACGGCCTCGCCGGGCTCAAGCAGACGCTCAGCGCTTGAGGGATGACAGGCCTGGAAGCCACGCGCCCTCTCGCCCCATGTCTCCGGCCCGGCTCCGAGACCCAAGTCACGCCAGGTCAGCCCCCCGCCGGAGGCTGCAGTCCCTTGCCGACCTACACCAAAACTTTGCCTTGCTTGGGACGTTTGCGTGGTTGATTGAGTAATAGGAGGTGAGCACGTCACCTTCGGGGGGCCAGATGTTGAACTGGAACCGATCATCGATTCGGGCTCGTAGGACATTGGCGACCGGCGCTGCCGCGGCACTGGTGTGCATCGGGGTCAGTGTGCTCTTCCTGCTGTTCGCGGGCGGCAAGGAGGCCGACGCGTCCCTGGTCCGGGCCGGCAAGGCCTGGAACCGCGCAGAGGCTCTCATCAAACAGGGCCCCCTCCCGTCCGTGCTGCCGGGCGGCAAGGGCGAAGCGATCCAGGTCCTGGACGCGCGACAACTCGCCGGCAAGCCGCCGATCACCACCTTCCGTTCGACCGGCAAGGACGTGCGCGCCGCACGGCCGCTGTGCCCTCCGGCCGAGCTGCAGGGCTGCATGACCGTCGTCTCATACAAGGTCTATCAGCCGGAGGGGATCTGGCTGATCGACGTGGCGGTTCCGGTGGTCCCCTGGTACGGAAACTCCACAGCGCTGTTCCTGGCGGTCGGCGCGTCGGTCCCCCACCCAATACGCGTGGCGTTCGAAGGCGCACGTGTTTTCGTCGCTGCTGCCAACGCCGAGGTCTACTGGTGGCTCAGCGAAATGGTCAGGGTGCATCTGGGCGCCATGTACGGGCAGAAGCTGGCCGAGACGCGTCTGCGCCTTCAGGTGGAGGAGGCGTCATTCGCCGAGGCCGGAGCGTGGCGGGCGCTCCTGGAGGAACTGCTTCACAACCGTCCCGACCTCACGCCGCTAATGCACCAGCTGGTCACGGAGACTTCCCATCGGCTAACTGCCTGATTCTCATCGTTGCGGGTGCCGATAATGTATCCGCGCAGGCCACGGGGTTGATCAACGATCACGTGCCTCGATCTGGCGGCTCGTGGGGACTCCGCCTCCGCGGCATGATGATCTGCCGTGCTACGCCTGTCCTAGCTCGCCGTGACGAACGGGCTGATCGAAGAGATTGGCATCTGTAACGTTAACGATCGTCTGCACCACACCCCGCGGAGGCCTCGACGAGCTCCGCGTTCCCGCAGGTCAGCCAAATATACGGTGGCAACGGTTCCCGTGTACGAGGCAATGCCACGCGTTACCCCGCACGCGTACGCTGCGATCCACGAAAATCGCATCGCCCGCGTATCCAACGGCCGTGAACCGTCGCCGGCCCCGCGGGGAGAGCCTTACGTTCAGGCCGGCTCGATCGCCACGAGGTAGATGTCGAGATCGCTCTCGACGAAGACGAGGATGTAGTCGCCCGCCGGCAGTGTCCACCGGCCGTCGTCGCCGGTTCGGCGTCATCGGGGATTCCCGTGACCATGAGCCGGACGATCGCATCAGCCACAGCCAGTCTGCGCGCATCAGGAATCTGGTCCCATGCCTGCCGTGCGAGCCGTTCCCACTCGACGTGGTAGGACATCAGCGAGGGCCGCTGCCCAGGCCGTACCGATCACGCAGCAGTTGCTGATCGTCAGCGGAGAGCCCCGAGACCGCCAAGAACTCCTCCGGGCCGGTGCGTACCGGGCCGGGGCTGCGATGCCAGTCGTGGGTGAGCTTCAGCAGCCGGTACTCCGCCAGGGGCACGACCACGGCAACCTCACCACCAAGGTGGATCACCTCATGGTCATCGCCTGCGGATAGAGCTTGCCCAGTCACGTCGCCCAGCTTAGCGGAGCTCCGGCCCAGCGGTCCTGGGCAGCGCGCCCCCGGCACCGCCAATGTCACGGGCTTGGATCACCGCGGAGATGAATTCACCGCCGGTGATCTGGTTGTGGGTGCCGCCCATGCCCGACATGCACCCATCATCACCGCCGCCACAAGATCACGAAGGGTGATCAGCTCGCAGACTTCACGCGAACGTCGCATGATCACTCGCAAGGTTCATGCGGAACCCGCAAGGTTCACGCGGACAGGACATCGTCTGTCCTGTCCGGGTGATGACCAGACCTCGACCCCACAACAGATCATCGAACGGTACGCCGCCAGATGGTCGATAGAAGTGGCGTTCGAGGACGCCAAGCAGATCTTCGGAGCCGGGGACGCCCGCAACCGCAAGGCCGCCGCGGTCCGCCGCGCCGTCCCCTTCGCGCTCGCCTGCCAGACCCTCACGATGCTCTGGTACGCCACCGCCGGCCACGACGCGGCCGACCTCGCAGCCCGCCGCGAACACCAACCCTGGTACACCAGCAAGGCCCAGCTATCGACCACCGACATGATCGCCAAGCTCCGCCGCGTCCTCATCGCCGCAAAATATCGGCCATCTCGCCCCGACCAGCCCACACCCGCGGAAATCCACACCCTCCGCATGGCCTGGGAAGACACCGCAGCGTGATCATCTAAAACCGCGAAAGCCGAGGGGTAGCGGGCCCGGCGGGGGGCCGACACCACCGGACCCCGCCGAACGCTGGGCCGTCATCATAGAAGCCCCCAAGACCTCGGTCGGGAAGTTCTCCAAAGAAACTCTTCGGCAGACGTACTGGGATGGCCAGCTGGATGTCATTTGGATTCGCTGAGTCGGGCCTGGTCCAGGCATGGTCCGCGTCGTG
>JAOPYM010000610.1 GCA_025964615.1 Actinomycetes bacterium
ACCTCACCCAGGCGGTCATGAACCTTTTCAAGCGGCGGTACGGAGTCCTTCTCGGCGAGCGGATGGCGGAGGAGATCAAGATCACGGCGGGCTCCGCGTTCCCGGGGACGGCGACCCGCGACCACGCGGAGGTCCGCGGCCGGAGCCTGGGCAGCGGGTTGCCCTGCGTCATCACCGTGCCCGCCGAAGAGCTGCGCGAGGCGCTCGCCGAACCCCTCAAGACCATCGTCGAGGCGGTTCGCGCCGTCCTTGATCAGTGCCCGCCGGAGCTGGCGGGCGACCTGATGGACGACGGCATCTCGCTCGCCGGGCGCGGCGGGCAGCTGAGCGGCCTCGACCGGCTCCTGGAGGAGCAGACCGGTATCTCAGTGAGGCCCGCCGGCGATTCGGTCGGCTCGGTGGTCCTCGGCGCGGCCTCCTTCCTGCAGAATCTCGGCAAGTACGACCCGATGGCGATGGGCCGTTCGGACCGGCGGGTGGCCGCCTGGGTTCCGGCCACCGAGGGAAGGGCCTGGCTCAGGTCCGTATGAAGGTGATCCCCCTTCACGCACATCTCCGGCACGCTGCTGCCGGCCCGCAGGGCCGGCGACACGACCATGCTCGGCGCACTGCGCACCAGGCTCCCCGGCATGCCGGTGAAGTTCCCGCGTAACGAGGACCTCCCTGGGACCACTTCCCTGTGAGATGGGAACTTCCGGCTGTAGCGCCTCGGACGCACCAACTGGCACGTCGGTTGCCCTCGTGACCGAAAACGGTCTTGATTCGTGATCTTGTGTGTGCATGGTCGTTAATTTCGGTACTGTCCCAAAAGCCCATCCCGATCACACGAGTGCGCTGCCGCCCCGGAGGCGCGACGCCGGGGACGGGCAGACCGCGGCAGGGGGACGATCTTGTTCAGGGGAGACCGGCACCGGAGCCGCCGATGACCGGCGCCACAAGGCGGCGCAGCGGCAGCGGGGCCACGATCTGGGGGATCGCCGGTCCGGCGTCCTGCGTCATCATCATCACCGCGTGCTACCTCGTCGGTGGCACTCCGTCGCACACCTCCCTCGCGGCACAGCGCTCACCGCAGGCCGAACCGGTGCCCACACCGACGGCCAGTACCCCGTCGCCCAGGCCCAAGCGCACCGCGAGGACCGGCACCTTCCCGATGCGCGGTTCCGGCACCTTCACCAGGGCCACCGGCAGCACCGCGATCGTGGGTAATGGCAGGCTCATGCGCTACATCGTGGTGGTGGAGGACGGGATCGGCCAGAACACCCAGACCTTCGCGCACGACGTCGACAGGATCCTCGCCGCGCCCAGGGGCTGGACCGCCGGCGGGCTCTGGTCGTTCAAACGGGTCAGCTCCGGGCCGTACGACTTCGTCGTCAACCTGGCCTCCCCGGTCATGGTCGCGAAGATGTGCGGCGAGGCCAACCCGAACGTGCCGAGCCAGGTCGACTGCCGGAGCGGGCAGAACGTGGTCATCAACGTGCTGCGCTGGGTGCTGCTCACCCCCCCGTACAAGGGCCAGACCTCCCTCTACCACGCTCTCGCCGTCAACCACGAGGTCGGCCATCGGCTCGGCCACGGGCACATGGCCTGCCCCGGTGCGGGCATGCCCGCACCGGTGATGCAGCAGCAGATCTTCGGATTGCACGGCTGCGTCATCAACGGCTATCCCTACAACGCGCAGAACCGTTTCATCAGCGGGCCGCCCGCCCCCTGATCCCGCCACCGGCCAGGTACTCCTGCATGGTGTGGTGGGCGAAGCAGTAGAGCCCGTTCTCGCGTTCGAGGATGAGCCCGCTGCCGTCGGCGATCGCCTCCAGGAACTCGTTGGCGTCCATCTGCGGCCGTACCGACGCCAGCGAGGGGGCGATCACGTCCGCCGCCTCGGTCCGGGAGAGATCGTGGATCCGGTGCTCCGACAGGTGCAGCGCCAGGACCCGGAGTACGGTCTCCTTCTGGTCCGCTGTGAGGTCACCTCCGGCCCCGACGGCCTCACGCCGGTTTCCGAGGAGCACCCGGCAGGTCTCCCCGTAGAGCTCGGCCCTGCCACGCGGCATCGTCCCCCGTTGGCGGTGCACGTTCGCCAGCATGGTGAGCAGCAGCGGATTCGCCGCCAGACCCCGCGCCTCGGGCGTCTCCGGCAGCCGCTCAAGGAGATTCGACGCGCCATCGGCCGCCTTCAGCCGTACCCCCTCATCGTCGCGCCCGGCCGCGCTCCGCTCCGCCGCCAGGTACCAGCCGGAGACGAACGAGGCGGTCTGGGCGGGCGTGAACGGCTCGATCCGCAGCACGGTCGCCCCGCCGAGTGGAGGGTCGCCCCGGCCGGTGAGCACGAACGGGCAGTGCGGGTGGACGGCGAGCTGATGGGCCACCCAGGCCACCACCAGCCTTCGCTCCGGCTGCCGCCCGACCTCGTCCAGGCCGTCGAGGAGCACCACGCATCGCCCGGCGTCCAGCTGCTTGTCGAACCACTGCGGCGGTTCCTTGGCGCCAGAGGGTCTCGCCGAGGTTCGCACCAGTTCGGCGAGCGGCAGGTGCGGATCGGCGGCTATCGCGGCGGCGTGATCCCGCAGGAAGAGCAGGATGGGCGTCTTGTGCCGGGGTGCCCCGATCAGCCAGCCTGCCCGGCGGTTGTGCGCCATGACCAGGGTCATGTGCTTGAGCAATGTCGTCTTGCCACCGCCGGGGGCGCCGATGAGGGCGAGGGGCGCGTCCCGCAGGCACTCCCAGATCGAGCGCTGGGGCACCAGGTCCGGGCCGACGAAGATCTGATCCATCGAAAGCCCCCGGCCGGCAAGGCCCTTGAAGTCCACGTCGTGGTGGACCTCGATGAGGAAACGCCGGTAGCGGCGGCCGTAACGGGAGAACCTCCGCCGGAGGGCAGGAAGGAACGCGAGACGGGTGGCCACGGGACAACACTGTCAGCGTTCGTACCGATTCGGGCAGGCCTTGTCCCCTATCGCGATCAGTCTGTGACTTGACAGGCACAGCCCCTCCGTAAAGCTAGGAACATGCAGCGTGACATGGACCGAAGCCTGCGCGATGACCTGCTCGACGCCGCTGCCGAGCTGATCGCGCAGCGCGGGTACAAGGGCGTCCGGATGCAGGACATCGCGGACGCCACCGGGGTGAGCAGGCAGACGGTCTACAACGAGTTCGGCGACCGGATGTCACTCACCCAGGCCCTCATGCTGCGCGATCACGAGCGGTATCTGGACGGTGTGGACGACGCGTTGTCCAGTCATGATGATCTTCACGAGGCCGTCGCCGCCGCAGTGTCGTTCAGCCTGCGGACGGCGGCCGACGACCCGCTCAAGAAGGCGATCCTGACCGGTACGGGCAGTGAGGACCTGCTGCCGCTGTTCACCACCCAGGCCGAGCCGATACTGTTCTCCGCCCGCAGCCGCATCGTCGAGCACGCCTGCCGGCACTGGCCGCAGCTCGATCACCAGGCGGTGACCGAACTGGCGGACGCGGCCGTCCGGCTCACCCTCAGCCACGTCATCCTGCCCGAAGGACCTCCGGAGGCCGTCGCCGCACTGGTCGCGCGGATCGTCACCCGGTACCTGGGCGAGTGAAGGCACCCACCTGAGAGACCTCCCATCGACCGTTGACTCGTGGCGTTTACCCCACAGTTCTACACGGCGGTGCGGGAAACCCCACGAGTAAAC
>JAOPYM010000004.1 GCA_025964615.1 Actinomycetes bacterium
ACCAGCCGCTCATTCGTGTACGGGCCGTACGCGTCCGAGGTGTCCAGGAACGTCACACCCAGATCCAGCGCGCGATGGATGACCTTCACCGACTCCGCGTCATCACCCGCACCGTAGAACTCGCTCATCCCCATGCACCCGAGCCCCAGCACGGAGACCTCAAGACCCTGACCCAGCATCCGCGTGATCACGACAACCCCTCCTCGATCTTTTCGTACACCGCGATCTTGTAGTCGATGAGGGCCAGGTCCTCGCCCAGCTGCGTGATCCTCGCCACAACCCGCTCCCGGTGCGCCACCAGCAGCGCCCGCCGAGCCGAAGCCGACGCGTCACCCACCCCGATCAGCTCCGCGTACCGGCGCATGTCCGAGATCGACATCCCTGTCGCCCGCAGCCGCGTCATCAGCCCGATCCGGTCCAGATCCTGCGACCCGTAACGGCGATGCCCGTTGCCGCCCCGCACCGGCGGCTCGAGCAGGCCCGCCCGCTCGTAGTACCGCAACGTGTACGCCGTCAACCCGGTCCGCGCCGCGACCTCGGCGATCGTCAACCCCTCATCCATGACTACCAGCCTGCCCCTTGGAGCGCGCTCTAAGTCAAGCTGGGTCGCCCCGGTCGCGGCCCGCCGCGGCGGGGGAGGAGGACAGCACATCCGGCCCCGCACCCGCCGCCGCCGGGTGCCGCCGCAACCGGCGCGTGGTCTCCGTCAGCACCGTCAACGCCACCGCAAGGCCGATCGCCAGCGCCAGGCCCTTCAACGGCGAGTTCTCGAACGTCACCCCGCCCAGATAACCCAGCAACGCCGAGAAGAACCCCCAGCTCACCGCGCCGATCGCGTCGAACAACGTGAACTTCCGCAGCGGATACCGCACCGCGCCCATGGTGAGCGTCGCCGCGTTGCGCCCACCCGCGATATAGCGGGCGATCACCAGGATCAGCCCGCCACGCTGCTCCAGCGACCGGCCCGCCCAATCGAAGGTCGCCCGGCGGCGTGTGCCCGGCGGCATCCGCCGGATCAGCCGATCACCTGACGCCCTCCCGATCACATACGACAGATGGTCCCCGGCGAGCGCCCCCAGCGCCGCGCACAACGCCACCCCGATCAGGTTCGGCCGCCCCGACGCCGCGTACATCCCCGCCGTGATCGTCAGAGTCTCCGCAGGCAGCACCGGTAGCACCCCGTCGGCCATCGCGACGAGGACCAGGGTGGGGAACACCCACGGGGAGGTGACCGCTCCATGAAGCAGGTCAAGAATCGCATTGAGCACCTTTGCATTGTTTCGCACACCGATCGGGTGGTTCCTCGCCCATGGGGAGGAACAGGGACTCGTCATCACGGATGACCCGCCCTGCCCCTCCAGGATCAAGGCCGGCCGCTGCGCCTACCGTCTGCGGATGAACGGCCCTCCTCGGCACGCAGCAGGGGATGAGCACGCATCGCCGCTTCCAGCTCGCCCGGCAGTTCATCGCGGTAACGTCCCAGGGTGGTCAGGTCCGTGTGCCCGAGGACCCGCCGTACCGCGTCCATGTCCGTCGCCGCCGCCAGCAGATGCGTCGCCGTCGTGTGCCGCAACCCGTGCGGAGTGACGCCGCGGCGGCGTTCCGGATCGACCCGGGCCAGCACCCGGTCGATGACCCCCTGCACGTCTCCGCGCGCCAGCCGTTTGCCCCGCCACGACAGCAGCAGCGCCTTCGGCTCGAGGCCGCCGCGGTCCAGGAGCCCGCGCCCCTCGGCCAGGTAGCCGTCCAGGATCGCCGCGACCTGGCGGGGGAGTGGCACGTCCCGGCTGTGCCCGCCCTTCCCGAAGATCCGCCAGTACCGTTCGCCGGCGTTGACGTAGAAGTCCTCCACGTTCGCGCCGGTCAGTTCCGACACGCGCGGGCCCGTCGCCGCCAGCAGCACCACGATCAGCGCGTCTCGCAGCTCGGTGCGCTGGTCGCGGCGCCCGGGGCCGGGGGAGCCGGCCACTGCGAGGCGCTGCGCGGCGCCCAGCAGGCCCGTCGCCTGCTCATGGGTGAGCGCCCGCCGCTCCGCCCGCAGCCCGCCTCGTACCTTCGGCACGACGGTGGCGGCGTGCACCGGGTTGAGCTGCACCCACCCGGCCGGGACCGCGTACTGGAAGAACGCCGACACCGAACGGCGGAACCGGGCCTGCGACGTGGCGCTCTGCCTGCCCGCGCCGGGGTCGGCGTCGCGGCGGCGGCCGTCGGGTTTGCGGGCGAACCGCAGAAGCACCGTGTCGAGGTCGTGGCCGGTCAGGTCGTCCAGGACCAGATCGGGTCCGGCCAGCGCCGCGAACGTGGCGACGTCCCGGGAGTACACCTCGGCGGTACCGGGCGCGAACACGCCGGTGTCGGCCTTGGCTCGGACCATTTCGATATAACGGTCGACGGCCTCCTGGACGGTGATCCGGTCGATGTCGGCTGGGCGCATGCTGCGCAACCTATCGGCCCGGTACGACAGAACCCGCGAACCCCAAATCGGACACACGATATGAAACCAGACAGAAGCCGAATTCTGTCCGGTTTCGCGCATCTTCTACCGGCAGGTTCCCGTTCGAGGCCGCCGCCTCTAGATCACGAGAAGATGGCAGGCCCACCCCGTTGAGTCGTGGCGTTTCCCGCACCTCATGGGAGAACGGTGCGG
>JAOPYM010000033.1 GCA_025964615.1 Actinomycetes bacterium
GCGGGGGTTTCCACCGGGGTGATGGTTCCGTCGGGGGCGGGGAGCCAGATCCAGGTGTCGCGGCCGTGGCCGGCGGAGCCCCGGCCGGCCGCGACAACCCGGGCCTTTCTGCCCTGGAGGTGCCCGTGGCCCGCGCCGAGGCCGATCCAGCTGGACTCGGCCACCTGGAGCCGGAGGCGGGCGCCGTCCCAGGGGCCGGCGACCGCCAGGGCGCAGCCGTGCTTGCGGGCCGTGGCGGTGAGCCGCCGGGCGATCGCGGGGGCGGGCGGCAGCCCGGGCCGTACCAGGATCAGATCGACGGCCTCGGTCAGCGCGGCCACCACGTCGGGCCAGCGGTCGCCCGGCTCGTCCACCAGGAGCAGCCGGGCCAGGTCGGCGCCCATTCCGGCGGCGGCCAGCACCCCGAACTCCGGCAACCCGACGGCGGCACACCAGCCGGCGCCCGGCCGGGAGTCCTGAGCCGCACCCGCGATGAGCGCCAGCCCCAGAGAGCCCGCCCCCGGTCCCTCGACACAGACCACTGAGCCGGGTTGCAGCCCACCGCCGGGCACGAGCGGGCGCAGCGCGGGCAGCACCGGCACCAGATCCTCCTGAGCCGGCGCACTCAACCCTCCGGTGAGGAGGTCCGCCAGCGCTTCCACTCCCTCAGCATCGAACACAGGTTCGAGACTGTCAAGTCGATCAGAGTTTCGATTCCATGCCGATGACCTGCGCGTTCAGTGCGCGGAGATTGTGCCCCGCTATCCTCGACGCCGTGTATGCGTACTGGGAGAGCGTCCCCACCCGGTGGAAGGACAACGACGTGTACGGCCACGTCAACAATGCCGTCCACTACTCGCTGATGGACACCGTGATCAACACGTGGCTGATCCGGGCGGCCGGTCTGGACATCCACGGCGGCGACGCGATCGGCCTGTGCGTGGAATCTCACTGCGTCTATTCCGGCTCGGTGGCCTTCCCCGAGGTGATCAAGGTCGGGCTGCGGATCGGGAAGCTGGGGCGTTCCAGCGTCCGGTACGAGCTGGGCCTGTTCAAGGAGGACGGCGAGACCGTGATCGCCGAGGGCCACTTCGTGCACGTGTTCGTCGACCGGGAGACCCGCAGGCCCGTCGAGATCGGCGAACCCCTCCGCTCCGCGATGCGGAAGATCATCGTTTCGACGTCCTCGCCGTAGTGGCGGTCACGAGCCGACACCGGATGACCCGCCGGCGGGACCGCTCTCCTCGCAGTAGGGTCTACCGGGCCGGATACATGACGGAATGGGTGATTACATGCGAGCACTGGTGCTGGGCGGCGGGGGAGTCGCGGGTATCGGCTGGGAGGCCGGCCTGATCGTCGGTCTGCGGCTGGCGGGCGTGGACCTGACCGTGGCCGATCTGATCGTCGGCACGTCCGCGGGGTCGGTGACCGGGACGTTCGTCGCCCAGGGCGCGGACCTCGCAGCCGAGATCGAGCGGATCGCCCAGCATGCCGACGCCGACGAGATGGAGCCGCCGGTCACCGACATGGACGTGGTGATGCGCGCGTTCGGGATTCTGTACGACCCGGCGCTCGATCCGCAGGAGGCCCGCAGGCGGGTCGGCGCACTCGCCCTGGAGACTTCGGTGGCGGGGGCCGGGGAACGGCTCAAGCAGGTCGGCGACCGCCTTCCCGAGGGGCACTGGCCGGACCGCAGGCTGCTGATCACCGCGGTCGACACCGAGGACGGTGCCTTCACGGTGTGGGACCGGGACTCGGGCGCGCCGCTCCGCCTGGCGGTGGCGTCCAGCTGCGCGGTGCCGTGCGTCTTCCCGCCCGTCGAGATCGGCGGCCGGCGTTACATGGACGGCGGGGTCCGCTCGCCCAGCAACGCCGACCTCGCGAAGGGCGCCGCGAAGGTGGTCGTCATCGAGCCGATGGCCCACTTCTCGCCACGGAAGACCCTTGAGCGGGAACTCGCCGAACTCGGCGACGCGCAGGTGGCCACCGTGGGCCCGGACCAGGCCGCGATCGAGGCGTTCGGCGTGAACGTGCTCGACCCGGCGCTCTGGCGACCCGCCTTCAAGGCCGGGCTGGCCCAGGCGGAGGCCGTCGCCGAGAGCGTCGGGTCGGTCTGGTAGCCGCTCAAGGGCTCGGGATCGTCGCGGGTGGGGCGGGAGCGGTGGATCGGCGTACGACCAGTTCCGGGCGGTAGAGGAGCTCGGTGCGGGGGGTTTTGATGCCGCTGATCTCGTCGAGGAGGCTGCTGACGGCCGCCAGGCCCATCTCGCGAACGGGTTGGCGGATGGTGGTCAGCGGCGGGTCGAGGTAGGCGGTGAGCAGGGAGTCGTCGTAGCCGACGACCGAGACATCTTGGGGGGCGCGGAGCCTGCGCTGGCGGATGGCCCGGATCACACCGAGGGCCATGATGTCGTTTCCGGCACAGATGGCGGTGCAGCCTTGGTCGAGGAGCTGCTGGGCGGCGGCGTACCCGCCTTCGATGGTGAACAGTGTGTTGACGACGGTGCCGGCCAGGTCGGCCGTCCTGGGGTGCCGTGCCATGGCGCGCCGGAAGCCCTCCGCCCGGCGAATCGAGGTCACATACCGGTCCTGGCCGAGGGCGAGCCCTATGCGGCGGTGGCCGAGACTGGCGAGGTGCGCGACGGTGATCTCCAGGGCGGCGACGTCGTCATTGGAGATGGAGGGCGCCGGGATGTCGGGCCGGTGGCCGTTGACCAGCACGATGGGCAGACTCCGGTCGATGAGGCGGGTGTAGCGGGTGCGGTCGGAGTGTGCGTCGGCATGCATGCCGTTGACGAAGATGATGCCCGCGACGTCACGTTCCAGGAGTAGTTCGGTGTAGTCGTCCTCGGTGATCCCGCCAGGGGCCTGGGTGCACAGGACCGCGGTGTAGCCGGCCACGGCCAGGGCGTTCTCGATGACCTGGGCGAACGTCGGGAAGATCGGGTTGGCCAGCTCGGGGATGATGAGCCCGATGAGCCCGGCACGCTGCCGGCGCAGGCGTGCAGGGCGCTCGTAGCCGAGAGCGTCCAGGGCCGTCAGCACCGCCTGCCGGGTGTCGGCGGCCACACCCGGCTTGCCGTTGAGGACCCGGCTGACCGTCGCTTCGCTCACGCCCGCGTGTGCGGCGATGTCGGCCAGACGCGGCGGGACAGTCATGGATCTTGCCGTTTCCCCTCATCGTCGGCTGTGACCTGCAGTCGCTCACCATTGTGTCGTACGGGTGCTAATGCTCTGTTTCATGTAACTTGCAGAACTTTGCAAAAGTGACGATGACCGGGTTTGCAGGGATAGCGGCTCAAACCGCAGCGGGTTCAAACCGGCTCTGACCTGTGTGGAATTCATGCCGGTCGGCTCCGTAGGGATTGGAAGGCGACGCCCGCCGGGGTCGGTGTTCCGGAAACGGTGAACAGTCCGGTGCCGCTGCCGGCAGGCAGGCCGACAACAGAAATCTCCCACCGGCCGCTGCTGCGGCGGGAGGCGTCGGCCGGGTACCCTCCCTGAGGATTCCACGTCGCGGCAGCATGACATCATCGATGGCACCCGCGGGAGAACGGTGCCCGCGCGACTGGACGAGAGAGCCCGATGATTTTCATCACTGCCAAGTTCCGGGTACTTCCCGAACACGCCGACCAGTGGCCTGAGATCACCACTGAGTTCACCAAGGCATGCCGCCTGGAGCCAGGGTGCCTGTGGTTCGACTGGTCCCGCAGCGTGGATGACCCGACAGAGTACGTCCTGGTCGAGGCGTTCCGGGACGGTGACGCCGGGGCCGCGCACGTCAACTCGGAGCACTTCAAGAAGGCGCAGCAATGGCTGCCGCCGCATCTGGCCGAGACACCCCGAATCGTGAACTTCGAAGTCCCGCAAGACGACTGGTCCAGGCTGGGCGAGATGGCGGTACCGGAGTAGCAGGCCGGCCTATAGTCCAGCCGACCTGCCGATGATCTCTTTCATGATCTCGTTGGAGCCGGCCCAAATACGTAGTTCGTAGAGACGGTGACGTTCGAACTAGTAGAAATCCCAGGTCAGAGGCGATCTCGTGTTGGTCTGTGTCGCCTGGTGGAGAGCGGTGAAGATCCGTGCCACTAACATTTCCGCTAACATTGAATCCGACATAGTGGCTCTTATGGGCATAGTTCGGAGGCGGGGATGGCCTACGTCATCGAGCGCATCGACCAGAGCGGACGGGCGCGCTACACCGGCATGTACCGGGCTGCCAACGGCAAGGCCAAATCCGCCGGTACGTTCGACACCCACGAGCGCGCCATCGAGGTGGCCACCGAGGAGGAGCAGCACGCACGTGGGCTCCTGGAGGAGACCACGCCGGCGGAGAAGGCCACCAAGACGATCAAGCAGTTCGGGAACGAGCGGTTCCTGAAGTTCCATCACGCGGCTCCCGCGACGCGGCAGGTCTACAGCTACACGCTGCGGAACCACGTCTACCCCTACATCGGCCACTGCCGGATCAGCGAGGTCAACCGCGAGACCTTCTACAACCTGCTGATGAAGGTGCTTCCGTCCGAGGACGGGGACTGCGCATCGCCTACGACGGTCAGCGCCACCCGGAAGGTCTTGTCCTCGCTCTGCCAGATGGCGATGGATGAGGGATACCGCACCAACAACCCGGTTCGTACGATCAGGATTCCGCAGACACCCACCAAGCCTGTACTCGTGGCCAACCACGAGCAGTGGGAGCGGCTCGAAGGTGCGCTCAGCACGTTCCGTCCAGCCCATCTTTACGCCCGGGTGAACGTGACGACGTGGGCCCGTCGATGCGAGATGATCAGCTTCCGGCCATGCGACTTCGACCTCGGCGCCCAGATGGTCACCATTAGCCGCTCGACCGTCTACCTCGGCTCCAGCTTCCACCCCTCGGGCAAGGCCGGCTGGCTGACCAAGGACAACCCCAAGAACGGCGAGTGGCGGCGTTTCACGATCTCCAAGCAACTGTGCCTGGCCATCCAGGAACACGTCGAGGAGCACGGCCTGGGTCCGGAGGAGCTCCTGTTCCCCCAGCGGATGTTCGCCTACCATCGGCCGATCCAGCTCGCCAGCGAAGAAGATATTGAGAAGCTTCCGCCGATCTCCACACCGACCGGGGTCGTCCACGAGCACGGCACGATGGGTGCTCGCTTTGGGCTCAACTGCAAGTGCTACCACTGCAGGAAGTTCGCGGCGGAGTACCAGCGGGAGTACCGACGCAAGCAGGCTACGGAGAAGGCCGCCAACGGACTCCTCAGCAAGGCCAACACCTGGCGGCGGGACGGGACTGAGTTCCTGTCGAAGGAGGTGTGGGATCGGTATTGGGGCAAGGCTCGCAAAGCGGCGGGTCTCCCGGAGGGCTTCACGCCGTACAACGCCCGGCACACCGGGATCAGCTGGGCGATCGCCAAGGGCATCGACCTGCAGAAGGTCCGACAGCGAGCCGGTCACGGAAGCCTGTCCGTGACCTCCCGTTACGCAGCGATCCTTGACGAGGGGGACACGTCCGTCGCGGACTCGTTCGAGGACATCTTCAGTGGCTTCAGCGGCTGACCCGTCCTGCTCGAACTGGCGCCTGCGACCGCGGAGGTAGTTCCGGCTAGCTGGATACCGCGCGGCCGTCTGTCCGGCGGGGATCGTGCGTCACGGTGTAGCTGGGTCCGGGGAACGCCCAACTACCTGACGTCTCGCCGATGTCCTCCTCGATCACGTCCTCGATGAACAGGACTTCTGCGAGTTCGCTGTCGAGGTTTCCGTTCTCGTAGGCCGTCCGGATCCGATCCCACAGACCTCCACGGCCGTCGATCAGCAGGACCCTGTTCTCGATCCGGTCCCCGGAGTCGATCAGCCCGACGATCGGGTAGTGGCGCTGTTCGTCGTGCGGGTCCCAGGGGCCGTTGCCCCATGACTGGATTAGCGCCCTGCCCAGGGCGTAAGAGCTGGTCCTGGTCACGAGGTGCCTCCGCACGGGGTTGAGAAGCCGGGTCACCACCGTACGGCGGAATGTCGGCAGCGTACCGGCGGGCGTACGCCATTCGCCGTTCCTCACAGAGATCGCAGCCACCTGCCCGCGCGGGTCCCTAGTAGGGCCGCCGCCATCGGCCTGTCCCTCCCGGAGCTGGAGCGCAGGTAGGCACGCCGCGCACCGGCGGCCGTGCCCGGAGGCTCCGAGGAGTGGGGTAGGAGCGGCGACGCGACTACCGGCCTGAACGGGCTACCGACGAAACTCCCTGCCCAGCAAGGATGCCGCGCCTAGGCTATGGCGGGTTCCACGCTAAGAAAGATCATTTTCCACTGCCTGCGGGATCGGCCGAGAGGCCGGTTCTGCCATTGCGCGGGCGACGATGCGGCGCAATCATGCGGACATGACGGCGATCCGCTTTACGAGGGGGCTGCTGCCCGAGCGCCAGCCACGCCCAGGTGGTGAGGGAGATCCGGTAGACGCGGCGGGAGGAGAGGTTGATGCCTGCGGCGGTAGGTAGGCCTCGATTGCCGTGTGTAGCCAGCGGGCGGCTCGCCGTGTAGGGGGTCACCACCGCCACGTTCGTCTCAATCACGCATTCCCTCACTGCTGTCACATACGCCACCGCCATCAGGCCGCAGTAAATGCGATGAAGGCCTGCCCGGGGCGTCTCACAAACGGTATCTCGATCGATGTGGTTTACAGAGAAATCGGACACGGGTTTTGTGCGATCTTGATTTGGGGGAGCGCGGGCTCGTGAAGAGGCATCTGGCCTGCGGGAACGCTCCGGATCGGCTCGGGTCTAAGGCTCGCTGGCGGAGGCCTCTGTTGATCTTGTCTGTAGGCGATCGTCTACGGACAAGATCAAGTCTTCGGAGTGGGGACGTCGACCGTGAGCGTCACCGCTACTGGCGGATCAAGGCATCCCTGGATGTGTTCAGGGTGCAATGAGCGACACCAGAGCATCGAGTGACCGCTCAAGGTTGGCCCACCACCAACCTGTCGAATCTCGCTACTTCCCGGGCATGCACTGAACGCACCCGGTACGCTACACGTAGTACATGTAGACGCGTTCGGGTCATGGCCGCAGCTCGCCGCCTCTCACGGCGGCACGAGTACGGCCTCCCGGCGCGACCACGCTGCTCCAGACCCCGGCGGCATTCAATGCCAACGCGCCTTACGGTGCGGGGGGACCGGGGTTCTGGTAAGACCCGGGCCCTGCCGTCGGCCCGTCGGTCCGCCGGACATCCGGCGCCGTCGGCCACCTGCACCGGGAGGGGCAGGAGAGGCCGTCATGGACCCGCAGGTCAGCACTGTCGCGCTCACCGACCTACCGGTCACCGAGCTTCGGCTCACCACCACCCGCAGCCGCGACCGCAGCCTCATCACGGTGACCGGTGACATCGACCTGCTCACCGCCCCGGACCTGCACACCTACCTGTGCGCCGCCCTCGACGCCGCCCTCGACGACACCGTCGGCAGCGCGAGCACGGTGGTGGTGGACCTGTCGGAGGTGACCTTCATGGACGCCCGCGGCCTGA
>JAOPYM010000136.1 GCA_025964615.1 Actinomycetes bacterium
CTCAACGACGAGGTCGTCAGCTCACTGACCATCGCGCAGGTCTACGGCTCTTTCGTCTCGCCGATGACCGGAACCTGGTCGTCATCGCGGAACCGATGTGCCCAGTGCCGGGCATCGAAGAACCGCAGATAGCGGATATGGCGGGTCTCCAGCACGAACAACGCGATCACCGTTCCGGCCACCGCCAGCACCAAGTGTCCCTGCCCCGCGGCAGCCCCCAGACCAGCTGCGGCGAAGATCGCCGCGGCGGTGGTGATCCCGCGGATCAGGTGTTCCCTGCCGATTTCCTGGCTGAACACCAGGGCACCGCCGATGAACCCGATCCCGGTGATCACGCCGGCCAGCGCGTTCGGCGCGCCGTGCATCGCGAGCACGCCCACCGTGCCAGCGCCGACGCCGATCAACGTGAACACCCGCACTCCGGCGGACGCACCACGGATCTCCCGCTCGAAGCCGAGTACGTAGCCGAGCAGCGCTGCGACGATCAGATTCCCGAACTCCTGCCAACTGGTCGTCATACCGACCGACCGTACCCACCCCCAGCGCTGGCCAGACACTGGCCATCCCAGGCGAGAAGTGGCCATAGGAACGGGGAAGCCACAGCTGTCCGTTCCGGTGGGAGATTGCCAGCGTCCAGCGTGCTGTTCTCTGCGGTTCGCAAGGTAGGTCCGAACGAGTTCGTGCTCGGGTTGTTCAGCTCTACCTTGTAACGACGGCCTGCCAGCCGCCCGCTGACCCTTGGCCACAGCCTGGAGCTTTCTGGCCGGTGGTGCGCGGCCTCATCCGGCCGGCGTTGTCGGGGGCCCCGGCAATGCCAGCCGCAAGATGCGTTTCCAGACCGAACGTGTCTGCCGGGTCAGCGAACCGGAGGTGTAAGGGAGCCCGAACCGCTCGCATAGGGCGCGGATCCGAGGCGCGATCTCTGCGTACCGGTTGCTCGGTAGATCTGGGAACAGGTGGTGCTCGATCTGGTGGCTCAGATTGCCGCTCATGAGGTGGAGGAGGGGGCCACCGTCGATATTGCACGAGCCGAGCAACTGTCGGACGTACCAGTCGCCTCGGGTCTCGTCCTCGAGTTGGTCCTCGGTGAAGACCTCGGCGCCCTCGGGGAAATGCCCGCAGAAGATGATGGTGTGCGCCCACACGTTGCGGGCCAGGTTCGCGGTGAGGTTGCCGAGCAGGACGGGCAGGAAGCAAGGACCCGCCACCAGCGGGAACGCCACATAATCCTTGATGATCTGGCGCCGTACCTTGCCGGCGATGGCGCGCAGCTGGCTCAGGGCCTCCTTCGGGCTCTTCTCACCTGTCGGTATGCGCTCGAGTTCCACGTCGTACACCGCGATGCCGTATTCAAAGAACAGCGCAAGCAGCACGTTGTAGAGCGGCTGGGCGAGATAGATCGGATACCAGCGTTGTTCCGGGCTGACCCGCATGGCCGAATAGCCGATGTCGCGGTCCTTGCCGAGCACGTTCGTCCAGGTGTGGTGGATGTAGTTGTGCGAGTGCTTCCACTGGTCGGCCGGGGAAGCGAAGTCCCACTCCCACGTCATCGAGTGGATCTTCGGGTCGCGCATCCAGTCCCACTGACCATGCAACACGTTGTGGCCGATCTCCATGTTCTCCAGGATCTTCGCGGTGGCCAGCGCCGCGGTCCCAGCGACCCAGACGGGCGGCAGCCAGGAAGCGAAGAGCAGCGCGCGGCCGCCCAACTCCAGCCTGCGCTGCATCGCGATGACGCCACGGATGTACTTCGCGTCCTGCTCCCCGAGGCTCCCGATCACCTCGTCGCGGATCTTGTCCAGCTCACGGCCGAAGTCTTCGACGTCAGCCGGGAACAGAACTGCGGTGGTCGACATGGTCGTACTCCTCTTAAAGCTCGATATCGACAGGGCCGGCAGCGGCCGATACACAGGTCTGGACGAGGTCGCCCTCCTCGCCGTGGACCTGACCGGTGCGCAGGTCACATACCTGCCCCGAGGACAGCCGCCCCACGCAACCGAAACAGATACCCACGCGGCAGCCGCTCGGCATGAGGACACCCGCATCCTCACCCACGGTCAGCAGCGGCGTGCCACCATCGGCGTCGACCTCCCGGCCGCTCTTGGTAAAGCGGACACGTCCACCCTCGCCGCCGGCCGCCGACACCGCCGGGCGGAAGTGCTCGACGTGCAGCCGATCGGAGCGCCCTGCCCAGTGCGCCGCGACCTCGTCGAGCATCTCGGTCGGCCCGCAGGCCCATGCCGCACGATCCGCCCAGTCCGGGCACAGCGCGGGCAGATCCGTCGGCTTGAGGCGTCCCCCGGCCCGCGTATGTCGCTCGTACAGCCGCAGATTCGGGAGCCGCGCTGCCAGGCCCCGCAGCTCTTCTCCGAAAATAACGTCCTCGGGCATGGGCGCCGAGTGCACCAGCACCACGTCGGGCATCTCACGGTGCTTCTCACTCTGGAGGGATACAGCCCCCCCGCCCCCAGCCCCTTCACCTCCCGCAGCTCCGCCGGTCAGGAGGCTGTGCAGCATCGCCATCACCGGTGTGATGCCGCTGCCGGCCGTCAGGAACAGCAGGCGCGGTGGTGGCGGCTCGGGGAGTACGAACTCGCCCTCCGGCCGGGTCAGGCCAACGATCGTCCCAGGCGCTGTCCGCCGTACGAGATGACGGGAGACGAGCCCGTCCGGAACCGCTTTGACAGTGATCGTGACGCAGCCATCAGGGCGTTGCGGCGCTGAGGACAGCGAGTACGCACGCCAGTGACGTATTCCTTCGATGTCGATCCCGATCCGGACCCATTGGCCGGGTCTGTGCGGGACCCAGTTGCGGCTGGGGCGGATCACGAGGGTCGCCGCGTCTGCGGTCTCCGGATGCACGGCCTCGACCCGGCCGCGCAGCTCCTCGGCGGACCAGAGCGGGTTCAACAGCCCGAGATAGTCATCAGGCATCAACGGCGTGGTCAGCCACCGCGACGCGCTCGCGAGTTGCCGCCGGACGCTCCACCGGGGCGGGGCGTCCGATGTAGTCAAATACGGAGTGGTCATAAAGCCCCCTCTCCAGAGCGACAACCTCACTCACCTATTGTCATCATATCGATACTGATAGTGACAGTACGCTGGCGCCTGGTCGTTGTTGGAGGCGTTAGCGTGGGCGATCACGGAGCCCGCGCACGAGCATGGCGGGCACGACCATCATCGGGTGGTGAGCCGGTAGGGGATGGTGCAGATGACGACGTCGGTGCTGGCCCGCAGGACGGTCGCCAGGAGCAGGCCGCGCTGGTTTTGGAGGATCCGGTAGCGCCATCGGCGGGGTTGGACTTCGGGGATGAGGACGGCGATCTGCCGGTTGTCTTGTTGTGCTTGCCGGACGTAGTCGACGATCGGGTGGACCAGTGATCGGTGTGGGCTGTCGAGGCTGTCGAGCCGGACGTCGGGGTTCCATTGGTTCCACTTGTTGCGGAAGGCGGCTGCCTGCTCGGCTTGGGGGTGGACGCTGACGGCGATGACCTCGTCGCCGAGGGACAGTGCCGCCCGTAGCGCGTGCTCGGTGAGCTTGCTGATGTCACCGACGGGGACGATCACCAGGCTCTTGGCCGGAAGCGGGCGGTCGGGGAACCGGCCCAGGTCGAGTTCGACTCCCACGGCCCGGTAATAGTTCTGGATCCGGGAGAACAGCAGCATCAGCGCCGGCACCGCCAGGACCACCACCCAGGCGCCCGAGGTGAACTTGCTGGCGACGAAGACGAGCGCGGCGGTCGCGGTCAGGACGGCGCCGGCGCCGTTGAGAACGGCTCGCAGTATCCAGCGCGGCGAACGCGTGCCGTACCAGTGCCGTACCAGGCCGGTCTGGCTGATCGTGAATCCGATGAACACTCCGATCGCATACAGCGGGATCAGCCGGTCGGTGACGGCGTTCACCGCCACCAGCAGTACGGCGGCGAGCAAGGCCAGGACGACCACCCCGTAGCGGTACACCGGCCGTTCGGCCCGCAGTCCGAACAGGTGCGGTAGCCGGTTGTCCTTGGCCAGCAGGTTCATCAGCACCGGCAGGCCGCCGAAGCTGGTGTTCGCGGCCAGTGCCAGGACCAGGGTGACGGCGATGTTGGTGGCGTAGTAGGCCCAGCCGGTGCCGAAGGAGCCGGCGGTGAGCTGAGCCAGCACCGTGACTCCGCCGCGAGGCGCCACGTGCTCGCGGTGGATCACCACCGACAACCCGATCAGCATCACGCCGAGCAGGCCGCCGAGCATCAGCTCGGTCCGCTGAGCGCGTCTGGCGCGCGGCTCCCTGAAGGTGGGGACCCCGTTGGCGATGGCTTCGATCCCGGTGAGGGCCGAGCAGCCCGCCGCGAACGCCTTCAGGATCAGAATCGCGCCGATCGCCTCGCTGATGTGGACGGGTTGCGCGGTGCCGACGATCGCTGCCGGGTGGGAGCGAACCAGACCTGCGACGATGACGCCGAAGATCGCGGAAATGAACACCACCATCGGCAGCATGAGGGCCCGCGCGCTCTCCGCGATGCCCCCCATGTTGACAGCCGTGATCACGGCCAGACCGATCAAGCACATCGCGAGCATGTGGTGGGTCAAGGAGGGAAAGGCCGATGCGAGACTGGCGGCTCCCGCGGCAAGGCTGACCGCGACGGTGAGCACGTAGTCCACGACCAGGCTCGCGGCCGCCAGCAGACTGACCGTGGCGCCCAGATCCTTCTTACCCACCGCATACGCGCCGCCGCCATCAGGATGCACCGCGATGACCTGGCAATAGGAGACGACCAACACCACCAGCAGACCCGCGATGGCCAGCGTGATCGGCAAGGTCAGGCGCAACGCCGAAGTCCCGGCCGCCACCAGCACCAGCACGATGGCCTCCGGCCCGTATGCCACCGAGCTGAGCGCATCCAACGACAGCGCGGCCAGCCCACCGAAGCTGGTCAGATGATCCTTGTTACCCTCACCGTGCCGCAACGGCACCCGCGGCACGACCTTCTTCGACGCCGTTCCAAAACCCATCTGTGCTCTCCCCGCAGCCGGGCCCTCGTCGGCCACACGCTCATCGATCACAGCACGCCGACGCGACATGGAGGCAGCCTGGATCTCCTTGGCGTGCCGGCTCTCATGCAGCGATCCGAGATCCTCTGACCCACTGTTCGCAGGGCTGCCCTCGCCATACGAGGGGGCTGCCTGTACGCACTCTCGCCCGGCTCGTCGTCGGTGCCCTCTCGCTCGGCGGGCTGGACCTCGAACGAGATCCCTGCGGGGTCGGCGCTGGGGGAGGATTCCACCGGCTCCCGACGTTCGTACTCGGTCATGGCTCAGCCCTTCATGGGACGCTGGCGTCACCGGCGGCGGTCCGGCGCTGCGGTTCACCCTCGGTCTGCGGGGCGACCTCTGCCGTGCCGCCGGTGCCGGCCTCGAGCAGGTCCTCGAGCAGCGTCCGGTAGTCGACGATGGCCTGGCGGAGTTCCTCGGTCGAGGCCTCCTTGTTGGCCGCGCGGGCGCTGATGTCATGGGCCGTCCGGTAGTGCTCCAGCGTGCCGGCGTGCTCGACCGACAGGTCGGCCACCCGCTGCTGGTAGTCCTGCGGCTCATACCCGCGGTCGGCCATCACGCGCCTGACGAGCTGGTCTGCATCCGACAGGGCGTCCGCGGGGGGCGGGCACGGCCACGGGGCTTTGGGTCAGGCGTTCAGCATCCGGTTGATGAAGTCCCGGTAGGTGCGCAGCGCCTGGCGGTGCGTCTCGGTGTCTGCTGCCTCGTCCTTCTCGGTGTGCCAGCGCTCGTCGAGATCCCGCTTGGAGCTGCTGAGGGTGTCGGTGAGCGAGCTCAGGACCTTGGAGGTGAGCTCGCCGGCCTGCCGTACGGTGTCCTGCGGGTCGTCGATGAAGCCGACCTGGACCTCACGCCAGCGGTCCTGAAACGCCTGGGCGTCGTCGGCACCTATGAGCCGTTCGATCGGTTCCCAGGTCACCACAGCGACGGGATCGGGAGCGGCTCCTTCCGGCGTGATCGCGGGGGTGGCCTCCTCAGCAGGGATCCAGGTCGCGCTCTCCTCCTCGGCCGAGGTCATGTGGCCTTCGACGATGGTGAGGTGATCGGGAGCGGACGGGTGGCCGTCCAGGGTGGCGAGGTCATCTGATTCGGGGTGGTCGTGAGGGGTCGGCGCACCGGCCGCCAGCACGTCGGCAGCGGGTTCTTCCTGTCCCCACGGGTGGTTGTTCATGGTCATTCAACTCCTCGGAGTCAGTTGGGGCCGGCGTCGCGGGGGGTGGGGACGCCTGCTGGCGACGGGGCGGGGACGCGCTCGTCCCAGGGGGCCGACAGCAGGTCCTCGACCAGGGTCCGGTAGTGCACCATGGCCTGGCGGAGGTCCTCGGTGGAGGCCTCACCGCTGGTGCTGATCTCGTGGCCACTGCGGTAGTGGCCGAGGGTCCGGGCGTGTTCGACGGAGAGTTCGGTGACGCGGGCCTCGTAGTTCTCGGTGGGGTAGCCGCGTTCGCCCATGACGGCGATCACGAGCTTGTCGGCGAGGTCGACGGAGACTTCGGGGGAGTCGACGAACTCGGCCTGGATGTGGGTCCACTGGTCGAGGTAACGGGTGCGGCTGCCGGGGTCGAGCGGCCGGATGGCCAGGTCGTGGTGGTGCTGTTCGCGTGCGTGCAGGTCGCGTTCCGCTTCGCGGCGGTTGCCGTGCTGGTCTACGGCCCGGTCATATTCGGGCCCGAACTGCCGGCGGAGCCGATGCGTGCGGGCCTGGTTCCAGGCAAGGAACCCTGCTCCCGCGACGACCGCGACGACGATGACGACCATGAAAGCCGACATGAATACCTCCGAACGTGATCGGATGTTCCACGCCGGATGCCCGCGCACACGACTTCAAAACGGTCTGAGACCAGGGCGCCCCGCTGCGACATCGCTAGCCGGGTTGGACTTTGCGCCAGCGTGCTTCGCAGCAGGAGTAGACGCCGAAGGTGACCAGGCCGAGGGCGACGGCGATGAGCAGCCAGGGGCCGAGCGGTGTGGTGGCTATCTTGCGCAGTGATCCGTCGATGCCTTGGGCCTTGTTGGCGTCGAA
>JAOPYM010000142.1 GCA_025964615.1 Actinomycetes bacterium
GCCGACGTCTCGGGCATCGTGAGGTCACCCTCGGGCTCGGTCTGCTTCAGTCGCCGGAAGAGCATCCCGACGCTGACCCGCAGCGCCCCCGCGAGCTCCTCGATCTCCCCCTGCGCAGTGCTTCTTCCAACAGCAGTGCTTCCAACAGCAGTGCTTCCAACAGCGCGGGGCCCGGTATCGGTCATGCATTAAGGCTAGTCTTATAAGGCCAGCCTTAGCAATTCAGCGGCGAGTTCTGGGCACAGCGATTGCGCAATAAGTAGGACAATGGGTATATGTCCAGTTCAGAGGGCATAAGGCAGGTACCGCAGTCCGGTGAAAGTCAGGAGTCCTAACATGCGCGAACGGTCGCCAAGGGCCGCTAACGGGAAGCTACAGGCCACCGTCTTCAAGAAGTGCGACCGTACTTACCATCGCCCGGAGACCAACAAGCAGTGCGTGGGCGGGACCTGCCAGCACACGTGCGAAGCGTCCGAGATCGGCAAGTGCCGCCACGCGTGGACTGTCCGCTACACCGTGAACGGCGTGCAGCGGGACCGCAGTTTCCGCGACGAGATCGACGCCGGCAAGCGCGTGCGGTACGGCACCGGGCTGCGCAAGGCCCAGGACTTCCAGCTAGAGCTGACCAGGGGGAAGCGCTCACAGGGCAAGACCTACGTGGATCCCAAGGCCGGGAATGAGCTGTTCGGCCCGGCGTGCGAGGCCTTCATCATGTCGTCCGCGCTGAACGCCAGCCCGGATTCCCGCGCCCGGTACCTGTCCAGCTACCGCGCCAACGTCCGGGCCCTGTTCGTGCACCGCACGCTGGCCCAGATGTGCACCCAGGCCGCCGCCGATGAAGTGGCCGAGTTCCTGAACGTCACCATTGCGGGCAGGAGCGTCTCGCTGCGCCGGCAGGCAAGGATGATCATCACCGGGACGATGGATGCCGCCGCCAGGGCGGAGAAGATCGGCCGCCACAAGCTGACGGGCATCAAGCTGACCGAGGGCACCAGGACCCCGGCCGACGACGATGACGACGACGAGGCCGACGGGTTCGTGTTCATCGATGACGCTACCATCGGCAAGCTCGCCGACGGCATCACCGTCACCGGTCAGGCCGGCAAGACGCGCACGCTGGCAGGCGTCGGAGTGGCCGCATGGATGCAGCGCACGATGGGACTACGGATCAGGGAGGCCCTAGGAGTCGAGAAGGCCGACTTCAAGGAGAAGCGGAACGGGGAGCGGTACCTGAGGCTGCGCGGCCAGGCCAGCAGGGACGGCCGCAGCCGGCAGCCGCTGAAGCACCGCAAGGAAAGCCAGGGCCGCAACGTCCCGGTTCCCGATTACGTGTGGGACATGGTGGCGGCCCTGCCAGAGGGCCCGCTGTGCCCCGGCCCGAGCACCCGGTACATGCAGTACCACACGGCATATGAGCGCTTCAGGGCCATCACGGAGGCCCTGAAGATCGACGGGTACACCACGCACTCGCTACGCCACCAGTTCGCGAGCGAGTGTCTTGACGACGGCATGAACGTGGTCGACCTGTCGGCCGTCCTGGGACACGCGGACCCGTCGGTAACGCTGCGGACCTACGTGCACGCGATGCCGGACGCCGAGGCCCGTACCCGTGCCATGATGAACGCCCGCTGGACCGCACGGCCAGCCCTGGAGGCCGCCGCGTAGGCCAGCGCCCGAGACCACGACCCAAAGCGCCAGCAGCCAAGAGCAGGAGGGAAGCAAGGCCACCAGGACCACGACCGCCAGCCGTCAAGGCCTTCGCCGGACACCCCCGCCCGGCGAGGGCAGGGACGGAAGGTGCCCCCTTGCCGCCGTCCCGCTACCCCCGCCCCCCGCCCTCGTCCGGCTCCGCCGGACCCGCGCGAAGACCACGCGCGGAAAGTCGAAGTTCACCGGCAAGGACAAGCGCGCTACGCGCCCACCCCCGACCGGGGGAACCCCCAAAGCCCGTTCCCCCCGGACCCCCCTTCCCCGACCCTGGGGTCGCTCCGCTCCCGGCCAAAGTCCAGCCCGTAAGAAAAGGCGCGCTGCGCGCTCTCATCCCAAAAGACGGGCGACCCTCGATCAGCCTGGCTAAGCGCCGTCTCGCGACGATTCCGCGGTGCCGAGACCGGGCACCGCGGAATCCCTCTCAGTGCACCGGGAAAGGCGGGTCTGCCGTCCGTGTCGGACTCCACGCCGCTGGACCGGCTGACCACCTCGATGCGAACTAGTGGCAGGAAGGTCTATGCAGGTCATCCTGGCAGGTCAGACCATTGATGCTAGGCGATGGCGGTTCACTTGGGGCAGTGCGGTTGCTGCCGTTTGCTGCTGCCGGGATGTTGGGTCTCACTCGCGCCCTCGTAGATCTGGGTGATCTCCGGCCTGGTCAGCCGTGATCAGGACTTGTGTTCGGGATCACCTTGCCGACCTCGCGGTTGAACGATGGACAGTGATGGGCACTTTTCGTTGCCTTCGGAGGTTGACGTTTAAGTGTCAGCGCTGCGGAGCCCTGGGGTCGGCCC
>JAOPYM010000155.1 GCA_025964615.1 Actinomycetes bacterium
CGATCATGTCGATGAGCCCGCGAACCGCGTTGACGGGCGTACCGTCCGGTGCGGTCACCGACTCGGGTACCCCGAAGAAGGCGCGGAAGTACAGCGACGGCGTATCCAGCAGCATGAGACCCGGCACCCCTCCAGCATGTCAGAGGAGGCGGATCACTGAGATTCATTGATACCTCAGCGAACGGTTTAGGTTGAGGGGCATGAACCCGGATGTGACAACGGAGTTGTATCCAGCCGAGCGGCTGGCCCGTGTACAGGAGGCTACCGCCGACTACGGGCTGCGCGCGGTGTTGCTGACTCCTGGACCTGACCTGCGGTACGTCACCGGATATGACGCGATCCAGATGGAACGGCTGACCTGTCTGGTAGTGCCGGCGTCGGCCGATCCGTTCCTGGTCGTACCGCGCCTGGAACTGCCGGCGGCCCAGGCGTCCCCGGCGGGGCGGCTGGGCATCGAGATGGTCTCGTGGGACGAGACCGACGACCCGTTCGCACTGGTCGCCGCACGGCTCCCCGCCGGAGCCGGGAGGGTCGGGGTGGCAGACCGGATGTGGGCGGTCATGTCGCTGCGGTTCCGCGACGCGCTGCCCGGCACCGAGCAGGTCGCGGCGGGCAACGTGCTCAGGCAGCTGCGGATGCGCAAGTCCGCCGCCGAGATCGACGCGTTGCGGGAGGCGGGTGCCGCGATCGACCGGGTGCACCAGGTCGTACCGCGGCTGCTGAGGGCAGGACGGACTGAGCGGGAGGTGGGCAGGGACATCGCCGCCGAGATCCTCGCGGAGGGGCACTCCGTGGTCGACTTCGTGATCGTGGCATCCGGGCCCAACGGGTCGAGCCCGCACCACGAGGTCTCGGACCGGGTCATCCGCGACGGTGATCCGGTCGTGGTCGACATCGGCGGCACCATGCCCAGCGGCTACTGCTCGGACGAGACCAGGACCTACAGCGTCGGGGAACCACCCGTGCGGTTCCGCGACTACTACGAGGTGCTCCGCGAGGCGCAGCAGGCGGCCTGTGACGCGGTACGGCCCGGCGTCACACCCGAGGCGGTCGACGCGGCCGCGCGCGACCTCATCGCGAAGGCCGGGTACGGGGAGTACTTCATCCACAGGACCGGGCACGGCATCGGCCTGGAGACCCACGAGGACCCGTACATCGTCGAGGGGAACACCGAGCCGTTGCGACCGGGGATGGCGTTCTCGATCGAGCCCGGCATCTACCTGCCGGCCGAGCACGGCGCCAGGATCGAGGACATCGTGGTGTGCACCGAGGACGGGTACGAGCGGATGAATCTCGTGGACCGGGGGCTCCATGTGATCTGAGCTCGTCCACAGGCAACCTGTGGACAAGCTCAGATAATCTGTGGATAACCCCTCCGCGACCAGGAGTCGTCCCTGGTCACGGAGGGGCTGCTGTCAGACCCGCGGGGTGTCGGGGTGGCCGATGGCCAGGCCGCTCTCCGGGTCGAAGAAATGCATGCTGTGCGTGTCGATGGCCAGCTCGAGGCTCTGGCCGGGTCGCACGCGCGAACGCGCGTTGACCCGTGCGGTCCACAGTGCCTTGTTGTCCAGCAGCGGGATCGCCGTCTCCTCCTCCTCGCCCTCGGTGGCGTCCTTCGCCAGGGCCAGGGTGTCCTTGTGCTCGACGGGCGGCGCGTCGATCGCGAAGATGACGTTGATCTCGCTGCCCAGCTCCTCGGTGACCGTGGAGGTCACGTCGATGAGGGCCCAGTCCGGCTTGGCGTGGGCGGCATCCTCGAAGTCCGACGGGCGGATGCCGAGGATGATCTCCTTGCCGGCGTACCCGGACAGGCCCGGCTTGGTCTCGAACACGTCCGCGGGCACCGGCAGCTTGAAGCCGGCGAACGAGACGCCGTCCCGCTCCAGCTTGGCGGTCACGAAGTTCATCGACGGCGAGCCGATGAAGCCCGCGACGAACAGGTTGACGGGTGCGTCGAAGAGCCGCTGCGGGGTGTCGACCTGCTGCAGTTTGCCGTCGCGCAGCACGCAGACCCGGTCGCCCAGGGTCATGGCCTCGACCTGGTCGTGGGTGACGTAGACCGTGGTGACGCCGAGGCGCTCGTGCAGCTGGTTCAGCGAGGCGCGCATCGAGACGCGCAGCTTGGCGTCCAGGTTGGACAGCGGCTCGTCCATCAGGAACGCCTGCGGCTCACGGACGATCGCCCGGCCCATGGCGACACGTTGGCGCTGGCCACCGGACAGTGCGGCCGGCTTGCGCTTGAGGTACGGCTCGAGACCGAGCATCTTGGCGGCGTCGGCCACCCGCTTCTTGATCTCCGGCTTGGGGGTGCCGCGCAGCTTCAGGCCGAAGGCCAGGTTGTCCTCGACCGTCATGTGCGGGTACAGCGCGTAGTTCTGGAAGACCATCGCGATGTCGCGGTCCTTGGGGGCCAGGTCGTTGACGACCCGCTCCCCGATGCTGACCGTGCCGCCGCTGATGTCCTCCAGGCCCGCGATCATCCGCAGCGCCGTCGACTTGCCGCAGCCGGACGGGCCGACCAGCACCATGAACTCGCCGTCGCGGATCTCCAGGCTCAGCGCGTCCACGGCCTTGACGCCACCGGCGTAGATCTTGTCGACATCCTGCAGCACGATCTGGGCCACCGGGCACCCCCTCGTTGATGGTTACGTTTCCACTGAATCTTCGTCAGGAGGCTATGTCCTGTCAAGAGGTACTTTGCTCTGGAGTTCTATGAACCCCCAGGCCGGGGGTTCTCCGTTGACATTCCAGGCTCGCGGTCGCACTCGCTCGTGAACTATGATTGGAAACGTTTCCAAAAGGTCTTCACGTGCGAGGATGGCGCGAATCGAGGGGGTGGCCGGGTGCGCAGGGCGGCGACGATCAAGGACGTGGCGGCCGCCGCGGGGGTCGGGCTTGCGACGGTGTCGCGGGTGCTGTCGGGCACCGGATCGGTCAGCCCGGCCACCAGGGACCGGGTGCTGGCCGTCGCGAAGGAACTCGACTACCGGCCCAGCGCCATCGGCCGCAGCCTGAAGCTGCAGCGCACCGGCAGCATCGGGCTGCTGGTCCCCGACATCACCGATCCGTTCTGCGCGGAACTGGCCGCGGGCGTACTGGACTGCGCACGGACGCTCGGCGAGCACGTGATCCTGGACGTCGCCCACGACGATCCCGAGCGGGAGGGCGAGATCGTCGACCGGCTGGTCGAGCAGCGGGTGGACGGGATCATCGCCATCCCCGGTTCCGGGGACGGCGCCGTCTGGCGGGACGCCGCCAGGGTGGTCCCGGTCGTCTTCGCCGGGCGGGGGCTCCCCGGACTGCCGTCCGTGGTCGCCGACGACCGGTCCGGCGTCCGCGCAGTGGTCGAGTACCTGGTGGGGCTCGGTCACCGCCGGGTGGCCTTCCTCGGCGGGCATGTCTCCGTGGCGGCCGGCCCCGAGCGCGAGCAGGCGTTCAGGGACACGCTCGCCGAGCTGCGGGTGCCGGTCGACGACGACCTTGTCGTACGGGCACGGTCGACCGCCGACAGCGCCTTCGCGGCTGCGGCAAGCCTCTTCCAGCGGCGCTCCGACGTCAGCGCTGTGCTCGCCGCCAGTCACCTGCTCGGCGAGGCCGCGGTACTGGCGGCGCGCGGCCTCGACCTGCGAGTGCCCGCGGACGTATCGATCGCGATGATCGACGACATGCCCTGGGCCGAGCTGTGTGACCCACCGCTGACGGTGGTCGCCCGCCCCGCACGCGACATGGGCTACCGCGCCGCGGAACTCCTGCTCCGCGACCCGGCCAGGCGGGAACGCGGGCGGCCGGTGGTGCTGGCGACCGAGCTGATCGTCCGCGGCAGCTGCGGTCCCCCCGCGGGACTGCCGGGCGGTTCTGCGAGATCTTCCCGTACAAGGTAGATTGCGCCTCTGTGGAGGAGATAGATCGGCAGATCCTGGTGCTCCTGGCCGAGGACGGCCGGATGAGTTTCACCGACCTGGCGCGGGAGACCGGGCTTTCGGTGTCCGCCGTGCACCAGCGGGTACGCCGGCTGCAGAAGCGCGGCGTGATCCGGGGCTTCAGCGCGCAGCTGGATCCGGACGAGATAGGGCTGCCGATGACCGCGTTCATCTCGATCAAGCCGATCGATCCGGCCGCTCCCGACGACGCGCCCGAGCGGCTGGCCCACCTCACCGCGATCGAGGCGTGCCACTCGGTGGCGGGGGAGGAGAACTACATCCTGAAGGTACGGGTGTCCTCGCCCAGCGCGCTGGAGGAGCTGCTCCAGCAGATCAGGTCGTCCGCGCACGTCAACACCCGCACCACGATCGTGCTCAGCACCCCCTACGAGGGCCGCGCTCCCGAGGTATAGACCGGTGCGCCAGGGGTCTGTTTGACTCTCTCCTGGATGATCTTCGGGCCTGAGGGGTCGTGTGATGCCGGGTGCTGTGCGGGTCGCCCAGGCGGCCATGTGGGTCCAGGGAGCGCTGCTCACGGTCATCGCGTTGCTGGGCGCCGTCGCCGAATTCGACGAGGGAACCGAGGCCGGCCTGCTCGTGGTGGCGGGCTTCGTGCTGTCGGCGTCGGCGACCCTGGTGCTCGCGGCCCGGTTCCCGTCGGGACCGGGTGGGGTCCGCACCGGCGCCCTCGCGGTGCAGGGCGTCTGTCTGGTGGTCGCCGGCGTCCTGCTGGGCGGCGTGCTCGAACTGGGCCTGCGCCGCCTGTCGGAGCTGGGTGACGGAGAGTCGTTCGCGGGCGGTGTCAAAGCCCTCGTGGTGCTCACGATGGTGGTGACGGTCACCTCGGTGGCCGTCACCGGGTGCCTGCTCAGGCGCTCGGCCAAGGACTACTTCACCGGGGCCTGACCTTACCTTACTGCGTAAAGGCCGTTACGCTGGCGGGAGACGGCGAAGAGGAGCGGATGAGACGGCGCACCGGAGAGCTGGACCAGGCGGTCAAGCCGAAGCTGAGAGGCGTGTTGCACGCGGTGACCTTCCCGCTCGCCGTGGCGGCGGGCCTGGTGCTCGTCGCGCTCGCCCCGAACCTGGGTGCCCGGATCTGCGCCGGGGTGTACGCGGTGACGTCGGCACTGCTGTTCGGGGTGTCGGCCGCCTACCATCGCGGGCACTGGTCCGAGCTCGCGCTGGGCCTGCTGCGCCGTTTCGACCATGCCAACATCTACTTGATCATCGCCGGGACCTATACGCCGTTCGCGTTCCTGATCCTGCGCGGGGACGTGCGGATCCTGGTCCTGTCGGTGGTGTGGGCGGGCGCGCTTGCCGGGGTGCTGTTCCGGGTGCTGTGGACGGCGGCGCCACGCTGGCTGTACACGGCGCTGTTCATCGGGCTGGGCTGGATCGCCGCCTTCTTCGTGCCGCAGTTCCTGAAGGGCACTGGGCTCACGGTGGGGCTGCTCGTGGCCCTCGGAGGCGTGCTCTACAGCGTCGGAGGCCTCGTGTACGGGTTGCGCAGGCCGAACCCGTTGCCCCGCTGGTTCGGGTTCCACGAGGTCTTCCACGCCTTCACGGTCGCCGCGTACATCCTCCAGTACATCGCGGTGTCCTTCGTGATCTACCGCGCCGGCACCACCTGACCCGCGCCCGTTCCGTTGAGTCGTGGCGTTTCCCGCACCGTTCGCCGCGCAGGTGCGGGAAACGCCACGAGTCAACGGGGTTCTGTAACGCTGCGCTGTCAGCAGGCGTGGGTGCCGGGGCGGTAGGGGAGTTGGAAGGGGCGGGTCAGCGTGCTGCGCGGAACGACCCGGTTGCCGTAACCGTCGTGCGTGAAGGCGATCTCGCTCACCTGCTGACCTGGCTTGAGGCAGCCGCCGCCGGCGAAGTGGGCCTTGCCCCAGGACAACGTCATGCTGCCGTACGGGACGTAGGACGCCTGGGTGCCGGTGTTGCGCACCGTGTAGACGCATTCCTTACCGGCGACACAGGACAGGCTGCCCTGTAGTCCGCCGCCGGGCGATGGGTCCGAGTGGGCGACGGCCACCGATGCGGCTACCAATCCCAGCGCCAGGACCGGCGCGATGGCGATCAATCTCATGTGACATCCCCCGATTCCAGCGTCCAGCTCCCAACTGGAGGCCACCACACAGGACGCTAGTCCCGGGTCGGTCATACGGAGGTGACGAAACGGAAAGACTGGCCCATTTCAGACTTCGGGGGCGGCTGAGCCCGGGGGTGGTCCCTGGCGTCTCCTGCGAGACGCGGGCGGTGAAATTTTACCGTGGGCCGCCCGGTGGCCCCCCGCTACGCCCGTCGCCCGGCGTTGCGCGTGTCCCAGAGCTCACACGGGCCGCTCCTTCGGTCATGCGAGGGGCGTCTTCGCAGTTCAGCGATGGTGGTCTAGCCCACTATCGGCGATTACTCCAAGGGGTTGTCCGGATACCTATGGTGATAGTCGGTCACGGGTTGGTTGCGACTGGCTTGCCGGTACTTGACGTATCCTTGCCGAGTTTCTAGATTCCGGTCATTCATTAGGACACTTTCCTAATAGTTGACCGCAACGTCACAGGAAGGAGTGCCATGATCACAGCGCAGCCGACACCGGGCACCCCGAGCCTGATGCGGGCGATCAACGACCGGGCAGCCCTCCAGGCGCTCCTCCAGCACGGCTCGCTGACCCGTCCCGAGCTGAGCGACCTGACCGGTCTTTCCAAGCCGACCGCCTCCCAGCTCCTCAACCGGCTGCGTGATGCAGGCCTGGTGATCCTGGACGGCCGGCGCGAGGGGCTCCCGGGCCGTACGGCCGAGACGTACCGCATCAACCCCCGGCTCGCCTACATCTGCGCGCTCGACGTGTCCGGAGCCCGTATCAACGCGGTCATCGCCGACATCACCGGCGAGGTCGTCGGGGAGTACCGGATCGACACCCCCGGCCGCTCCGGCGGTGACGCCGTCGCCTGGGTCCAGGCCGCGGTGGCCGGTGCCTGCGCGGCGGCCTGCGTTGAGCAGGCCGAGCTGAGCCGGGTCACCATCGGCATCCAGGGTGCCGTGGACCCCCAGACGGGCCGGCTCTGGTACGCCGCGCACATCCGCGGCTGGCAGATCGCCGACCTGGTCGGCACGCTGAACCGGGCGCTCGGTGTGACCGTCGAGCTCGAGAACGACGTCAACCTCGTCGCGGTGGCCGAGCACATGCGCGGTGCGGCCCGCGGCCACCAGGACTTCGTGCTGCTGTGGTGCGGCCGCGGCATCGGTGTCGCGCTGATGCTCGGCGGCAAGCTGCACCGTGGCGCCACCGGCGGCGCCGGCGAGGTCGGCTACATGCCGGTCCCCGGTGCCCCTACCGCCAGGGAGACCGGCCGTCACTCCAACCACGGGCTGCAGGCCCTGGTCGGCGGGCACGCCGTCCTGGCCGTCATGCGCTCGTACGGATTCCGCGGCTCCACACCGGACCGCGCCGTACAGGCGGCGATCACCGCGTGGGACGACCACGGCCAGGCGGCCGCGGCCCGCGCGGAGGCCGCCCTGCGGGACGTGGCCGTCCGGGTCGCCACCGGCCTGGCCGCGGTCACCGCCCTCATCGACCCCGGAATCGTCATCCTCACCGGCGAGGTACTGCTCGCCGGCGGTGAGGTCCTCCGGGGGCTCGTCGAACGTGAACTCCACACGATGACCATTCCGCGGCCCCGGCTGCGCCTCTCCGCCGTCGAGGGCAACCCTGTCCTCGGCGGAGCCCTCGAGCATGCCCTGAGCGTGACCCGCGAAGAGCTGCTCGCCTCGACCATGTCCTCCCAATAACCGAATCACCTCTATCCCCGAGAGGAATCTCATGTCCGAAGTCAAGTCCCAGGGCATCGACCGCCGTCAGCTCCTGCAGCGCGTAGGCCTGACCGCCCTGATCGCAGGCCCTGGCATCTCGATGCTGAGTGCCTGTGCCACCGGCGGCAGCACCAACAGCACCAGCACGGTCAAGAGCAACACGGGCAACGCCGCGAACCCGTTCGGGGTCAAGGCAGGTGCGCCGCTCGACGTCGTCATCTTCAAGGGCGGCTACAGCGACGACTACGCCACGCAGTCGCATGAGGTCCTCTACGTCAAGGCCTTCCCGGGCGCGAAGGTCACCCACGAGGGCATCGTCGCGATCGGCAAGACCCTGCAGCCGCGCTTCACCGGTGGCACCCAGATCCCGGACGTGATCGACAACTCCGGCACCGACCTGATGGACAACGCTGCGCTCGTCGCCGCCGGGCAGATGCAGGACCTGACCCAGTTCTGGGCCGCCCCGTCCGTCGACGACCCCAAGGTCACCGTCAAGGACAGCGTCCTGGCCGGCGCCATGGAGTCCGGTGTGCTCGCGGGCAAGCCGTACCTGATGAACTACGTCGCCACGACGTACGGCCTCTGGTACAACCAGGCCCTGTTCGACAGCAACGGCTGGACCGCACCGAAGACCTTCGACGAGTTCAAGGCCCTCTGCGAGAAGATCAAGGCCAAGGGCATCACGCCGTTCGCCTACGCGGGCAAGAACGCCTCGTACTACATGTACTGGCTGATCGAGATGACCGCCGCCAAGCTCGGCGGCAACCAGGTCCTCCTCGACATCGACAACCTCAAGGACGGCGCCTGGACCGCCGACCCGGTCAAGAAGGCCGCCGCCGCGTGGGCCGAGATCTGCCAGAAGTACTCCGACAAGTCCTACCTGGGCCTGATCCACACGCAGGTCCAGACCCTGCAGGACCAGGACAAGGTCGCGTTCTACCCGTCGGGTGACTGGCTGGAGAACGAGATGAAGAAGATCGCCCCGGCGACCTTCAAGTACACCATCGCCGCGCTGCCCGACGTCGGTGGCGACCAGATGGCGTACCCGGCGATCCGCGTGGCCCCGGGCGAGGCGTTCTTCGTCGGCGCCAAGGGCGCCAACCCGGCCGGTGGCATGGAGTACCTGCGCCGCATGCTCTCCAAGGAGGGCGCACAGGGCTTCTTCCAGAAGGCCGGCGGCATGACCGTCGTCAAGGGCGCGCTGGAGGGCTTGCAGCTCTCCGCGGGTGCCACCAGCGTCGTCGCCGCTCAGAAGGCGGCGGGCGCCGGCATCATCACCGACAGCCGGTTCGAGAACTGGTACAAGCAGCTCGAGACCGAGCTGCGTACCCAGACGAACCTGCTCTGCTACGGCGGCGGCACCGCTGACGCGTTCTGTACCAACATGCAGAAGGCCGCAGACAAGATCAAGGCCGACTCGTCCATCACCAAGCAGACCCGCTGAGTCTGACGACGGACACGGAGTTAAGTGACCATGCGGCAGGGCAAATATCCCTTCATCTTCGGGTTCCTGGCGGCACCCGTGACCCTCTACGTGGTCTTCGTCATCTGGCCCTACATCCAGGCGTTCCAGATCTCGCTGACCAACTGGAACGGGTTCTCGGCCCCGAAGTACATCGGGCTGGACAACTTCAAGAACCTGTTCAGCGATGACAACTTCGTGGCAGCCGTCGAGCACCATGTGGTGATGCTCATTGCCCTGCCGCTGGTCACCGTTATGATCGCGCTGTTCTTCTCCTTCCTGCTCAACCTCGGCGGGAAGCTGCAAGGCGGACAGCTCAGGGGCGTTCGCGGAGCGAACCTCTACAAGGTCATCTTCTTTCTGCCGCAGGTCCTGGCGGTGGCCATCGTCGGTGTGCTGTTCCAGACGATCTACCAGAAAGGCGACGGCACCAACGTCCCCGACGGTGTGATCAACGGATTGCTGCATGCGGTGCACCTGCCCACGATCGGCTTCATCACCAACCCCGCGGTCGCCCTCTGGTCGATGATCGGTGTGATGGTGTGGCAGGCCGTCGGCTTCTACGTCGTGCTGTTCTCGGCGGGCATGGCCTCCATTCCCAAGGACCTCTTCGAGGCCGCCGCGCTGGACGGGGCGGGCCGGTTCACGCTGTTCTTCAAGGTCACCCTCCCGCTGCTGTGGGACACCCTCCAGGTCGGCTGGATCTACCTCGGCGTCGCCGCGTTCGACGGCTTCGCCATCGTGCAGGTCCTGTCGATCGACAACGGCGGGCCGAACCACTCCACCACGGTGCTGCCGCTGGAGATCTACCGGAACGCCTTCACATACTCCAAGTTCGGCTACGCCTCGGCGATGGGCGTGGTCCTGTTCTTCATGACCCTCACCTTCGCCGCCCTCACCATGCGCGTCACCCGGCGCGACAGCATCGAGTTCTAGGACCTGAGACATGACAAGCCACACGGATCTGATCCCGGCCGCCGCGTCAGGGTCCAACGCCTCGCATGGTGCCCGGCGCGGGAAGCGACGGGACAAGCCCAACCCGCTGCTCGGTCTCTCGCACGTCGCGCTGGCATTCTGGGCGCTGCTCGTGGTGGTACCGCTCATCTGGACCTTCCTGGACGCCTTCAAGGGCGCCGGTGAGATCACCGGCGGCAACCCGTGGGCGCTGCCGCACAGCTGGCACTTCGACGCCTTTACCCGGGCCTGGAGCAAGGCCCACATCGGCCAGTACCTGCTCAACACCGCCTTCGTGGTGGCCGTCAGCACGTTCTTCACAATGCTGCTCGGTTCGATGGCCGCCTACGTGCTGGCGCGCTTCCAGTTCGTCGGCAACCGGTTCATCTACCTGCTGTTCGTGTCCGGAATGACCTTCCCGGTCTTCCTCGCGCTGGTGCCGCTGTTCGGTGTGGTCAAGCAGCTGGGCATGCTGAACAGCTATGTGGGCCTGGTCCTGGTGTACGTCGCCTACTCGCTGCCGTTCACCGTCTTCTTCATGGCGGCGTTCTTCAAAACGCTGCCGACGACCGTGGCCGAGGCCGCGATGATCGACGGCTGCGGGCACACCAGGACGTTCTTCCGGATCATGCTGCCGATGGCCAAGCCCGGCCTGATCTCGATCGCGATCTTCAACGTGATCGGCCAGTGGAACCAGTACCTGCTGCCTCTCGTGCTGCTCGCCGGCAAGCCGGACAAGTGGATGATCACCCAGGGCGTCGCCAACATTTCGGTGAGCGCCGGAGCCGACTCCGACTGGCCGGCGCTGTTCGCCGCGCTCAGCATCGCGATCATCCCGGTGATCATCGTCTACATCATCTTCCAGCGTCAGATCCAGTCGGGCCTCACCGCGGGCGCCGTCAAATAGACTCTCGCCGCCGGCACAGCAAGGTGAGGGCCGTGCCGGCGGCGAGCTCCACCCTCCCGTTGACTCGTGGCGTTTACCGCACCCGGGGCCCGTCGGGTGGGGGGAACCC
>JAOPYM010000174.1 GCA_025964615.1 Actinomycetes bacterium
GAGATCCAGCCTCTGACCTGCACTTACGTCGGGGTGCCGAGATTCGAACTCGGGAATCTCCGGTCCCCCAGACCGGCGCCCTAAACCAAGCTAGGCCACACCCCGGTTGCCCCTGGGGACTTGGACAACCTTAGCGCATAGTCGGCACTGACGCGTGCACGGTGCACCGTAGAGCCCACTCGAGGCCCCCGACCTTCATCACGGCCGACCCATTCTTTCACCGGTTCATATCTTACTCAAAAATACCGAGCAGAATCTTCGAACATATTTCTTGCACTAGTCGAGATACTGGGCTAACGTTGAATGCATGGGGGCATCGACCACGGCAAGACGTGGAGTAAGAACCTGGACGGATGACCAGCTGAGAACAGCCGTCGCCGAATCACGGTCCTGGCGCGGAGTGTTGAACAAGCTCGGCCTCCGAGAGACCTCTTCCGGATCAATGCGCATAGCCAAAGAACGCGCTAGCTCTTTAGACCTGGCGACCGGTCATATCACCGGAAGACGCCAGTGGACCGACGACGACCTCCGCTCGGCCGCGATAAGGTGCTGTACCTGGCAGGATCTGCAAGAAGAGCTCGGATATACGGGGTCCGCAGGCAACGCTAAAGAGACAATCCTCACCCATGCAGTGAGAATCGGCCTCGATCTCTCTCACCTGGATCCACTGAAGCCCAAGGCGCGCTCGGAAAATGCTCCCCGAGAGTACGCCCGGACCTGGACGGACGAACAGCTCCGGCAGGCTGTGGAAGACTCCAACTCGTGGCGTGCAGTGCAGAGAGCACTTGGGCTGCACGAGGGATCCTCTGCGTCACGGCGTACGCTGCAGAAGCACGCGACCCGGCTGGAACTGGACACCAGCCACTTCACCGGCGGGCGCCGGTGGACACAACAACAACTCATCCGCGCCTCCCGCGCCGCCTCGACATGGCAAGAACTCGGAGATCTACTCGGCGTCACCACTGAGTCCGGGATGCGAACCTTCATCAAGGGCCACGCCGCCCGAATCGGCCTCGACCTCAGCCATCTCTCCCGTCCTCGGCCGAAGATCAACCACCAGGAATCCTCCCTGACCGGCCTCGCTTACCAGCCCGAGCATCTCCGGCGGGTGGCTCCGCACATTGCCATGACCTGGTTCATGGCACGCGGATGCACACCATCCCTCCCGACCGAACCCGAGCCGTACGACCTCATCGTGAACACCCCGGCTGGCCTGCAGCGAGTTCAGGTCAAGAGCACCACCTGCAAGTCCAATGGTCACTGGCAGGTGGGCGTCGGACATGGCTCCGGTGGGCCGCGGCCCCAGGACAGGGTGATGCCCTACGACCACGAGGAGATCGAGCTGTTCTTCATCGTGGACGGGGACCTCAACATGTACCTGATCCCCAGCCTGGTCCTGGCCGGACGGGTCAGCGTCGCGGTCGACATCTACAGGGAGTACTGCGTAGGGAACGCAGCCGCAACGATGGGCCTCGCGCCGCCCATGCAGACCGACAACTGAACCTGCCTATCCGTGGCCTGGGAACCGGAGGGCCTGGACGAGGTAACGGTTGCGGAGCCTGCCAAGCCTGCTTCCGACTGCCAGTGCGGGAGGATGGGGCTTCCGGGTGGTGCGGTGAGAGGTGGGCGGTATGCGGGTGGCTGTCATTGGTACGGGGCCGATCGGCGGGACGCTGGGGCGGGCGTTCGCGCGGGGCGGGCATCAGGTCGTGTTCGGGTCGCGGCATCCGGAGGGCTCCTCGGCCGCCGGTGACACCGGCGCGACCGTCGCCTCGGCCGAAGCGGCCGTGAAGGGTTCCGAGGTCGTGGTGCTGGCCCTGCCGGGGACGGCCGTCGACGAGTTCCTCGATGCCTTCGGGCCGCTTCTCGCGGATCGCCTCGTGGTGGACGCGACCAACAGGATCACGGCGAAAGCGCCCAATGGCCTTGAGTCCCTTCGGGACAAGGCGCCGGGTGCCCGCTATGCGCGGGCCTTCTCGTCCCTTGGCCTGGAGAACTTCGAGAATCCGCTCTATGACGGCGTGCCCGCCGATCTGTTCTTCTCCTCGGAGGTCGACGACCGGGACCTGGTCGAGCAGTTGGTCACGGCGGTGGGTCTCCGGCCGGTCTATCTGGGTGCCGGCCAGGAGGGCACCGTCGACGGGTTGCTGCGCCTGTACTTCGCGCTGGCCGTCGAGCAGGGGCACGGCCGTCATCTGGCGTTCCGCATGCTGACCGATCCCGCGTAGGAGACTCAGATGAGCACGTCAGATAAGACCGAATACCGGCAGGCCCGTTTTCAGCCGCCGCCGGGGGCGACCGAGTTGTGGCTGGTCAGGCATGGCGAGTCGGAGCCGGCCCGGCCGGGCGTACCGTTTCCGCTGGTGGACGGTCAGGGAGATCCCGCGCTCTCCCCTGAGGGCCGGATCCAGGCTGAGAAGCTCGGCGAGCGGCTGGGCAAGGAGCGCATCGACGCCGTCTATGTCTCGACCCTGCGCCGTACCGCGCAGACCGCCGAGCCGCTGACGGCACGGATCGGTCTTGTTCCGCGCGTGGACAAGGACCTCAGGGAGGTTCATCTGGGCGAATGGGAGGGCGGGCTCTACCGGAAGAAGGTCGCGGAGAACGACCCGATCGCACAGCGGATGTGGGAGGAGGAGCGCTGGGATGTGATCCCGGACGCGGAGCCCGCCATCGCGTTCGCGGAACGCGCTCGTCAGGTGATCGAGCGACTGGCGAAGGCCCATGCGGGTGAGCGGCTGGCGGTGTTCACGCACGGCGCGTTCATCGGCCAGGTCTTCGCACTGGCGGCCGGGTCGCGTCCGTTCGCCTTCCTGGGCGCCGACAACGCGTCGATCTCACGCCTGGTGGTGCTGGGTGGGACGTGGGCGGTTCGCGGCTTCAACGACACCGCACATCTCGGGTGAACGTGGAGCGCCTCACTGCGGTAGGGGACGGCGGCCGACGAAGCCCAGTTCGCTGAGGTGGTACCAGCCGAGGCCGGTCTCGCCCTCCAGCCAGCAGAGCTGGACGGAGCGGCCCTCGATGGTGGACGGGAAGTCGATCAGGAACGGGGCCAGGCTCTTGATCTCGATTCCCTGATCGTGGAACCAGCTGAGCAGGTCGTCGAGCCGGGCTTCGAGGCCCTTCGCCTCGGGGGTGCCGCCGAGGTCGGAGATCCCGGTGGTGCGAAGGTCGAGGGAGAGTTCCGCGAGGTCGGCTCGGAGCCGTACGAGCTGGGCGGCCTTGACCCGTACCTCCGGCATGAGGGCGAGCGCCTCGTCGCGGGTGAATTCCATCAGGCGGTGCGCCGGGAGCGTGCGAGCCGGGCCGCCGCGCGCCAGCCGAGTAGCGTCAGGCCCAGGAAGACCAGAGCAACGATCACGAAGGTGAAGGCGATGCCCTGTCCCGACACGACGCGCAGCACCATCCCGGCGGCGACGGTGGACAACCAGATCCCGATACCGGTCGGTACCAGGGGCAGCGGGCGCCGCCAGGCACGGGTGATCAGCCAGCCTGCCGCAAGGCCGGTGAGGAACGGCCAAATGGTCCGCGCGAGTCCTGCCACCGCGTCGGCCTCGCCGTGGCTGGCCCTGCCGATCGCCACGAAGACGATCACACAGCACACATCGGCCGCCAGAGCCATCCTCCATCGCATACCTACAGCGTAGTGGCCGCCTGTATGGCGCTCTTGTGGAGGCGGCACGCCCCTGTTCGCCGGGCCGGGAGGTCCAGGCGCCCTGATCAGGTCTCGGGTGGCCGAAGTTCGTGCCGGCGGGGTTCGGTGACCCTGGCGGCCAGGACCAGCGTGGGTGTGCCGGGGACGAGGACGGCGGCCGCCCACTGCGTGACTGCGGGCAGGCTCGACAGGAAGTCCGCCACGGCGACGCCCATCCCGGCACCGGCGACGACCACCAGTGCCCAGGTCCGCCAGGACGGGCGTGCGATCAGCAGCCGGGCGCCCGCGCCGTACGTCCCGCAGACTGTGAGGGCGAACAGGAGCCCCTGCCGCCCTTCGTCGTCAGCGAGCCGCATCAGTGGCACGAAGGCCAGCCCGACCGCGACGCCGCAGAGCATCACAGGCACCATCCGCCGCCGCTGGACTGTTCTCATCGTCGCCGCCTCCCTCGGGGTGCAGGGCGTCGTCACTATGCACGGCACGCTACGACCAGGGACCGACAGTTCCGCCGAGCGCCCGTCGAGTGGGCATCTTCCCTGGCCCGGAAGGTGGAATGCCTCCCGTAGCGACACCTTCTCGTTCACGCTACGCATCGGTACGTTTTGCTCTAATCTGACCGACGTGTCCGCACCCACCGCGCCCGGCTGGTTCCCCGATCCCTATGGCGGCGCCGGGATGCTGCGCTGGTGGGACGGCGCGGCCTGGACGCAGACGACCAGGCCATCGGGCGGTCCGCCGGGTTTCCAGCCACCGGTGAACACCCCCTACGCCGCAGCGCCCTATGGCGGCGCGCAGGCTGCGCAGCCGTTCAGCGGCTACGGCGGACCGGCCACGGGACCGTACCACGGGCAGCGGCGGCGGGTCGTGCCCTGGGTGCTGGGCTGCGGAGGGGTGATCGTCGTGCTCGCCGTGGCGGCGGTGGCCGCGGTCTACGTGCTGGGCAGGGGCGCTACCGCCAAGCCGACGGCCCGGGCACCAGGACAGGCCATCTCGCCGGTCGTCGGGAGGGTCTCCGACACCACCGTGGGACTGTCCTACGCCCGGCTGGGCCCGCCGTGGCTGGAGGCGGGCTCGGACTGGCTGCGGCCCGGCTACTTCTCCGCCGGGCAGGTCTCGATCGTGCAGGCACCGTTCGGGGACTACTCGAGTTTCAACGCCACAAGCCTGTCCGGGACGCCCCGTCCGGTCGAGGTCGCGGGCTACAGCGGCGCCCAGGGTCTGTCCGGTGTCGCACAGAAGATCACCGCGCGCATCGTGCACGAGCATTTCAACCTGCGCGAGACCCGTAAGGACCTGGGGAACGCCGCACGGACGGTGGCCGGGCGGCCCGCGTGGCTGACCAGGTTCCGGCTGTCGTTCGGCGACGCGGCGAGCGGTGGCTGGAAGTTCACCGCGGACACCGTGGCGGTCCTGGTGATCGACCTGGACGGGCGGCAGCTCGGCTTCCTGTGGGTGTCGCTACCCGACACCTTCCCCGCCCAGGGCGACCTCGACCAGGTCCTCTCGTCGGTGCGGGTGCCCTAGTCAACCTCGTCGAGTCGTGGCGTTTCCCGCACCGTCCGTCGAACCGGTGCGGGAAACGCCACGAGTCAACGTCATCCGAGGCGGGCTACCAGGGCTTCGTACTCGTGGGTGAGCTCGGCGGGGAGGTGGTCGCCGAAGGTGGCGAAGTGAGCCGGAACGAGCGCCGCCTCCTGCTTCCACACGTCCAGGTCCACGCAGAGCAGGGTCTCCAGGTCCGTGGCTGAGATGTCGAGCCCGTCGGTGTCGAGGTCGCCCGGCGCCGGTACGTTGCCGATCGGCGTCTTGACGGCCTGCGCGGAGCCGTTGAGCCGGTCCACGATCCACTTGAGGACCCGGCTGTTCTCACCGAACCCGGGCCACAGGAACTTGCCGCCCGCGTCCTTGCGGAACCAGTTCACGTAGTAGATGCGGGGCAGCTTCTCCGGGTCGGCGTCCTTACCGACCTTCAGCCAGTGCGCGAAGTAGTCGCCCATGTTGTAGCCGCAGAACGGCAGCATCGCGAACGGGTCGTGGCGCAGTTCGCCGACGGTTCCCTCGGCGGCGGCGGTCTTCTCGGAGGCGACGTTGGCTCCGAGGAAGACGCCCTGCTCCCAGTCGAAGGACTCGGTGACCAGCGGCACCGCGGTGGCGCGGCGCCCGCCGAACAGGATCGCCGAGATCGGGACGCCGCTTGGGTCCTCCCATTCGGAGGAGATGATCGGGCACTGCCCGGCCGGAGTGGTGAACCGCGAGTTGGGGTGCGCGGCGGGAGTCTGCGACCCCGGGGTCCAGGAGTTGCCCCGCCAGTCGGTCAGGTGCGCTGGGGCCTGCTCGGTGAGCCCCTCCCACCACACATCGCCATCGTCGGTGAGCGCGACGTTGGTGAAGATGGAGTTGCCCCACAGGGTCTTGATGGCGTTGGCGTTGGTCGACTCGCCGGTGCCGGGGGCGACGCCGAAGAAGCCCGCCTCCGGGTTGATCGCATACAGCCGGCCGTCCTGGCCGAACCGCATCCACGCGATGTCGTCGCCGATGGTCTCGACCTTCCAGCCGGGGATGGTCGGCTGGAGCATCGCCAGGTTGGTCTTGCCGCAGGCCGACGGGAAGGCGGCCGCGACGTAGCGGGCTTCACCGGCCGGGGGCGTGAGTTTGAGGATCAGCATGTGCTCGGCCAGCCAGCCCTCCTCGCGGGCCATGGTCGAGGCAATGCGCAGCGCGTAGCACTTCTTGCCGAGCAGGGCGTTGCCGCCGTACCCGGAGCCGTACGACCAGATCTCCCTGGTCTCGGGGAAGTGCGAGATGTACTTGGTGGTGTTGCAGGGCCATGCCACGTCCGCCTGGCCGGGCTCCAGCGGGGCGCCCACCGTGTGGACCGCCTTGACGAACGAGCCGCGCTCCTCGATGAGCCGTAGCGCACCGTCGCCCATCCGGGTCATGATCTTCATAGAGACAGCGACGTACGCGGAATCGGTGATCTCAACGCCGAGCTGGGAGATGTTGCCGCCCAGCGGGCCCATGCAGAACGGGACGACGTACATCGTGCGCCCGCGCATGCTGCCCTTGAAGAGCTCCCCGAAGGTCGCCCGCATCTGCTCGGGCGCGATCCAGTTGTTCGTCGGCCCGGCGTCCTCCTCCTTCTCGGAGCAGATGAAGGTACGGTCCTCGACGCGCGCCACGTCACTCGGGTCAGAGGCGCAGTAGAAGCTGTTCGGGCGTTTGTCGGGGTTCAGGCGCGTGAAAGTCCCCTGCTCGACGAGCAGGGACGTCAGACGCTCCCACTCCTGTTCGGAACCGTCACACCACTCGACGCGATCTGGCTGGGTGAGCTCGGCGATGCCGCGAACCCAGTCGACCAGCCCTGTGTGGCTGGTGGGGGCCTGGTCCAGGCCGGATACCTGGTGAGACACGGGCAACTCCTTCAGCTGTTCGGCGGGTCTTTGCATTTTGAAGAAAAAAGACGCTCTTCGCCATTTGGTCCAGACCAATTACGGCCAGTTTTGGCAGGATCTGTGGCCTGTTGTGACAGAAGTCACGTACTGGCACGTGCCATGATGCGGAGAAATTACATATTCCTCACCATTGGGACACGCGTTGTGATCATTCCACGACGGAATCGTCGTGGATCTCGTGGTATACGTAGCAGCAACCTCCGCGTCAACCAGGGTTGACATCCTCCTGGCGTCAACCTATGTTGACAGGCATGAGCGATGGAGTGAGGCTCGCCCAGGAGGCGAGCAGCCGAGACCCCGTAGTGGGTCTGCGCGCGGTGCGCGCGCTGCGCGAACTGGCCGAACGGCTCGAAGCCCTGCAGGTCGGCAACGCCCGCGACGAGGGCATGTCGTGGCAGGAGATCGCCGTCTGCCTCGGTGTCAGCCGGCAGGCGGTCCACAAGAAGCACGGCGGCGGGCGCCGCATTCTCGGAAGGGAGCGCTAGAGATGTTCGAACGGTTCACATCGGAGGCGCGCCAGGTCGTCGTCCTGGCGCAGCAGGAGGCCCGGGAGCTGCGGCACAGCTTCATCGGCACCGAGCACCTGCTGCTCGCGTTGTTCGATGGAGGCAGTGGCCCCGCCGCCCAGGTACTGCGCGATCGGGGCCTGGAGGTCAAGGACGTACGCCTGCGAATCGTCCGGCACACCGCGGCACCCGACAGCGATCTGGACGGCGACGCCCTCGCCCTGATCGGGATCGACCTGGAGAAGGTGCGCGCGGCGACTGAGGCCAGCTTCGGGCCCGGCGCGCTCAACCCCAGGCGCAAGGCCCCGTCCGGGCACATCCCGTTCAGCAAGCGGGCCAAGAAGGTCCTTGAGCTGTCGCTGCGCGAGGCGGTCCACCTCAAGCACGACCACATCGGCACCGGGCACATCCTGCTCGGCCTGATCCGCGAGGGCGAAGGCCTCGCCACCCTGGTCCTGGTGGAAGCCGGCGTCGACCTGACCTCTCTCCGCGACGACCTCACCCGGCTGATCACCGCCGAAGCCGCCTGACCTTCGTTGAGTCGTGGCGTTTCCCGCACCGTTTCGCGATTCGGTGCGG
>JAOPYM010000274.1 GCA_025964615.1 Actinomycetes bacterium
GCCAGGCCGTACACCTTGTTGTTCTCGGTGGCCACGATCAGCTTGCCGTCGGCGACCAGCGGCTGGGCGTAGACCTGCCCGTCCAGCTGGGTCGAGAACAGCTGCCCGAAGTCGGAGGAGACCACCGCGGCCGGGCTCAGGCCGGGTTCCGCGGAGTCCCAGGCGGTCCGGAGGTTGTCGTTGGAAACGGTGGTCACGTCACCGGCCGCCGGCCCTGGTCCGATCAGCCCGGCGACGACGGCCAGAGCCGTCACGACGGCGATCGACCGCCGCCTGCGTGAACGTGGCGCGAAACGCATTCATCCCCCTGAACCCCCGCGGCCTCCCCGGCCGAACAGCGGTCCAACTATGTACTAAATTCGGCGCATTCGCCGAGCCGAATCGCCATTCGTGGCGTGAATGAGATCCAGTGCACTGTTCACCCCGCGTTGACGTAGGTAACAGCCGGGTTGATCACCGCATGGGTGTCGGTGTAGTAACCGGCCCCCGCGGTGAAGGCCACCAGGACCTTGGGCGGCAGGCTCACCGGCACGTCGAGGACCTGCTTGCCGTCGATCTTCACGATCATGTGGCTCGCCTGGGTGACGGTGACGTCGATGTTGTGCGTGCCCTTGCGCAGGGCCGGGATCGCCGTGCTGGTCTTCAGGAACGTCAGCGCGTTCGACCCTGCCACTGCGGTTCCCACCGCCGCGTAGTTGTGGCTGGTCACCGGCCCGTTGCCGTAGGTGTCCAGCGACGTGAAGACGGCCGGCAGGCCGCCCACGCCGAGTCCGCCGGCCTTGCCGCCGAGCGAGGTGGGCTGGGCGGCGGCAGCGTCGAGCAGCGCGAAGGTGAGACCGTCCGCGCCGTTCACTGCGGTGCCGCCGAGCTGCGCCGTGAACATCGCGTGCAGGCCGAGCGGGGAGACCGCCTGGGCCGACACGATGGACCCCCTGGCGTCCTTCTGCCCGTCGGCGGTGAGCGTGACCGTCTCACCGCCCACCGTGGCGTTCCCGTTGGGGATCCAGGTGCTCAGCGCCGGCAGCGCGGGATTGCCCCCTCCGTTGAGCGGGATGACCGCGTTGCCGCTGGTGGTGGTCACGGTGAAGGTCTCAGGGTAGGCCTGGGCCACGGTCGGGGTGAAGGTGACCGGTACGTTCACCGAGGCCCCCGGCGCGACGACGGCGCCGACAGCCGGCAGCCCGGCCGTGTACGGGACCCCCGGCGCGGTCACCGAGGAGACCTTCTCGGGCTGGCCCCCGTTGTTCTTCAAGGTCACGGTCGCGGTCACGGTCCTGCCGACGGCCACGGAGCCGAAGTCGACCGACGACGGCGACCAGCTGAGCGGCCGGCCCGGTTCGGCGGCCGGAGCCGTAGCGATCGCGACGCGCCGTACGAGGTGGGTGTCGGTGGTCCCGCCGGTCGAACCGGTGAAGCCCACCAGAGCCGTGCCCTTCAGCGATCCGGCCGGTGCCAGGGCGTTGAGGATCAGCCTGCCGTCGATGAGGACCTTGATCCGGCCACCGGCGACGGTCACATCGACCTTGTGGGTGCCCTTCCGGAGCGGGGACGGGACCTTGAAGGCCTGGGTGTACACCAGCCCGGTGGTCCGGCCGGGCCCGGCCACGATGCCAGCGAAGTTGTTCGACTTCACCTGCGCGTTCTGGTCCGTGACCAGCGCGACCGCGATGCCGTGCAGACCCGCGAACCCGAGTCCGGAACCCTTGCCGCCGATCGCCGTCGGGCTCTGCGCGGCCGGATCGGTCATCGCGAACGTCAGACCGTCCCCGCCCGTACCACCACCGAGCTGGGCGGTGAAGGACGCGTGCAGGCCCTCGGTCGGGACGGCATGCGGATAGAAGGCCGAGCCGGCCTGCGACTTGGTCGCGGGCGTCAGCACGAGGTCGGTGCCCTTCAGCCGGGCCGACCCGTTCACCTTCCAGGTCGCGTTCGGCGCGGGAATCCCCCCGGTGCCGGTCCCGGTGAGCTTGACGTACATCGCGCCCTGACCGGTGTCAGGCGTGATCTCATAGCTGTCCTGCTGCACGCCCGGCTTGGTCGGCGCGAAGGTGACCTCCTGGTGTACGACCTGCTCGGGGCTGATGCTCAGGCCCTCGGCGAGCGGGTCCGCGCTGGTGAAATCGCTGTTGGGGGCCTTGGCCTTGGTGATCGTCAACGGGATGTTGCCGGTATTGACCAGGTCGAAGCTGAGCGTCCTGGGCGAGCCCACGTTGACAGTGCCGAAGCTGGTCTGTGCCGGGACGACCTCAAGGTGCCCGGAACCGGACACAGCGGTGCCGCTGACCGGGACTGTGAGGGTGCCGTGGGCGGAGGTGATGGTGATCGATGAGCTGTCACTGCCGCTCGCGGTCGGGGTATAGGTCACCGGGACGACGAAGGATGCCCCGGGCTGCAGCGCACTCGGCGTCGCGGGAAGGCCGGTCACGGTGAACGGTCCGGCCGGCCCGGTGGCGGCGGTGACCGTCTCGACACCGGTACCGGTGTTCCTGACCTCGACGTTGACGGTCGCGTCCGTCCCGACGTGCTGGTTGTTGAACGTCGCCGCGGCAGGTGAGGCCGCGAGCCCGTCCTGGGTCCCGCGGCCGTTCAGTGCGAAGCCGATGGTCCCCGCGTCCGTAGTGACGGAGAGGATGTCGGTCACCGCCTCCGGTGCCCCGGGGACGAACGTCACCGGGATCTTCAGGGTGTCCCCGCCGTTGAGGGAGAGCGGAAGGGCCGGGGAGGTGACCGAGAAGGGGGAACTCGCGGTGATCGACTGGACCTTCACCGTCTTGGTGGCGGTCAGCGTGAGCGTCTTCGAGGTGGTGGTCCCCACGGCGACGTCGCCGAAGTCGACCGGGCTGCCGGTGAAGACGGACGTGGCGGGCCGGCCGAAGCCGACGACCTTCCCGCCCCTGGTCCCCACGTAGACGCGGCCGCTGTCGGTGGCGGGCACCGCGAACTTGGCGGCCGTGCCGATCGGCGCCGAGTAGAGCAGAGGCAGGGTTCCGGATCCGTCCGGCTTGGCGGCATATGCGCGCAGCTGCCCGCCGGTGCCCTTCGCGTTTCCGGTGTAGACGACCCAGACCACCCCGCTGCCGGAGGCCGTCCCGGTCGAGGTGATCACCGGGGAGCCCGACGTGTAGGGAAAGTTGTCCGTGCTGGCCCCGGCCGCCGAGAGCGCGGGCCGGCCGGCCGTGACGCCGGACTTGAGAGCCCGCAGCGGACCCGCGTTGCCGACGAGGTAGACGTAGCCCCCGTCACCGCTCCATGCGGCGGGGTGGCCCCACTGACCCTTGAACGGCCCGAGCTTGCCGAGCACCGTGTCGGTGGTCTTCCCGCGCCCGCCAAGACTGTCCCTGTTGAGCAGGAAGACCCTGCCGTCCTTGCCCTGCTCGACGAGCACATGCGGGTACGCGGCCGTACCGAACGAATCCGGCAGGGCGATCGGGCCGCCGGACCCGAGGTCGGTGTCGTTGTTCTCCAGGGTGCCGGCGTTCGCCGGGCTGAAGAAGTCGGCGGCCGACAGGCTGCGGTTCGCGTTCACCTTCAGCCGGACGACCGACTCGCCCAGGGTGGTGGGCGGCTTGGTACCGGCGCCCGGCGGCGGCAGGACCCCGTTGCCGGTGGCCAGGATGATCCGTCCAGGACCGTCGGAGACCAGCCCGCCACCGGCCTGCCAGATCCCGGCGCCCTGATTGGCATGGCCGACCTCGGCGGCCCACAGCGTGGTCTGGTAGTGACCTGTGGTGCTGACGCCGGCGATGTAGCCGCGGTACGGGTGGAAGTCACAGTGCGAGCCGAACGCCGCGTACACCACACCGCCGAGCAGTACGAGCCCGGGCCGCTGCATCTGGTGCATGGCGTCGAACGGGGTCGATGTGTCGTTCTGGGGGAAGCCGCCGATCTTCACCGGATAGCCCGCGCGCTCGCCCCCGCCGGACGGGTTGATCGCGTGCATGTACCAGTTCGGGTGCTTGACGTCCTTACCGTCGTTCACCTTGGCCGTCACGAAGATCGTCTTGGTGCCCGGGTCGTAGACGGGGCTTCCGGTGACGCCGAGGTCGGGGGTCAGGTCGCCGCAGCCGATCGCGCTCGTCGGCCAGGACTTCCCGAGGGTACGGGTCCAGAGGATCTTCCCGGTGACCTTGTTCAAGCCGTACACCTTGTTGCGCTCGGTGGCGACGACCAGGGTGGAGCCGATCACCAGCGGCTCGGCGTACACCTGCCCGTCCAGCTGGGTCGCGAACAGCTGCCCGAAGTCGGAGGAGGTCACCGATGCGGGGCTCAGACCCGGTTCGTGCTGGTCCCAGCCGGTCCGCTGGTAGTCCAGGGAGACGGTGTGGACGTCGCCCTCGGCTCGCCCCGCTGCGACCACGCCGATCAGGACCGCCAAGGTCACCGACATCGTCGCAGCCAGGACCCGGCTTCTACGGAACCGCATGGTTGAAACCCACCCACCCCTCGGTGGCCCATCGCGGCCCCGGCAGTCAACAGTGCGCGTTAACTATGCCCTATCCTTCGGTTATTGTCCCAATAACCACACGACTCCCCCCCGTTGCCGCAGAATGTGGGCCGTAGAGTGTTCCAGCGATGGTGATTCGGGAAAGGCATTCCGCATGATGTCGAGCAGGGCCCGGATCCTGGCCATAACGGGCGCCACCGTGCTGATCGCCGGAGGCGGGCTGGTCGCCTGGCTGACCCTGGGTTCCGGCGGGCACGGCCCTGCTCGGGTCGTGCAGGTCGCACTTCCGTCCCTCGGGGCGGCCCCGGCCACGCCCAATCCGCTCCGGGTCAAGCCGAAGAAGCAGCCGTTCTCGACCACCGCCCCGAGGGGCACCGGCCTCGGTGCGCCGGACCACTTCACGGGGAAGGCCGGCCAGACAACGGTGTCGCTGCACTGGCGGCCGGTCGCGACGGCAGCAGGCTACGTCGTCTACCGGGACGGCAAGAGCATCGGCGAGACGACCGGCACCTCCTTCGACGACACGCGCCTGCCGCCCGGCACGCCGCACGTCTGGACCGTGACAGCGGTCGACGCGCACAACACCCAGGGCGACCCGTCCAGCCCGCTGTCGCTCACCCCCCGTTGAGGTAGGCCACCGACGGGCTGAGCACCGCATGGGTGTCGGTGTAGCCGCCGACCGCGCCGGTGAACGCCACAAGGACCTTGGGCGGCAGGGTCACCGCGACGTCGAGCACCTGGGTGCCGTCGATCTTGACGATCATGTGGCTGGACATGGTGACGGTCACGTCGACCAGGTGGGTGCCCTTGCGCAGGGCCGGGATCGCCGTGCTGATCTTCAGGAACGTCACCGTCTTCGCACCCGGCGTGGCCTTGCCGACCGCCGCGAAGTTGTGGCTGGTCACGGTCCCGTTCGTGTACGTGTCGAATGCGGCGAACACCGCGGGCAGCCCCGACACACCGAGACCGCCGCCGGTGCCGCCGAGCGCGGACGGCCCGGCCGTGGCCGCGTCGAGCAGCGCGAACGTGAGCCCGTCCGCACCGGTGACGCGGGTGCCCCCGATCTGCGCGGTGAACGTGGCGTGCAGTCCGAGGGGTGAGACCACGGTGGAGTTCACCACCGAGCCCGCTGCGCTCTTCTGCCCGTCCCTGGTCAGCGTCACGGTGCCCCCGCCGAGCGAGGCGGTCCCGTTGTAGGTCCAGGTGGAGCCGGTCAGGTCCGGGAGGGTGGCGCTGCCACCACCGTTGAGCGGCACGATCACGTTGCCGCTGGTGGTCGTGACGGAGAGGGTGTCGGGGTACGGGCCGGTGACCGCAGGCGCGAACGTGACCGGCACGGTGATCGAGGCCCCGGGCGCGATGACGGTGCCGACCGCGGGCAGTGTCGCGGTGTACGGAGCGGGTGGCGGGGTGATCGAGGTCACCGTCTCGGACCGTCCGCCACCGTTGGTCAGAGTGAAGTCCGCGGTACTGGTCTTCCCGACCAGCACCGTGCCGAAGTCGACGGAGACCGGTGCCAGGGTCAGCGGCGCCCCTGCGCCGCCCGCCGGTGCGCTGGTGATCGTGACGCCGCGTACCGTATGGACGTCCTCAAGGCCGCCGGTCCCGCCGGTGAAGCCGACCAGCGCCTTGTCGTGGAGCGACCCGGTCGGCGCGGCCGTGTCGAGCAGCGCGTGCCCGTCCACCGAGACCTTCAGATGCCCTCCGGTCACCAGCACGTCCACCTTGTGCGTTCCGGTGCGCAGTGCCGACGGGACCACGGCGGTCGCCGCGTAGACCAGGCCGGTGGCAGGTCCCGGCCCGGGGGCGACTCCGGTGAAGTTGCTGGAGCCCGCTTGGGTGTTCTTGCTGGTGACCAGGGTCACCGCTATCCCGTGCAGGCCGCCGAAGCCGACCCCGCCGCCCTTCGCGCCGACCGATGCCGGTGTCTGGGTGGCTGGGTCGAGCAGCGCGAACGCCAGCCCGTCGCCGCCGGTGCCTCCGCCGAGCTGAGCGGTGAAGGTGGCGTGCAGCCCCTGGGTGGGCACCGCTCGGTCATAGAACGCCGTTCCGGCCTGGGACTTGATCGCCTGGGTCAGCTGAAGGTCGCCACCGGTGAGTTTCGCGGACCCGTTCACCGACCAGGTCGAGCCGGGGGCGGGCACGGCGCCGGTTCCGGTTCCGGTGAGCGGGACGTACATCGCGCCCTGGCCGGTGTCGGTACTGATCTCGTAGCTGTCCTTCTGGTCCCCCGGCCGGGTCGGCTGGAAGGTCACCTCCTGGTGGACGACCTGGCCGGGGCCGATGACCAGGCCCTCCGACAGCGGGGAGTTGCTGGTGAAGTCGCTTGCCGGGGCCTTGGCCTTGGTGATGGTCAGCGGGATGTTGCCGGTGTTGGTGAGGTCAAAGCTCAGCGTCCGCGCCGTACCGACATCAACCGGGCCGAACGCCGTGACGGCCGGCACGATCGACAGGTGGCCGGAACCGCTCGTGGCGCTCCCGGTGACCGGGATCGTGAGCGTGCCGGACGTGGAGGTCACGGTGATCGACGACTGGTCGGACGCGGCGGAGGACGGCGCGTAGGTCACCGAGATGACGAACGACCCGCCGGGCAGCACCTGGTACCCGGCCGCGGGCAGACCGTCCGCGGTGAACGGAGCCGCGGGACCGGTCGCCGACGTGATCGTCTCGACCCCGGTACCGGTGTTCGTGACCTGCACGTTGACGATCGAACTCGACCCGGTGGCCTGTTGCGTGAAGGCCGCCGAGGGTGGCGAGGCACCGAGCCCGGCCTGCGTTCCGACGCCGTTCAGCGAGAAGCCCAAGCTTCCGCTGTCGGTGCCGACGGTAAGAATGTCGGTGGCCGCGCCGGCCGCTCCCGGCGTGAACGTCACTGGAAGGTCCAGTTGCTCCCCGGCCTGCAGCGAGACCGGCAGAGTGGGCGGATTCACCGTGAAGGGCGCGTTGGTGGAGACTCCGGTGATGGTCAGCGCGCGGGTCGCGGTCAGGGTGAGCATCTTCGTGGTGGAGGCCCCCAGGTCGACCTGGCCGAAGTCGACCGGGCTACCGGTGAGCGCCGACTTCGCCGGTCTGCCGAACCCGAGGATCCTGCCGTCCCTGGTACCGACATAGACGTGGCCGCTGTCGGTGGCCGGCACCTCGAACTTGGCGGCGGTACCGACCGGCGCCGAGTAGAGCAGGGCGAGCCTGCCCGCGTGATCGGGTACGGCCGAGTACGCCCGCAGCTGCGCGCCGGTCCCCTTCGGGCCGTTGGCCCACACCAGCCAGACGACCCCGGTCCCGGAGGTGGATCCGGCCGAGGTGATCACCGGCGAGCCGGAGGTGTAGGGGAAGATGTCCGCGCTGGTTCCGGCCATGGTCAGCGCGGGCAGCCCGGAACCGGTGACCCCGGATTTCAGCGCCCGCAGCGGCCCGCCGCTGCCGATCGTGTAGACGTAGCCGCCGTTTCCGCTCCATGCCGCCGGGTGCCCCCAGAGCCCCTGGTACGGCCCGATCTTGTTCAGTACGGCGTCGGAGCCGCCCGAACCCTGCGAGCGCCCGCCCAGATGGTCGCGGTCCAGCAGGAAGACCCGCCCGTCCTTGCCCTGCTCGACAAGGAGGTGCGGGTGGGCGGCCGTCCCGAAGGAGGCGGGCAGCCCGACCGGCCCGCCGGAGCCGAGGTCGGTGTCATTGTGGTCCAGCGTCGGCGCGTTCGCGGGGCTGAAGAAGTCCATCGCGCTCAGGCTGTGGTCAGTGTTGACCTTCAGCCGGATGACCGACTCCGACAGTGTGCCGTGCACCTTGTTCCCCGGGCCGGCGGGCGGGCCCACCCCGTTGCCGGTGGCGACGAAGGCACGTCCCGCGCCGTCGGACATGATTCCGCCGCCGCCGGCCCAGATCCCGGCGCCCTGGTTGGCGGAGCCGACCTCGGCCGCCCAGAGCGTGGTCAGCTTGTGCGTCGTCGTGCTGACCCCTGCGACATAGCCCCGGTACGGGTGGAAGTCACAGTGCGACCCGAACCCCGCGTACACGACCCCGTCCAGCAACAGCAGACCTGCCCGCTGCAACTGGTGCATCGGGTTGAACGGCGTCGACTTGTCGTTGCTGGGCGAGCCGGCGATGGTCACCGGCCAGCCGCTTCGCTCGGCACCGGTGGACGGGTTGACGGCGTGCATGTACCAGTGCGGGTGCTTGGAATCTGGGCCGTCGTTCGTCTTCGAGGTGATGTAGACGGTACCGGTCGCCGGATCGTAGACCGGCGCGGAGGTGACACCGAAGTTCGGGACCAGGTCACCGCAGCCGATCGCCGACGCCGGCCAGAGCTTGCCGAGGGTACGGCTCCACTTGATCGCGCCGTCGACCGGGCTCAACCCGTAGATCTTGTTGTTCTCGGTGGCCACGATCAGCGTGCCGCCGACCACCAGGGGCTGGGCATAGACCTGCCCGTCCAGCCGGGTCGCGAACTGCTGCCCGAAGTCGGAGGAGACCACCGATGACGGGCTCAGATTCGGCTCGCCCGAGTCCCACGCGGTGCGCAGGGTGTCGCGCGAGACCGTCGTCACGTCCCCGGCCGCCGGCCGGACCATGACCAGTGCCAGCGCTGCCGCGAGCAGTACCCGCGTCGTTCTCGATCTGACGACGAACCGCATGCCGAGGTCCACGCGCCCCCCAGGTGACGCCCCGTGGCCCCCCGTGGCCAAGCCGTTCTCCGGCTAAGCCACGTATATCTCTTATGCCCGTCAACGTAAAGAGGATGTTCACCTTTGCTATGGCCGCGCCAACTTATGGCCGCGCCTGCGGCGCGGCGCCGGGTGGGCTGTGTTCATGGCCACGCCCGCGGCCCGGCGCCGGGCGGGCCTCGACGCGCCGTCTTCTCTCGCTCCTCAGTCCAGACGACGCGGCCCGCCCGGGCTCCCGCTCTCCTCGCGGGCCACTCGGGCTCAGTCCTGGCCGTACGTCCCGAGGAACTCGCCGATGCGGCCGATGGCCTCTTCGAGGTCGTCGGCGTGTTGCAGGGTGACCACCCGGAAGTGGTCGGTGAGCGGCCAGTTGAAGCCGGTGCCCTGTACGACGAGGATGTTCTGCTGCTCAAGGAGGTCGAGGGCGAACCTCATGTCGTCCTTAATCGGGTACCGCTCCGGGTCGAGACGCGGGAACACGTACAGCGCGCCCATCGGCTTGGTGCAGCTCACCCCTGGCAGGTCGTTGAGCAGCTTGGCTGCCAGGTCGCGCTGCTCTCCGAGACGGCCCGTCGGCAGGATCAGCTCGCTGATGCTCTGCCGGCCGCCGAGTGCCGTCTGGATGGCGTGCTGGGCGGGCACGTTCGGGCACAGGCGCATGTTGGCGAGGATCTCCAGACCCTCGATGTAGGACTCGGCGTGCCCTTTTGGACCGGACAGCACCACCCAGCCGGACCGGAAGCCCGCGACCCGATAGGCCTTCGACAGGCCACTGAAGGTGAGGCAGAGCAGGTCTGGTGCGAGGCTCGCGATCGAGATATGGGTGGCCCCGTCGTACAGGATCCGGTCGTAGATCTCATCCGCGAACACGATCAGGTGGTGCCTGCGGGCGATCTCGACCAGCTGCCCGAGCACCTCCCGCGAGTACACCGCGCCGGTCGGGTTGTTCGGATTGATGATCACCAGCGCCTTGGTACTGGCGGTGATCTTGGCCTCGATGTCGGTGAGGTCGGGCGCCCAGCCGGCCTGCTCATCGCAGAGGTAGTGCACGGGTGTGCCGCCGGTGAGGCTCACCGCAGCGGTCCACAGCGGGTAGTCGGGCGCCGGGATCAGCACCTCGTCGCCGTTGTTGAGCAACCCCTGCAGGGTCATCACGATCAGCTCGGAGACGCCGTTTCCGAGGAAGACGTCCTCCACGTCGAGCCCCTCGATGCCCTGGTCCTCGTAGTGCTGGACCACGGCCCGGCGGGCCGGCAGGATCCCCTTGGAATCGCTGTACCCGTGCGCGTCCGGCAGGTTCAGGATGATGTCTTGAAGAAGTTCCGGCGGCGCCTCGAAGCCGAACGGCGCCGGATTTCCGATGTGCAGCTTGAGGATGCGATGCCCCTCGGCCTCCAGCTGCCTAGCCCGCTTCAGTACCGGCCCCCGGATGTCGTAACAGACATTGGCCAGCTTCTCCGACTGCGTCACCTGCATGCACGCACCCTACCGACCCGTTGACCCGTGGCGTTTCCCGCACCGCACGGAGAAACGGTACGGGAAACGCCACGAATCAACGATGGGAGTGGACGGGGAGTCCAATTGTGATGGGGGCAACATACAAGCAGGCTTGCTTGCTTGTATGTCGGGCCGTACCTTCGAGGCATGGCAGTCAGGGACCACAGACGCCGCCGCCGGCACAGCAGCGGCCGTACGCAGGCGCAGCGCCGGTCCGAGACCCAGACCCGGTTGCTCGATGCCACCGCCGGAGCCCTCGCGGACCTCGGCTGGGCAGGACTGTCGACCACCGAGGTCTCCCGCCGGGCCGGGGTGTCCCGGGGGGCGCAACAGCACCACTACCCCACCAAGATGGCGCTGGTCGCTGCCGCGCTCGAGCACCTGCTCGACCGGCTTCGCGACGAGTACCAGGACGCCTACGACGCCTTCCCGGACGAACAGCGCAATGTCGCCGGCGCACTCGACCTGTTCTGGGAGACCCTGCGGCAACCGCCCGCGATGGCGCTGCTCGAACTCGCCCTGGCCGGTCGTACGGACCCGGAACTGCGCGGGCTGAGCACCACCCTCAGCGAGCGCGTGATCGAAATCGTCAAGGAGGTCTTCCGGGAGCTCTTCCCCGAGAGCCTTCCGGAGGAGCTCGTGGACACCGCGATCCGGGCGCTGTTCGCCCTGCTCGTCGGGCTGTCCCTGCAGAACTCGCTGGACCAGGACGCCAACGGTCACCAGGCCGCCGTGATGACCCAGCTCAAGAACTTCGCCACTCTGCTCATCCCCGCACGACCCAGCTGAGGCCCCCCGATCATCTGAAGCCGGAGAAGCCAGACATGACCAAACCCCCCACCGGTCTCGCCGACGAGGTTCGCGAGCAGGTCTCCGACCGAAAGTCCTACCTCGGTGTCATCGACCGCCTGAACAAGGCCTCGGTGGACAAGCACTGGGAGGCCTACGCCGACATCCCCTGGGACGACCCCGAGTTCTCCGTCGACAAGAACGACCCGCGCTGGGTCCTGCCGCCGGTCGACCGGCTCGGTTCCACCGCCTGGTACCAGTCGCAGCCCGTCGAGGTCCAGTCGCAGATCGGCCTCTGGCGGGTCGCCACCGCGATGAAGATCGGCCTGCAGTTCGAGAACCTGCTCAAGCGCGGCCTGCTGACCTACGCCTACGAACTGCCCAACGGCCGTCCCGAGTTCCGGTACGTCTACCACGAGACGACCGAGGAGTGTCATCACGGGATGATGTTCCAGGAGTTCGTGAACCGGACCGGGATGCCGATCAAGGGCATGCCGAAGGCCCTCAGCGTGATCGCCCGGTTGGCGCCGATGATCCCCCGGCTGAACACCGAGCTGTTCTTCGTCTTCGTGCTCGGCGGCGAGGACCCGATCGACTTCGTGCAGCGCAAGACCATCAAGAGCGGTGACATCAAGCACCCACTTGAAGAGACCATCATGAAGATCCACATCGCGGAGGAGGCCAGGCACATCTCCTTCGCCCGGCACTACCTCAAGCACCGGGTGCCGAAGCTGGACCCGGTCCGCAAGCACATCCTCGGCATCGCCACCCCGATCATCCTCGGTGCGATGGCCCGCATCATGCTCTCCCCGCCCGGCTCAATGGTCCGGCACTTCAACATCCCGAAAGAGGTCGTCCGCGACGCGTACCGCAACGACGCGGCCAGGACTGAGATCCGTGACTGCGTCGGCAAGATCCGTGACCTGGCCGCCGAGCTGGACCTCCTGACGCCTGCCAACAAGCAGGTCTGGCGCGCGCTCGGCATCTGGGACGCCCCGAAGACGCGGGTCGCCAAGAGCGCGGCGTGAAGTCCGTCGTCATCGTCGGGACGGGCTTCGCCGCGCGGCCTGGCCGGCCTCGACGGTGAACTGCTAGTGGCGAGCGCGCCGGATCCGCGCAGCCGACTTTGAGGCAGAAAGAGCTACCCGCTAGTACACTCGTCACTTAATACACGAACCGTCTAATAAGCTGCTCCCGGAGTCGGCTGAAAGAGGCACGACATGAGCATTGCGATCGTGACCGGTGGCGCGTCCGGCATCGGCCGGGCCATCGCCGCCTCCCTGGTCACCCGGGGCGACACCGTACTGGTGACCGACATCAACGCCGCGGGGGCGGCCCAGGTCGCCGAGAAGCTCAACGCCGTGGGTCCTGGCAAGGCATTCTCAGCGACACTGGACGTCACCGACGCCGCCGCGGTGGCCGCGGCCTATCAGGCGTTCTATGCCGAGCACGGCAGGCTCGACCTGGTCTTCAACAACGCCGGCATCGCCATCGGCGGCCTGGCCGAGGAACTCACCCTCGACCACTGGAACCGCGCCATCGACATCAACCTCAAAGGCGTCGTACACGGCGTCGACGCGGCATACCGGATCATGCTGAAGCAGGGCTCGGGCCACATCGTCAACACCGCCTCGATGGCCGGGCTCGTCCCCATGCCGATGGGCATCCCGTACACCGCGACCAAGCATGCCGTCGTGGGCCTGTCACTCGGGCTGCGCGCCGAGGCCGCAGGCCGCGGCATCAAGGTCAGCGTGGTCTGCCCAAGCTTCGTCGACACCCCCCTGCTCACCAACATCAACCCGGACCTGCCGGAGACGCCGATGAGCGGCGACGCCAAGGCCGACATCAAGCAGGCCCAGCCCAAGCTCTACACGGCCGAGAAACTGGCCCGCGACATCATCCGCGGCGTAGAGAAAAACCACGCGCTGATCGTCGCCCCCGCGTCCGCCCGTATCGCCTGGCGCGGCGCCCGCTTCACGCCTACCGGCGCGGTCCGCGTCGCGCAGTTCGCCGTGGACCGCTTCCGCTCCCAGAAGTCCTGACCCCTCGTCAAGACGTCCTCGGGTAGTGCAGGTCGAAGGCGGGACGCTCGGAGCGGATGCGGGGGATCGCCTTGAAGTTGTGACGGGGTGGCGGGCACGACGTGGCCCACTCCAGTGAGTTGCCGTACCCCCACGGGTCGTCCACATCAACCCGGGGCGCCTTTCGCGCGGTCACGTACACGTTGTAGAGGAAGAACAGCGTCGAGCCGCCCAGGATGAAGGCCCCAATGCTGGAGACCATGTTCAGACCCGCGAACTGCTTCGTGTAGTCGGCGTACCGGCGCGGCATGCCCTCCGCACCGAGCCAGTGCTGAATCAGGAACGTCGTGTGGAACCCGACGAACAGCGTCCAGAAATGCAGCTTCCCGAGCCGCTCGTTCAGCATCTTCCCCGTCATCTTCGGCCACCAGAAATAGAAGCCGGAGAACATCGCGAACACCACGGTCCCGAACACCACGTAGTGGAAGTGCGCGACGACGAAGTACGAGTCCTGAAGCTGGAAGTCCAGCGGTGGAGACGCCAGGATCACCCCGGTCAGGCCACCGAACAGGAACGTCACCAGGAACCCGACCGCGAACAGCATCGGCGTCTCGAAACTGAGCTGGCCCCGCCACATGGTGCCCACCCAGTTGAAGAATTTCACCCCAGTCGGCACCGCGATGAGGTACGTCATGAACGCGAAGAACGGCAGCAGCACCTTCCCAGTGGTGAACATGTGGTGCGCCCATACCGCCATGGAGAGACCTGCGATGCCGATTGTCGCCGCCACCATGCCGACGTAACCGAACAGCGGCTTACGGCTGAAGACCGGGATCACCTCGGTAATGATCCCGAAGAACGGCAGGGCGATGATGTACACCTCGGGATGGCCGAAGAACCAGAAGAGATGCTGCCAGAGCAGTGCCCCGCCCAGCTGAGGGTCGAAGACGTGCGAGCCGAACTTGCGGTCGGACTCCAGGACCAGGAGAGCCGCCGCCAGGATCGGGAACGCCATCAGCACCAGGACGCTCGTCAGCAGGATGTTCCAGGTGAAGATCGGCAACCGGAACATCGTCATCCCCGGAGCCCGCATCCCGATGATGGTGGTCGTGAAGTTGACACCACCGAGGATGGTCCCGAAGCCGGACATCGCCAGTCCCATGATCCAGAGGTCTCCTCCGGGCCCTGGTGACCTGAGCGCGCCATTCAACGGCGCGTAGGCCGTCCAGCCGAAACTCGCGGCGCCGCCCGGGGCCACGAACGAGATCATCACGATCGTCCCGCCGAACAGGAACAGCCAGAAGCTCAGCGCGTTCAGCCTCGGGAACGCCACATCCGGAGAGCCGATCTGCAACGGCATGATCACGTTGGCGAACCCCACAAAGAGCGGGGTCGCGAACAGCAGCAGCATCACAGTGCCGTGCATGGTGAACAGCTGGTTGTACTGCTCGTTGGTGAGAAACTGCAGCCCAGGACGGGCCAGCTCCGCCCGCATCACCAGCGCCATCACGCCGGCGAGCAGGAAGAAGACGAACGACGAGATCAGGTAGAGGTATCCGATCACCTTGTGGTCGGTGGTCGTCAGCCAGGAGACGGCGACAGAACCGCGCTCACGCCGCTGCGGCGGAGCTTCGGGCAGCGGACGGCCGAGCAGGACCATGAGCGGCTCCCTTGAGCCAGAGGGGTACCCCCACTATTCGCCGGGTCCCTGTGACGCGCAAGACCTCACGTGGTCCGGTCCGTTCCCTCCTGAAGAGCAATCCTCGGACGGTTGCGCAACCTGAGCTGTGGGGGGACTGCCCTAGTGTGGAGACTGTGGAGCGGATTCTGGTCAGCGCCTGTCTGCTGGGGGTACCGGTCCGGTACGACGGCAGGGCGAAGGACAACGACTCCGGCCTTCTCGCACAGTGGCGGGCCGAAGGTCGGCTTGTCTCGTTCTGCCCCGAGGTATCCGGTGGGCTGCCGGTCCCCCGGCCACCTGCCGAGATCCTGCTGTACGGCCCGCCCTCGGCACTCGCTACGCCTGCCCAGATCGTTGCCGGCCCCTCGCGCGGTGAGGCTGTTCTCGACGGTACGGCCCGGGTGGTCACGGCCGAGGGGGCCGACGTGACCGAGTACTTTCTCCGCGGCGCAGCGCTCGCCCTGAAGGCGGCCTCGCACAATGCTGTACGGCTGGCAGTCCTCAAAGAGGGCAGCCCGTCCTGTGGAAGCCATCGTGTCTACGACGGTTCCTTCGCGGGCACGTCGGTCGCCGGCTTCGGCATCACGACCGCACTGCTCACCCGCAACGGCATCCGTGTCTTCAGCGAGGACGAACTCGACCTGGCCGGCGCATACCTCTGCGCCCTTGAGCAGCACTCCTGATCGAGGCATTCGACCTCGCATTGCACAAGCCGGTCATCAATGCCTCTGGGAATGAGGAAAGGCCCCACCGTTATGGTGGGGCCTTTCCTTCTTTCACGTTGTGTCCGGCGGTGTCCTACTCTCCCACACAGTCTCCCGTGCAGTACCATCGGCGCTGGAGGGCTTAACTTCCGGGTTCGGGATG
>JAOPYM010000281.1 GCA_025964615.1 Actinomycetes bacterium
TGGTGTGCGCTGGCTTGTGCTCGTCTACAAGGTGCCTGCCGAGCCGACCCGGCTGCGGGCCGGAGTATGGCGGAAGATCAAGGGCCTGGGCGCCATCTACCTGCAGAACTCGGTAGCGGCCCTGCCGCAGAGCACGAGCGCCGAGCGCTCCTTCCGGGTGCTGCGTAACGAGATCACCGAGATGGGCGGCAGCGCCTACCTGCTGGGGTCCGAGGTTCTGTCGGGCAGCGCGGAAATCGAGCAGGCGTTCAAGGCAGCCCGTGACGACGAGTACGAGGAGATCGTCGACCGGTGCGAGGACTTCCTCAAGCAGATCGAGAAGGAGTACCAGGCGGAGCACTTCACCTACGCCGAGTTGGAGGAGAATGACGAGGACCTGGTGAAGCTGCGCAACTGGTTCGCCAAGGTCCGGGACCGCGACGTGCTCGGCGCCTCGGGCGCGGCGGCGGCCATGGCGGCGCTGCAGAAGTGTGAGCAGGAGCTCGACGAGTACGCGAACCGCGTCTACGCCGAAGAGGGGGAGAGCCGCTGACGCGGCCTCCCCCTCCTGAGGTCAGTTCTGCTGGGCGGCCTTGACCACCCGGCGCAGTGACAGCCCGAGCAGTGCGATGACCACGACGGGGAGCAGCCACCAGGCGTTCACCCCAGCGTGGACCAGGGCCGCGGTTGCGGCGAGTCCGGCGACCACCCCGACTGCGACCCTCCAGTCGTCACCGACGATGAAGTCGTACCAGAACATGGCGAAGGAGCGGATCCAGGTCATCAGCGGGTTCCTTCCACGGGTGCGCTCGCGGCCGGGGCGGCGGGACGGGTCGTCGGCGCGCCGGTGCGGCGCAGCAGTGCGGTGTAGCCGAGCGCGAGCAGTGCCACCGCCGGGACGAGGACCAGGAGGGCCGCGTCGGAGCCGGGCCAGGTGGCGCCCGCGCCTTCGGCGGACCAGAAGACGCCGAAGGCGGTGAGCATGGTGCCGACCGCGAACTTCATGGTGTTCTCCGGGACGCGGGCAAGCGGTGCGCGGACCGCGAGGCCGACTCCGGTGACGGCGAGGACGGCCGCTGCCGCGCCGAGGACGGCGGTCGGGATGTCGCGCTGGTTGTTGCCGAAGGTGACGACGATGAAGGCGACTTCGAGACCTTCGAGGAAGACGCCCTTGAAGGAGAGGGTGAAGGCGTACCAGTCGCGGACCACGCCGCGGCCTCCGGCGCCGGCAGCCTGAGCGGCGGCGATCTCCTTGGCGTACGCCTCGGTCTCGTCGTGCAGGGCCTTGTAGCCGGAGCCGCGCAGCACGGCCTTGCGGAGCCACTGCAAGCCGAAGACCAGCAGCAACGCGCCGACGACCAGGCGCAGGGCGCTGAGCGGGAGCAGGCCGATGGCGGGTCCGAGGGCTGCGACGATGACTGTCAGTACCACGAGAGCGGCTGCGGTGCCCTGGATGGCTGAGCCCCAATGCCGGCTGGTGCCGGCGGCCAGGACGATGGTCACTGCCTCGACGGCCTCGACGGCGCAGGCCAGGAAGACCGTGATGAACAGGACGAAGGTGGTCATGCGGTACCCCCTGTACGGATTGCGTGGTGACGGGGTGTCATGAGACCTCCAGCTATATGCGGGTTGATACGGGCTCCGGCGACTGCGCGGGAGCCGAGAGGGGCGAGGGGTGCGGTTCAGGGAAGGCGAAGCAGCCTTCGGGGTCGAGATGCACGTGGACGCGCGTGCCGCGCCGGTGGGCCAGGCGGTCGAAGACCCCGGTCAGCTGGGTGCCTCCGGGAAGCTCCAGCACGTGGTCGTAGCCGCGACCGCGGTAGGCGGTGTCCACGACCGTACCGGTCAGGCTTCCGGTCGCGGCCTCAGCGGCGAGTTCGGTCGCATCGACGAGGGTTACCGCGGCCGGGCGGATCAGCAGGCGGAGCGCCGTGCCCGCCGTCACCGCGTCCCCGGAGCCGGCCAGGACCACTCCGGCGCCGGTGCGGACGGACACGCCCTGATCGGTCGAGGCTGCTGCGGCGTGACCGGTGAGCTCTCCCGCAAGTCCGGTGAACTGGGCCACGAACGGTGAGGAAGGGCGGAGGTAAAGGTCCTCCGGCGAGCCGAGCTGCACGAGCCGTCCGCCTTCGAGGACGCCGATCTCGTCGGCCAGGGCGAACGCCTCGGACTGGTCGTGGGTGATGTAGACGACCGTGGCACCGCTCTCGCGGGTGAGCGTGGAGATCTCTACGCGCAGCCGCTCGCGCAGGTCCGCGTCCAGATTGGACAGTGGCTCGTCGAAGAGCAGCAAGCCGGGTTCGGCGACCAGGGCGCGGGCCAGGGCGACACGCTGCTGCTGTCCGCCCGAGAGCTCGTGCGGGTACTGCGCGGCGTGCTCGCGCAGCCCGACCCGGTCCAGCACGGCGTCCACGCGCGTGTGGGCCTCCCGCTCGGCCAGTCGGCGCCGGCGCAGCGCGTAGCCGACGTTCGCCGACGCGCTCATGTGCGGCCACAGGGCGTAGTCCTGAAAGACCATCGCCAGGTCACGGCGATCCGGAGCGAGATGGGTGCGTCCGTGGGCGAGGAGGCGGTCGCCGAGGTGGATGCTTCCGGCGTCGGCCCGCTCGATCCCCGCCAGGCAGCGCAGCAGCGTGGTCTTGCCGGAGCCGGAGGGCCCGAGCAGGACCAGGAAGCGTCCGGGTTGCACGGAGAATGAGACCTCGCGCAGGACGCGGGAGCTGCCGAAGGACTTGCTCAGGTTTTCGACGCGAAGGTGGGATGTCATGCCACGGCCTCCAGGCGGTGGGCGGCGGGCAACAGCAGGCGCAGCGTGCCCAGGGCGGTGGCGATCAGTGCCAGCACCCCCGCGATGACCAGGACGGTCATCGCGGCGCCCGCTCCGATGTCGTAGCCCTGAAGTTGGTGGGTGATCGCCACGGACAGGGGTTCGTTCCCGGGCGGGGCCAGTAGCTGCGAGACGGGCAGTTCCAGCAAGGTCGCGCAGAAGGCGATCAACCACGTCCACACCAGGGAACCGGCGACGAGCGGCAGCACTGCACCGGTCCACGCCCGTACGGCGGAACGGCCGTGTGCCCGGGCCGCCCACAGCAGCGAGTCGCTGACCTGGCCGAGGGATCCGGACAGCAACCGGGCGGCGGAAGGCAGGGCGCCGGCGAGGTAGCCGAGGACCAGAAGCGTGGTCGTGCCGTACAGGTTCAGGCCCAACCGGGAGGCGATCGGCAGGTTGTAGGTGAAGATGTAGCCGCTGGCCAGCAGTACCGACGGCAGGGCGACCGCCGCCAGCAGCAGCAGATCCAGCAGGCGACCGGCGCGGCCGGAACCGCGCCGGGCCAGTGCCCGGCCGGCGACCGCGCCGAAGACCAGGGCCGCGCAGGCGGTGATCGCGGCAAGCCGCGCGGAGTAGCCGAGCGCCCCGAGCAACTCGCTCGAGTGCAGCACATGCCGGAAGTTGTCCAGACCGAGCCCGGCGGCATTCACCTTGCCCGCGGAGGGCAGCAGGGAGGCGGCCCCGGCCCCGAAGGCGGGCACGCCCAGGGCGACCGCGAAGAACACGGCGATGCCGGTCAGAGCCAGCAGCTGGCCAACGGGGGAGAGCCGGATCCGCACCGCAGGGCGGGTACGGCCGGACAGCACCGCGAAGCTGCGTCCCCGCAGCGAGCGGCGCTGGGCGAGCAGGGCGAGGGCGACCAGTCCGATCAGGAGCCAGCCCATCGCCGAGGCCAGCGGGAACTGGGCCGGGAAGGTGGAGATGGACTGTTCCATGGCGCCGGTGGCCAGCGGGAAGTTGGCCTGCGCGGCGAGCGTGGCGGCCACTCCGTAGTCGCTGATCGACTCGGCGAAGACGATCGCGAATCCGGCCCACAGCCCGGGAGCGAGAATGGGCAGCACCAGTCGGAGCGCGGCCAGGCGGCTTGCGCCGTGCGTGCGGGCGGCGTCCTCGAACTCCCGTCCCATTCCGCGTACCAGGGCGGAGATGGCGAGATACGCGAAGGGCACGCCGCGCGAGGCGAGCACCCAGATCACGCCGAGCGGCCCGAAGACCAGCCCGTGGAGTGCCGCCGGATCGTGGCCGAGCATCCTGGAGAGCACGCCCTGGGGCTCCACCAGCCAGGTCCAGCCCAAGGACTCCAAGTACGAGGGGGCCAGTAGCAGCGCCCACAGCAGCAGCCGCCACAGACCCCGCCCGGCGACGGTGGTGCGCTCGGTGAGCCAGGCCAGCGCAGTGGCGATGGCGGTGGCCAGTCCGGCGGCGCCCACGCCTACCAGGCACGTGTCCAGCAGGGCATGGGCGGTCCAGCCGGTGAACGCCTGCCGGAACGCGTCCAGGCTGAACCAGGAGTCACCCTGTGAGAACGTCCGAGGCGTGACGGCGACCAGCAGGAACCCGGCCACCGGCAGCAGCAGGACGGTGCCGAACACCAGCCACGGCAGCGAGCGGGCGAGTGCGGGCAGTCCGCGGCCTCCGGAGCGACGCAGAGCCGCACCGGCCCCGCTCAGCGCGCGCGGCCGGGGGACGGTGGTGGTACCGACCATGACTCAGCGTACGATCGTGTTGGTAAACCAGGCGTTGATGCTGCCCTCCTTGGGGCCCCAGATGTAGGGGTCGACCGCCTGGGTGGGCACCGTGGACAGAGCGGGCAGTTCCGGGTCCGGCTGGACGCCCGAAATGATCGGCCAGTACAGCGAGTCGCCGTTGCGGTCGCCGGTCAGCATGACCTGCTGGCCCTGCGCGCTGAGCACGAAGGACGCGAACTGCTTGGCCTCGGCACGGACCTGCGCCGGTGCCTTGCCGTCGATGCCGATCACGCTGGGCAGTGAGGTGACCTTGGGCAGGTACGCCGTCTTGAGGTGGGGGTTCTTGATGCCGGCGGCGATCCCGGCGGAGCTCTGGACCAGCGCGACCTTGATCTGACCGGTCTGCAGGGCGTGCAGGGTGTCGCCGTTGGTCTGGAAGACGTGCAGGCCGTTGCTCTTCAGGCCGGTGTAGAACGCCTGGCCCTGGGTGTCGCCGCCGAGCTGGTTGAACATCCCGGCGACGAAGGGGTAGGTCGGGCCGGACACGGACGGGTCGTTCATCCCGACCGCGCCCTTCCACGCCGGGGTCAGCAGCTCCTGCCAGCTGGTGGGCGGGGTGGTGGTCTTGGTCGCGTCGTAGACCACGGCAGCGGTGACTGTCAGCCCGGTGGGCACGTAGCTCTTGTCCGCGGGGACGACGGCCTGCCCGGCGGCGGTCAGGGTGACGTTCGGCTCAAAGCCCTTGACCAGCATCCCGGCCTTGTCGAGCGCCGCGAACGCCGCGTCCCCGTCCACCCAGAGCACACCCCAGGCCGGGTTGCCCTGCTCAGCCTGGACCCGCGCGAGCAGCGGTCCGGTGCTGTCGTCCACCAGCTTCGTGGGGATGCCCGTAGCCTTCTGGAAGGCGTCGGTCATCGGCTTGTCGTAGCCCTGGGCCGAGTACACCACCAGAGGCACGGGGGCCGAACTCGCTGAGGAGGTCGCAGCCGGGCTCGACCCGCCACAGCCGGTGGCCGCCCCGCCTACGAGAGCCGCGACCGCCGCGGCGAGGGCGGCACGTTTCCGCGCGGTTTCTGCTGCCCGAAGGGACATGTTCGCTCCAGCACGTTGAGATTCTAACGACGGTTAGAACTCTGGAGCGACAGTTGAAACGTCAAGCATGCAATATGGTGGCCAGGACGTGAACTGGCCACGAACATGTCGGTTTTTCTTCGGCAGCTGCGCGGCAACCCGTCTTCCCCGCCATGACCGGCTTCCTGCTGAGCCATCCGATGCGCCCCTGCTGAGCCGACGTTCGCGCAGGTCCTGATGTCTCCGGTCGGCAGAAAAACCCGGGTCCTCCGGTCTCACCGCTGGACACGGGAACCTGCGTTCTTCACCGCCGCCACGCGCTGATCGGACGGAGTCTGCTGAACCGGAGGATCCTTAAGCAGCTCCCGGACCCGGGGGATCACCTCGCGGCCATACAGTTCGATCGAAGCCGCCCGTCGCTCGCGCGGAAGCCGTCCGATGAGCGCCGGGGTTCATCAGTAACTGGCGGCGAGGGTGCGGCCGGTGTGGCGGGCGGCGTCCCGGGCCTGGGTGTGCAGCTGGGCGGCCAGGTCCTTGAGGCCTTCCATGGCGGGGGTGGTGGCGGCGAGGGTGAGTTCCCGTTCGATGACGGTGAGGTCGGCCTGCCAGTAGTCGCCGAGGATGCGCCGGAGGTAGGGGGTGGAGTGGTCCCAGCCCTCGCGGGGGGTGCCGGGTCCGTAGCCGCCGCCGCGGACGGTGACCAGCGCGGTGGGCTTGTCCTTCAGCAGGCCGGTGGCGTCGCCGGCTCCGGCGATGACAAGGTCGATCCAGGTCTTGAGGTGCTGGGAGACGCCCTGGACGGCCCCCTCCTGCTCTACCTGTCCGCGTCCGACCTCACCGAAGCCGCCCTCCAGACCGAAGAGCGGATCGCACAGGGCTGGCACGACCTCCTACAGCGCGTCTGCCGACCTTGATCAACAAGTCCGAACCGAACCGACTCCTGAACTGGCCCCAGTATCATCGACAATCTCACCCCGGTCTGGCCTGAGCTGGAACAGCACCGTTCCCTCATCCAGCAGGTCGTCACCGCCGAAGAAGAAGGGTTGGCCGTGCGGATCATCATCGCGGCGCACCGGGCCGTCCTGTGACACCCCTGGCGATCTGCGTGTTCTGCGCGTCGAGTACCAGGATCGAACAGCGTCACCTGGAGCTGGCCGCCGCGGCCGGCGCGGAACTGGCCCGCCGGGGCCACTCACTGATCAGCGGCGGCGCCACCGTCGGGTCGATGGGCGCGGTGGCCTCGGCCGCCCGCGCCGGAGGCGCCCGTACGGTGGGGGTCATCCCGCAGGGCCTGTTCGACCTGGAGACCCCCGACCATGGGAACCACGAGCTGATCTTCACCGGGGACATGCGGAGCCGTAAGGGCGAGATGGACCTGCGGGCGGACGCCTTCCTGGTGCTGCCGGGCGGCATCGGCACGCTGGAGGAGCTCTTCGAGATCTGGACCGCCCGCACCCTCGGCATGCACGACCGGCCCATCGTGATCCTCGATCCGGACGGGGTGTTCGAGCC
>JAOPYM010000306.1 GCA_025964615.1 Actinomycetes bacterium
GTCGCTGAGGCCCCAGACGGGGCGGCGGGTGTGCAGCAGGTACGCGAGTGAAGGCGGGTCCAGCAACGCCTGGGACGCCTGCGTGCTGCGGGCGGCGGCACTGAGCAGCGGTACGAGAAAGTCGGTACGGGCCGCTGAGGGGCCGAGGGCGCTGCCCAGCTCGTACACCGAGGCGAGTGAGGGCAGCGGAGTGCCTGGCAGCGATGGGGCGATCGCCTGGTCATACGAGATCATGTCGCGGCCGACGACCGACATGAAGTGGGCCGAGAACGGCTGTGCGGAGGCGGCCAGCAGCGCGGACAGGCCCTGGTACCCGACCAGGGCGACCGCGAAACGGTCGTGGCAGGCGTCGCGCAGCCCGCTGACGAAGTCGTCCCCGGCGTATGCGGGGACGGGCATGAGCGGACCGGCGAGCGGGCTCTGCGGTTGGGTGCCGACCGCCAGCGCCGTACCGAGAATGGACAGCGCGCTGCGGGTCAGGTCCGCGAGCTCGCCGGCGTCAGAGGAGAAGCGGTTCTGCGCGGCCTTCAGGGACTCGGCGAGCAGGAGCGGCAGTCCCACCACGTTCGACGGGCCCAGCGTGGTCAGGAGTCCGTGCGCGAAGTACGGGGAGGCGGCCTCCCTGCTCATCGTGCACAGCGCCCGTAGTGCCTGCGGGTCTCCGGAGGCCGATTCCCGGAGGAGGCGGGCGGCCTCGCGGCCTTGGGACTCGGCCAGCTGGTCGGAGTACCGGTCGGGCAGCCGTACGAAGATCCCGTCGGGCCGGCAGACCTCGAAGGCGAGCCGCTGCCGGTCCAGATCGTGTACGAGCTGGTTGCGGCGGCGTAGATCCGCTCCGGCCTCCCTGGCCCAGGTGGCGAGCCGCCGGATCTCGTTGGCGGGTCCGGTCGGTACGCCGGCCGCGCCGAGGGCCTGGGAGAGCTGGGCTGCGAGCGAGTCCAGGGAGGGCCCGGCCGAGGTCAGTAAACGGGTCAGCTCCTCGAAAGGGGCGAGTCGTACAGCGCAGGTCCCGGGGTTCAGCCAGCCGTCGCGGATCAAAGCTCGTGCAGCCTTGCCCGTACGAGATCGACGGATTCGCGAAGCCGTTCCCGCAGGTCGCGGTGGCTGCGTTCGAGATCTGCATCGAACGCCCGGGCCGAGGGGCCGACCCACGCCTGGTCGCCCATCGCCCGCAGCGGCCGATCGAGCAGATTCCAGTGCTGATCCGACAACCGCTGGATCTCATCCAGCAGTACCTGCAGCCGAGCTCGCTCGTCCACCGTGCCTCCACTTCCGTTGACCGCAAGTGACCCTGCCACAATCAGAGTCAGCGCACATGCGGTCTGTCGTTATCCAAGCACGGAGTGTTACTAAAAAAGATCTTCAACTTATGATCGTCATCGGGCCTCTAACTCAGTGTTCCTGAAACCTGAAGGAGTTCCCGATGTCGTACCTGATTCGCGGTGCCGTGGCCGCTACCGTCCTCGCGGCCGTCACCGGGGCTGGTGTCCAGGCGGCCTCCGCGGCGCCCCTGCCGCGCTGCCACACCGCCGACCTGCACATCACGCTGCACAAGCTCTCGGCGAGCGCAGGGCACCGCCATGCCGACATCAACTTCGTCAACGCCTCGCACCACACCTGCCGGATGTTCGGCTTCCCCGGGCTCGGCCTGCGCACCGCCTCAGGCGCGCTCAGCACGATCACCGCCCGTCAGGGGGTGGCCCACCAGCTGGTGCTGCACCCGGGCCAGCATGCCTACTCCCGGTTGCAGTGGGGCGTGGTTCCGGTCGGCAACGAGAACAGCACCGGCTGCGGCCCGACCCCGACCTCCCTGCGGGTCATCCCGCCGAACGAGACCACCTCGAGGACGACGTCATGGCCCGGCCCGATCTGCGGCCACCGCACCATCGACACGGGGCCCGTCACCTTCGGCACCGACCCGCTGTCCTGAAGGCCAGGACCGGAACGACGCCGCCCCTCGGATCACGAGTGACGGCGTCGTCATTGGACTCGCTCAGTTCAGGCGGGAGAGTGGGATGAGCTCGACACCGAGACCCGCGTACCGATGCGGAATCGCCGTGATCACTGTGCGACCCGAAGGCCATTCAGGGGACGGGCTCCCGGCGACGACCGCGTGGGCCACGGGCCAGTCGAGGCCTTCTGAGACCAGCTGGCCGACGGTTGCCGCGTCTGAGGCGCGTAGATCTTCGATGTCGATCCTGCAGAATTGGAGGACGTGCTCAGCCGTCCCTGCACGTCCCGCCTCGGCCGCCGCAAAACAGATCACGGGAGTCGACACCATCTCGTCGGCGTACTCCGTGAGATCACAGGCGAACCGCGACAGGTAGCTGTGTCCCTTCACCAGGGCAGCAAGGGCGGTGTGGTCGAGGATGGGCGGAATCATATCGAGGTCAGCCTTCCCTCACGGAAGGCGTCCCACATCTCCCGGCCCGTGGGGCCATCGACGTCGTCGATCTCGGGGCAGAGATGTTCCTTGATGTAGTCGTGGGTCTTCTGGGCTCTGGCTCGGAGCTCCTCGACGGTCTCGGGCGGCCCGATGAGAGAGACGAGGAGTTCCTCTACGGACATGCCCCGCAGGGTGGCGGCCCAGATGACGTGGTCGCGCATCGCGTGGCTGATGGGAAGTTCGCTACGCTCCATTTCTGGAGTGTACGGACGGGGGGCTGGTGATCCCGCGTCTTTGCGGGTATCCATGACGAGTGCCATGGGTCACACTCTGCCAGAGATTAGGGCGCCCCTAGGCGCACCTGAGGGTCAAACCGGGTCGTCGCCACTCAACTGTGGCGGAAGGGACACCTGAAGCTGGGTGGACGTACCGACGGTGACGAGCAGACCGCGGCCCATGGGCCCGCCGAGGGGGGCGTTGCGCGGGAGCCGGAGTCCGAAGATCTCCCCGTCCTCGTGCGACTCGACCCCGAGCAGCACCCCGGACCGGGAGCGCCGGGTGTCGGAGATGAACCCCCGGTACCCCCGGCCGAGGTCCTGGGTCGTACCGCCGATGATGACCGCATGCTCGCCGTCTCTGGCCGTACGGAGCACTGAGACCAGGGCGTCGTCGAGTTCGGTCTCGTCCACCAGTTCGGCGTCGTCGACGACCACCGCGAAGCGGTGCTCGTCGGCCAGCAGCGCCTCCAGATCCGCGGCGGAGGCGGAGGAGTCCAGGACGCCGAGCACCCCGGGACGGCCCGCGAGCAGCCGCAGCGGTGACCGGCGAGGCGTGATGAGCACGACCGGTACGAGGCCCCCCGCGATGGCCGGGTCGAGCAGTGACTGCACCAGCGTGCGCAGTGCCGTCGAGCGCCCGGAGCGGGCGGGCCCCGCGACCACGAACCCCGGCCCGTACTCCAGCAGGTCGACGCCGAGCGGGAGCAGGTCGTCGCCGCCCGCACCGACCAGCGCCCAGAGCGGCGAAGGGGCCAGGAAGTCCGGATCGAGGGCCAGCGCGTCCCGGTAGGTGAGACGGACCGGCAGTTCGTCCACGTGCAGCGGCCGCTGCGAACGCGGCAGCCGCCCGTACCGGGACGCGCACGAGCGCGCCACCGACTGCAGCGCCGCCACCTGGCCGGTCCCCGAGGGATCGGCGCCGAGCAGCCCGATCTGCGACTCCCGCAGCGGCCCGCCCGAGGCCACCTGTTCGAGCACGCGCCCCGGCGGCACGTCGGAGGGCACCGAACGCTCGGAGAACCCCGCGTACCCGTAGTCGGCGGGGTCGGCCATCCGCATGACCAGACGCCGGTCGAAGACCGTCGAGACCTGTCCGCCGAGCCCCGACCGGTCCCCGGCGAAGACCCCCCGCAACCCGACCGCCGAACCCTCCCTGAGCAGCTGCAAAATGGCCGTCACAAGCCGTCCGTAGTCATAGTGCTCGAAGGCACCGACAAAACCCTCCCAGCGGTCCAGCAGCAGCACCATCCATGGCAGCCGCTCGGCGGCCGGTACCGATCGCCGCTGCTCGGCCAGGGACGCGAACCCGGCGGCGGCCAGGAGCTGCTGACGGCGGGACACCTCGGCCGACAGCGCGGTCAGCAGCCGTTCCACCCGTTCCAGCTGGTCCCGCCCGACGACCGCCCCGGTGTGCGGCAGCGCGACGAGGGGCAGCAGCGCGTTGGCCCCGCAGTCGATCCCGTACAGATGGACGTCGTACGGCGAACACGACGCGGCCACCGCCCCGGCGAGCGACCGCAGCGCCGTCGACCGCCCCGAACGGGACGCCCCCGCGACATAGATGTGGCCTGAGGTGGTCAGGTCGAGGGCGAGTGGCGCACGTCCCTGCGACTCGGGCAGATCGGTGACCCCGAACTCCACCGGAGGCGGCTCCACCACGGACCCGCCCGCGGCGATCCGCGGCGAGAGCACCAGCCTTCCGGGCAGCGGCTCGAGCCATGGCGAGGGCTGCTCGGGGAGGTGCCGGCGGGCTGCCGCCTCCCTGATGGCCTGCACGAGTACAGCGAGGTCGGTGACCGGTTCCTCATCCGGTACGGCCTCTTCCACGGGCTGCGGGCGGCCCAGACCGCCCCACTCGAGCGTCCGTACCGAAACGGCGACGGGGCCCTTGACGCCGCCCGGCCTGCGGCCCCCGATCCGGGCCGACTGCATGGCCTGCGGAGATGCCGCCCCGGCCTTGACGTAGCACCGCCCGGGTGTGTTCTTGGAGATCTTCACCGCGTCGGGGGAGTCGAGCACGTCGGTGGACTCGTCGGTGTCGGTGACCCGCAGGGCGATCCGTAGGTTGGTGTTGGCCCGGATGTCGGCGGTGACGACCCCGGCAGGCCGTTGCGTCGCCAGGATCAGATGCACGCCGAGGGACCGTCCCCGCCTGCCGATGTCCACGAGCCCGGCCACGAAGTCGGGCAGTTCCCCGACCATCGCCGCGAACTCGTCGATCACCAGCACCAGCCTCGGCAGCGCCTGCATGCCGGCGGAATCGCGGCCGGGACTCTCGGCGCACAGGGCCTGGTAGTCCTCGATGTCCTTGGCACCGGCCTGCAGCAGGAGCTCCTCGCGGCGGCGGAGCTCGGCGGCGAGTGAGGCCAGCGCCCGCTCGGTCAGATGCCCGTCCAGATCGGTGACCATCCCGACGGTGTGCGGGAGCGCCGCGCAGTCCTTGAACGCCGCGCCGCCCTTGTAGTCGATCAGCACGAACGTCATCTCGTCGGGCCGGTTGGCCACCGCGAGCGAGGCGATGAGGGTCTGCAGCAGCTCGGACTTGCCGGCGCCCGTCGTACCGGCGATGAGCCCGTGCGGGCCGTCCTTGACCAGGTCGATCGAGAAGATCCCGTCCCCGGCCACCCCCACCGCCACCTTTGTACGGCCACCGGTCCACGAGGCGAGGATGTGGTCCGGGGTGGGGTTCGGCATGTCGAGGAGGTCCAGAAGCCGGACCGTACCCGGGAGACCGGACTCGGCGTCCTCCCGCGAGACGTCCCGCACCGGGGCGAGGGCACGGGCCACCCGGTCGCACCAGGCCACGGAGACCTGGTCGGCGAGCACCGGCCCGACGGCTTCGAGCCCGTGGCCCTTGAGGAGCACCGACGAGGGCGCGTCGAACGACCAGGCGGCCACCGCCGTGCACTCCTCCGGCAAGGTCCGGTCGTCATCGTCCACGCAGATCGCGTACAGCCCGAACTCGGGTCCGCGCGACAGCACCTGCGGCATGCCGGGCACCCGGCGGAGCATGCGCGCGCCGTCGAGCACGACCAGGATGTTGTACGGGACGGGGGCGTGCGCCGCGGACCCGAAGAACGACGCGGAGGCCTGGGCGTCCCGGCGCCGGTCGGAGATCCGGATGGCCAGCTCGGTCACCCGATGGGCGACCGACTCCGGATCCGTACCGACCAGCACGGCACAGTCCTCACCTTCGCGCGGCGCGCAGTGCGGCAGCCACCGCACCCAGTTCCAGTGCTCGCCGCCGTCCGGATCGGCACAGAGCACCACGATCGCCAGGTCGCGCGGGCTGTGCAGGCAGGCCGCCTGCGCGACCAGCCAGCGGGCCAGCGCCCGGGACGCCGTACGCGAACCGGTCAGCCCGATGACCCCGAGCTCGGCCAGCGGCAGCGCGACCGGCACGGTACGGGCCAGCGGGGGCTTCCCCGAGGACAGCTCGATCCGGGCGGGCAGGTCGGCCAGCCCGACCCGCAGCTGCAGGGTGTCGGAGTCGGCGGGCCGCCGCTCCCAGAGCCGTTTGCGGGGCCCGGTCGCGGTGAGCAGGATCTCGGCGGGGTCGGGGTGCAGGGCGCGGCGGTCGCGCTCGTCGCGCTGCCGCAGCCGCTCGACCTCGGCCTCGAACGCGACGACGTCCTGCTCGTACTCCCTCAGTGCCTTCTTGTACGACTTGCGGCCGTGCATCCGGTCGCCGATCCACTCGCCGACCTGCATGATCGGCCAGCTCAGCGCGAACAGCGCCCACCACCACTGGTGCAGCGCGTACGCCATGACGATCCCGAACGCGGAGAACAGCAGGGCACCGAACAAGCGGAGCCGCTGCTTGTCGTTGCGCTCGGGCTTCTGCGGCACCTCGAGCCGGCGGACCGGCCGGAGCGGGGCGATGCGCGGCGGCCGGTTGTAGGCCAGGCCGCCCGCGTCGAGCGGTTCGAGGTGGGTGTCCTTGGCCGTGGCGGGCGCCAGCGTCAGCACCGAGGAACCGACCTTGAGCATCCCGCCGACCGGCCACACCGCCCGGTCCCGCACGGGTGCGCCGTCGAGCGTCGCGTCGGTGCGGTTGGACACCTCGAGGGTCACCTGGCCGCGTTCGACGGTGACCCGCAGCGAGCGGGACGGGATCCCCGGGTCCTTCAGCCGGACGTCGGCCTCCGGCGACGTGCCGAGCGTGCTGGTGCCCAGGCCGAGCCGGTGCACGGTCCCGGACGCGGGACCGCCCGCCACCCGTATCTCGGCCGGTCCGGTGGGCTCGCTCGTCACGGTCGCGGGTGCGCTGCCCGCGTCGATGGTGACCAGCGCTCCGTCCTTGAGCACCCGTGCCGCTCTGGCCTGCGGATCCAGCATCCGCCCGTCCATCCAGAGCGGCTGTTTGGTCTCCACCGGCGGTCCGCCGATCCAGTGTGCGCGCGGATGCCGTACGACCTCCGCGAGTGCGGAGTCAGCACCTAGCGTCGCATTGAGTGAGCGCGCCACGCTTGCCACCGTCATATCGGAGTCGCCATTGATCGCGATGTCCGTACGGCCTTGCCCGGTCAGCACCGTGAGCGAGATGCGCATTCATGCCCTCCGCGATCCAAGCTTCGGGCACACCCTATTTCGCTCGGCCCCCGCCGTGGTGAGCCCTTGCCATACGTGCTGTCCGGGAGTGAAGTCCGCATGACGGGGTAAGAGTGACCGGATGTGGCCATTGAGGTTTGAGATGTTCAATTGTGACCGAGCGTAAGGGCTTGAGTGATCATCAATTCGGCCGTGCGGTTACAAGAGAGCGTCACCTGGATGATTCCGTTGACGTGGGCTTGTCAAGACCGCCAGCATGGGTCGCTCCGGAACTGTCTGCACTCCCGGAGTTGGCACAGTGGTGAAGACCAGTCAGCCGAACACCCCTGGCCTGGGGAACCGGCTCAACGCGACCGCCGGGCCCCGGCTTCCCGTACCCCCGAGGGAGCGCAAGCCCGCTCTCGCAGCCGTCGCGGTGATCCTCATCCTGGTGGGTGCGCTCGCGAGCGGATACCTGGTCATGCAGAGCGGTCAGCGGGTGTCGGCGATCCAGATCTCGCAGCCGGTCGCCGCCGGGCAGCAGATCACGAAGACCGTCCTGACCGAGGTCCAGATCGGCAACACCGGCATCGACTACATCAGCTGGGACCAGAAGCCCCAGGTGCTCACGGCGTACGCCGCCATACCCCTGGTGAAGGGCTCGCTGCTGACCAACGCGATGCTGTCCAGCACCCCGGAGGCCACCAAGGGGCGCGTCGTCGTGGGCCTGGCGCTGAAGGCCGGTCAGCTGCCGATGGGCGGGCTGATGGTGGGCCAGCACCTGAGCCTGTACTCGGTCGCCGGGCAGAACAGCAGTCTGCAGGGCGGGCTGCTGCTCGCCAACGACGCGATCATCACGTACGTGCCCGGCGGTCCCTCGACCAGCGGCAGCTCTGACGTGACGCTGATCGACGTGGCCATCCCGCCCGACCAGACGCAGCTGGTCGTCGAGGCCTCCTCGGCCGGCGCGATCGCCATCGCCCTGCTCCCGGCCGGGGTGAAGGTCAGCGTCCAGCCGCCGCCGCCGCAGACCAGCCAGCCGCCCAAGCAGGTCACTCCCCGGAAGACCCCCTGACGGATGGCACTCATCGCGCTGGCCGCAGACAAGGGGGCCCCGGGCGTCACCACCGCCGCCATCGCCCTGGGGGCGGTCTGGCCCCGGCCGGTCCTGGTCGCCGAGTGCGACCAGGCGGGCGGTGACCTGGTCTACCGGCTGCCGGCCGAGGGCGGCGGCATGCTCAACCCGTCCCGTGGCCTGCTGAGCCTCGCCGCGACCGCGCGCCGCGGCCTGCGGCCCGACCAGATCCCCGAGCACGCGCAGCGCCTGGTGGGCGGCCTGGACGTACTGGCCGGGGTCACCAACGCGGAGCAGGCCCAAGCGCTCACCTGGCTGTGGGCGCCCCTCGGCCGGTGCTTCGCCTCGCTGCATCCCGTCGACGTGCTGGCCGACTGCGGCCGGCTCGGCGCGGGGTCCCCGCTCAACGATCTGCTCCGCGAGGCGGACATGATCGTGCTGCTCACCAGGGCCTCCCTGGAGCAGGTCGCCCACCTGCGGGAACGCATCGGGGTCCTCACCTCGGCCGAGTCCCGGACCCGCGCACCGATCGGCGTCGTCGTGATCGCCGACCCCCGCGACTACCGGGGCTCCATCGCCGAGGTCGAACGGATCGTCGCGCAGGCCTCGCTGCCCGCGACCGTCCTGGGGGGTTTCGCGTACGACCCCAAGGGTGCCGAGCTGCTCAGGGGACAGTGGGGCGGACGGCTCGACAAGTCGCTCCTGATCCGCTCGGCCCGGGAACTGGCGGGCGGGCTGCTTGGACGGCTGCCGGTCCGCGCCGCACTTCCGGTGGACGTGCGGGTGACCTCCGATCCCGCCCGGCCGCGCGCACCGCTCGCGCAGCCCGCGCCGCCCGCGCCTTCGGAGAGGGGGCGGTAGATGGACCACAGTGTCGTCAAGCGGCTGCGTCAGGAGGTCGGTGACCGCCTCGCCCAGCAGCGCAGGGCGGACGCGGCCTCAGGTCTTGCTCCGATGTCGCCGGAGGACGAGCGGCAGTTCGCCCGCGCCCTCATCTCCATGGTGCTCGACGAGTTCGCCCGCGGTGAGATCACTCTGGGCCGCCGTCCGCCGTCCGCCGAGGAGGAGGAGGCGCTCGCCGCCGGGGTGCACGCGGCGCTGTTCGGGGTCGGCCGGTTGCAGCCGCTCCTGGAGGACCCCGAGATCGAGAACATCGACGTCAACGGCTGCGACCGGGTCTTCATCGGGTACGCCGACGGCCGCGAGACGATGGCCGAACCGGTCGCCGAGTCCGACGACGAACTGGTCGAGCTCATCCAGATCCTCGCCGCGTACAGCGGCCTGTCCTCACGGCCGTTCGACACCGCCAACCCGCAGCTCGACCTGCGGCTGCCCGACGGCTCCCGGCTGTCGGCCGTGATGGACGTGACGGCCCGCCCCTCGCTGTCCATCAGGCGGGCGCGGCTCGGCAAGGTCTTCCTGTCCGACCTGATGGGCAACGGCACCTTCAGCCCCGAGATCGGCGCCTTCCTGCGGGCCGCCGTGCTCGCCCGCAAGAACATCATGCTCGCCGGGGCCACCAACGCCGGCAAGACCACCATGCTCCGGGCGATCGCCAACGAGATCCCCGCGCACGAACGGCTCATCACCGTGGAACGTGCCCTTGAGCTGGGGCTCGACCAGTTCCCCGAGCTGCACCCCAACTGCGTGGCGTTCGAGCAGCGGCTGCCCAACTCCGAGGGCCAGGGCGCGATCTCGATGGCCGAACTGGTTCGCCGGTCCCTGCGCATGAACCCCTCCCGCGTCATCGTCGGCGAGGTTCTCGGCGACGAGATCGTCACGATGCTGAACGCGATGACCCAGGGCAACGACGGCTCGCTGTCGACGATCCACGCGAACTCGTCGATGGAGGTCTTCAACCGCGTCGCGACGTACGCGATCCAGTCCGAGGAACGCCTGCCGATCGAGGCCAGCCACATGCTGATCGCGGGGGCCATCGACTTCGTCGTCTTCATCGAGAAGCGCAACGACTACGCGCACGGCGGGCGGCTGCGCCGGTACGTGTCCAGCATCCGTGAGGTCACCGGGGTCGACGGCCGGGTCCTGTCCTCAGAGGTGTTCGCGGCCGGTCCCTCGGGAGCGGCGATGCCCGCCGCCCCCATCTCGTGCCTGGACGACCTCGCCGACCAGGGTTACTCCCCGAGCAACTCGGCGGTGTGGTGATGCGTGACAACCGACCCCTGGGTTCTCGCGTCACCTGTGTGCCGGGAGGTGAGAGCTGATGGTGTTCGGCATCGACGTCTTCGAGGCGATCCTGTCCGGTGCCGTGCTCGGCGGCGGCCTCCTGCTCCTCATCCTCTCGATCCGCGGCTTCCCCGCCCGCCCCGGCAAGCCGACGCCGAAACGCAACCGCGAGGAGTTCCTGCGGAGCCTGTCCACGAGGATCGGTGCCGGCGTCGTCATCGGGGTCGTCGTACTGATCGCGACGCGCTGGGTGGTCGCCGGGATCGGCGCGGGCCTGCTGGTCGTCGGCTGGAACGGCGTGGCGGGCGGCGCCGCGGAAGAGCGCAAGGCGATGGCCAGGCTCGAAGGGCTCGCCGCCTGGACCGAGTCGCTGCGCGACACCATCGCCGGGGCAGTGGGCTTGGAGCAGGCCATCCCGTCCTCGCTGCGCGCTGCCGCCCCCGCCCTCCAGCAGCCGCTGCGCGACCTCGTCGACCGCATGCACATGCGGGTCCCGATGGCGGATGCGTTCCGGCGCTTCGCCGACGACATGGACGACTCCTCCGCGGATCTGGTGATCGGTGCGCTGATCCTCAACTCCCGGCTGCGGGGACCCGGTCTGCGCGACATGCTCAGCGCCCTGGCCGGGTCGGCGCGGGCGGAGCTCGACATGCGCCGCCGGGTCGAGGCCGACCGCCGTACGACCCGGCGCAGCGTCCGCATCGTCATCGGCTTCTCGGTCGGGATGGCGATCGGCCTGGCCGTGTTCAACCACACCTATGTACAGCCGTACGACGGGGTGCTCGGGCAGCTCGTGCTGGTCGTGGTGATCGCGCTCTACGCGGCGGCCCTGTTCTGGCTGCGCAGGCTGTCGCGGTACGACCTGCCGCAGCGGTTCCTCGGCGAGCGGGCCGCGCAGGGCGGAGTGCCCGCAGACGCGCCCGCGACGGTCGCCGGCTGGCAGGAGGGGCTGCCGCTGCGGGGCCGGGCCACGATGGACGCGGGAGGTGGTGGCTGATGTCGTTGGCGCTGCTGGCCGGCGGGGCGGTGGGACTCGGACTGTTCGTGCTGTCCCTCGCGCTCTTCCCGATGCGGCCGGGTCTGGCGGCGAGCCTGGCGGCCTTCGACTCGGCCAACAAACGCCGCCAGGAATCCCGCACCGCACCGGCCGCGTCCCGTGGGCTCAGGGGGGAGGTCGGCGGGGCGCTCGCCAGGTTGTACGAGGCGCGGGGCTGGAAGCGGCACAGCGTACGGGCGGACCTGGCGATCCTGGACCGGTCGTTTGAGGCCTACCTCGCCACCAAGTTCCTGTTGCCGGTCGGTGCGCTTCTCGCCACGCCCCTGATCGCCGCGTACTGCGTGTTCCTCGGGCTGCCCGTGGTCGTCCCGCTCTGGATGGGGCTGCTGTTCGCCGCGATGTTCTTCTTCTTTCCCGATCTGCAACTCCGGCAGGAGGCCGGTGAGCGGCGCCGGGACTTCCGGCATGTCGTGGGGGCCTTCCTCGATCTGGTGTCCCTCAACCTGTCGGGTGGCCGTGGCGTGCCGGAGGCGCTGATGACGGCCTCGCAGATCGGGGACGGCTGGGCGCTGCGGCGCATCCGGGAGACCCTGTCCAACGCACGGATCACCGGGCTGACCCCCTGGAACGCCCTCGGGCTGCTCGGCGAGGAGCTCGACATCCCCGAACTCCGCGACCTGGCCGCGGCGCTGGCGCTGGTCGCCGACGACGGCGCCAAGGTCCGCCAGTCGCTGACCGCCCGCGCCGCGTCCATGCGCAGCCGGGAGATCTCCGACCTGGAGGGCAGGGCCGGTGAACGATCGCAGTCGATGCTGGTCGCCCAGCTGCTCTTCTGCGCGGCCTTCATGCTCTTCCTCACCTATCCGGCCCTTATCCGGGTGCTCGCCTCCTGATCGACTCGCACGAAATCCCGAAGGAGCAGTCATGAACCCCCTGAACGACCCGACGGCCCTCTACCTGAGGGGCTGGCTGGCCTCGCGCTTCGACAGGATGCGCACCGAGGACCGCAGCAAGGGCGCCTCCGCCATCGAGTGGGCCATCATCACCGGCGCCCTTGCGCTGATCGCCGTGGGTGTCGGCGCGCTGATCTGGGGCAAGCTCCAGACCGCCGCCAGCAACATCAGCACCACCCCCGGTACGTACAACTGACCTCATGTACCGGATCCGCCGCAGGGAACGGGACTCGGGCGTCAGTTCCATGGAATGGGCCATGCTGACGCCGCTCCTGCTCGGCCTCATCTTCCTGGTGGTGCAGTTCGCGCTGGTCTACTACGCCAGGGAGGTCGCGCTCGGGGCCGCGCAGAGCGGAGCCAGAGTGGCACGCACCGACCTGTCGAGCCACTGGCAGAAGGACGCGCAGGATCAGGCCCAGCTGACCGCCGATCAGCTGGGCGGAGGGCTCGTCTCGGGGCTGACCCCGGTGGCCGGCGGAGACATGGCGAACAACAACCGATGGGTGGAGGTGTCGGGGACTGCGGTGATGCTGATCCCGTTCGTCAAGATCTCGGTGAAGGAGCGGGCCGGCGGCCCGATCGAGTGTTTCCGTCCCGACCGGAATGGGGGGATCAACTGCAAGTGACGACCACGCCGCTGACCCCCCGTGCCCGTACTCCCGAACGCGGTGCGATGTCGCTGGAGATGGTGCTGATGACACCGATCTTCATCGCGTTCCTCGTGCTGCTCGCCGGAGTGGGGCGGATGGTGGATGTGCAGAGTCAGATCGACGGTGCCGCAAGGGACGCCGCGCGGGCGGCCTCGGTCGCCCGCAGCAGCCAGTCCGCCGGGGGGCTCGCCCAATCGGCGGCGGCGCTGAGCCTGGCGGGCGTCCACTGGTGCGTGAACGGGCCCTCGGCCAGTACCGATACGAGCAACTGGCACGCCGGCGGGGTGGTCGTCGTGACCGTCACCTGCGACGTCGACATGGGCGATCTGACGCTGATGAAGATTCTTTTTCTGAATGGCGCCTCGACGACCAGGACGATGACGGGTCAGGCCGCCGCCCCGATCGACACCTATACCTACCGGGGGTAGTGATGACGGACGGCACGCCCACCTCCGGAGAGGAGGGGACGATCTCCATGTTCACGGTGTTCTTCACCATTATCGTCTTCCTGCTCGCGGGATTGCTGGTGGACGGGGGCCTCGCGATTCACGCGCGCCAGCGGGCGGCCGATATCGCGGAAGAGGCGGCCCGGGCGGGGGCGAACAACATCGACATCAAAACCTTGCGCGCCGGCGGGAAGGTGCAGATCATTGAGGACGGGCCCAATGGCACCACCTGCGCCAAGGCCAAGACGCTGATCAATGCCTACACGGCGAACATCATCGCCTCGACCTGCGATACACCGGCGGGGGCGAACCGCGTCGATGTCACCGTCACGATCTCGGCACCGTTGCAGTTTCTCAGCATCGTTCCCAACTTCCAATCGTTTGTTATGACAGGCAAGGCGTCCGCCCAGCCACAGACGGGTAACTAGAAACGTGATGGCAGCGACGAAGCAGGCGGTCAAGGTGCGGGGCAGGCGCAGCGCGCGAGACGTGTTCGCGGGACTGCTCGCCCTGATCACATTGTCGGCACTGGTCGGCGGGGTCCCGGCCGGGTTGCTGACGGTGTTCGGGTCGCCGATTCCGCGGCAGTTGCCGACGATGGACGAGTTCACCCAGCAGATCGGCCCGACCACGCTGATCCACATCCTGGTGGGCCTGGTCTGGCTGGCATGGGCGCAGCTGCTCATCTGCGTGCTGGTCGAGATCTCCGCGGGTGTCCGCGGCATCGGGGTGCCCAGGCGGGTGCCGCTGGCGGGCGGGACCCAGTCCCTCGTGCACAAGCTGGTGGTCGCCGCGCTGCTGCTCTTCACCGCCGCGAGCACGGTCATGCCGGCCTTCGGGATGAAGGACCTGCATCCGGGGCGTACGGCCGTGGTCCAGGCGCAGCAGCGGGAGCCGGTCGTACGGGTCGTCCAGG